>JBNMQI010000113.1:0-7079 GCA_051277905.1 Gammaproteobacteria bacterium | reverse complement strand
AATAAACCACCGTCTAAGCTTTAGCACTAAGGCTAAAAATAATGCCTTCTTTCTTTTGTATCAGCTCTGAGAAATTTAAAAAACTTGTTAGGAAGCAAGGAGTTTGGAAATATAAACTTCAACAATGCATTTGGATTAAATTCCAGCACAATTACATATAGTAAAATAATCAAAACTTCATTTTATAAGCTAATTCCCATCATTAGATGACTGGCATTAGAAAAATCAATTTCGAGTATTTCAACCACTCTCATTAAATAAAACGCAAAGGAGATTATAAATTTTATCAAGCAACTATTTAGTACTGAAATTGCTTGGTAAAAAATTTATTGCCAAAACATTGTATTGTCGTTTTATAATCAATACCTATAGGACTTTGAAACATGTTAAGTTCAGTCATTTCATTGACAAAGAAGTTGGTAATCCTTCAGCAACGGTTTATGAATAATAAGAGGTTCTTTAATGATTAGTGGAAAATGTCTATGCGGTAAAGTCTGTTATGAATACGACGGTACCATTAATGAAATTGCAATGTGCCATTGTTCTCAGTGTCGGCAAGCCCAAGGTGGTGCTTTTGCTGCTAATAGCCCGATTGATTCAAGAAAATTGACGTTTACTGGGCAAGATTATATTAAAGAGTTTGAGACGAGCGATTCAAAAGTTAGGGCATTTTGTAAAAACTGCGGAAGCCCTTTGTATAGTGCCAGAAAAGACAACCCTAATATTAAACGCCTCAGACTGGGTACTGTAGAAACTCCATTTTTGTGTGAGAATAAATATCACGCATATTCAAGCTCAAAAGCCCCGTGGTATTCAATTACAGATAACTATCATCAATATGAAGAAGGTAAGATTACATAACAAAACGCGGTTGCCAGAACTGCCCTCGGCTTCTGTTTTCCCTGTCGTTTTCGTCATTTTCTTTTTAATTATTGTTGGAGCCTGTGTTTTTTCAACCAAAATACCATTTCTAATTTTGCTGCTATATATTGCTTCAAGCATAGTTACCTTTGTTATGTATGCTCTAGATAAATCGGCAGCCAAAGCTGGGTCGTTTAGAACGCAAGAAAGTACCTTGCACTTACTGGCATTAGTTGGTGGTTGGCCTGGTGCAATGATTGCACAGCAAACGTTGCGTCATAAAACTAAGAAACAATCATTCCGAGCTGTTTTTTGGATGACAGTCCTATTGAACTGCGGTGCATTCGCATGGCTGTTTACGCTCAACGGTACTGTTAGTCTTAAGTCTTTCATTTGGAGTTAAGTTGGCTATTAAGGTACTTCATCAGAGCATATTCAGGCCAATTTATTGCTTCTATGTCTTAGCCTTTATGTATCTATAGAAATAGATGCTCTTGGTTAAAGTAAAGCTTCCGTTAGATCTTTAAATTTCAAAGGCATCGAGCTTACTTCGACAACTTAGATGGATGCTGATGGTTGCTAACCTTAACCTATTTTAGCGATAAGTGGCCGTCATAACTAAAACGTCTTGGATTCAGGGTTACTGGGTCGATAAATTGAAGCTCTGTTGCTAGTAACTGCAAGGGTGCTGAATAGTCATCTACTGATAGTGGTTGTAATTTAGGGTAGTAGTTGTCGTTCAGTATGGGAAAACCTATTGTCTGCATATGGACACGTAATTGATGCGTTTTACCCGTCACAGGGTTCAATTCAAATAACGCTTGATGCGTCGATTGTTGAAGGCATCGAATTACAGAATGGCTATTGGCTTCGCCTTTGGCCACTTGCATCCTAAATCGTGGCTCGCTGTGGACGATACGGTTTTTAACTTCCCAGGTCTGGCCTGTGAGTTTTTCATCGTCGCCAATGTTGGTGATGGCCTGGTAAGTTTTGTGTATTTGCCTTGTTCGAAATAAATCGTGATACTGATTGCGCGTAAGCAGATTAGTCGAGAACATAACCAAGCCAGCGGTCACTCTGTCTAAGCGGTGTAATGCTTGCAAGGCTTTAATGCCAGTGCTACGTCGTAGTCGGTTTTGCAAACACTCATTCACATATATGCCGCCAGGAGTTACTGTCAAAAAGTGTGGTTTATATGCCACTAAAATATGCTCATCCTGAAATAGTATGGTTTCCTTAAAGGGGATGCTGGGCTCGCTTTCAACTTCTCTGTAATAGTAGACCCGTTGCTGTGGTCGAAACAATGATTGGGTTGTTAACAATGAACCGTCGTGCCAATGCACTTTTCCATCGGTAATACGCTGCTGCCAAATCTGAGCATTAATATACGGGAACTTGATGATCAGGTACTCCAATACTGTGGTTACGCCAGGATTAGCCTGCGGTAAACTCAGTTTTGAGGGATACTCAGAAATTGTCATCTAGTGGTCCAAATTTTTGACTATAGCATGAGTTTAATAGGCTTTGGACAGGTCGCAACGAAGATATTGTTTATGAAGAACTATCAATCCCAATATCGTTCATTTGTGTGAATTGCTAGGTCAATTAATCGAAGACATTCAATTCATATAAGAAAAATATTTTAAAAAAGGTTTAGTAACTACTACTAGGAGTACCGTGTCTAGTCCAGTGCACCTGAGAGAATAATGGACTTATCAATGCGCTCGTTGTCTAGTGGAACATTTGTAATATAATGGACTTTAACAGAGGAACGCAAAGAGCAATCACTCTGTTTTTTTCTCATCTCTGTTTACGATTTCAGAAGTTATATCAAAGGTTGAAAAAATGTCTGAAGAAAAGAATAAAATAGATAATAAAAGCTACTCGGCAATTATTACTTCATTAAAATCGCCATTAAGTTTTTTTGGCTTAGCCATGCTTATTTGTAATGCGATTTTTTCAGTATCTGCTGCGTTTATGGGAGATATTGAGGCTTTTAAATATTCTATACATACATTCTTAGCTATTATTTTTGCATTCATAATTATTGCGATATGGAGTCCGCGTTCTCTTTATCATCCATCTGAATTAGTGGGCTTGGATAAAGAATTGCCAGAAATTAAAAATGCTAGGCCGATCATAACTTCTGTTTTGTTAGTGTCAGCTTTATTATATGCCGGTTACCATTTGGGCAAAGGGTAAATTTATCTAATTAACCTGATGTTAAGCTATGTCTTTAATTTTGGTGACTTCTAAACTGTTTTTTATTAAAGGCGAGACATGCTGAACTAAGTAAGCTGCCAGAAGAGTCAGTTGAAAATCTAATGTCAATTTTAGAGAAAATGACATGAATGATACATTTATGAGAGTACTACCAGGAAACGATTCTTCTGTAGAAATCGAACCTTTTAGTATGGTTAAGGCGGAAACATTTGCCAGTGATGATCGGACGGAACTGGATCAATCCTATTTTACATCAGATATAAGAATGTTTTAGCCGGTGTTTGGGAGTGTGCGCCATGCAAAGAAGAAATCGATAGCTATCAAGTGCATGAAATGATGACTATTATTTCGGGTTCAGTGACATTGACCGATAAAAAAGGGAAGTCAGAAACATTTACTGCTGGTGATGTGTTCTTTATACCCAAGGGTACTCAATGTACTTGGCATATTACTGAAGCCTTACGCAAAATGTATATGCTCGCTGACTGATCTCCATTGTTTTTTAAACAAGATATAGACTTTCGGCAGGCAAGTAAAATAAAGACAAGTCCTAGTCTTTGAAATTACGATGGGCAGTAATACAGGTAATTATTGCTTCAGCTGATTTGTTTTGACTGATAGTTGGCTAGTTTTCCTGGGCGTTCGTTAATTCCCATATGCAACACTGCAGCTAACACACCAAAGCCAATTGCCCACCACCACATGGGAGTATAGTCTTGGTACATGTCATATATCCGACCGCCTAACCAGGCCCCCATAAAACCACCGATCTGGTGGCTCATAAACACCATGCCCGCTAAGGTTGCTAAGAACTTAATGCCCTGCGTTTGGGCGATTAAACCTGTTGTTAATGGTACTGTTGCCAGCCACAGCAGACCCATGACGGCTGAAAATAGGTAGATCATCATTGGAGATATGGGGGAAGAGATAAAAACTAAAATAACCACAGCCCTCGCAGCGTAAATAAATGCTAAAGCTTTCTTTTTTGACATGACTTGACCACACCAACCCGACAGTAAGGAACCGGCTATATTAAACAGTCCAATTAATCCCAAAGACCAGGCACCGACCTCTGGACTCAGACCTATATCAACAATATAGGCTGGCAAGTGAGTGCCGATAAATGACACGTGAAAACCACAAACAAAAAAACCAAAAAACAAAAGTAAGTATGACCTGTCAGAGAAGGCTGTGCGAAGTGCGAAAGAAAAATCACTAGACCTACCGTTAACCGAACCTTTAGATAAAGGGGCAATTACCAGTAAAGCAGGCAGTACCAATAGAAAGCTGATTGCGATGAGTACCATAGACCATTGCCAACCATAGCTTTGGATAAACATTAGCGACAGTGGTGCTGCGACAAACATACCTGCAGAAGCTGATGCGGTTCCTAAGCCCAAAATAAAGCTGCGGCGTTGGGTCTCAACTATTTTACCCATGGCCGCAATAATTAATGAAAAGGAACACGCGCCTGTACCAATCCCAACTAAAACACCTGTGGCAATAAATACAGTCGGGTCAACGAATTGGCTTCGAATGATAAACCCCAAAGCCGCTGTAATTGCTCCAAAGGCAATGACCCAAGCTGCGCCATAACGGTCTGCAAGCATTCCAGCAACGGGTTGTGTCAACCCCCAACACACAGTGGCTACAGCTACTGCCAAAGCAAATATTTCTCGGCTCCAGCCTAAAACCGAAGTCATCGGTGTCATAAAAACACCAAAAGAGGCAACAAACCCAAAACTAACAAACGCAATAAAACAACCGGCAGCAATGGCCATTGTTGTTTGAAAGTCGAGACCCTTATTGTTGTCAATATTGTGGTTTAATGGGTGGCTCATAGGGCTGGCTCTCTGGACCAGTAATCATAAAGCGAGGCATGTTATATCTGCCCAGTTCGCGAAAGAATAACCCTAATATAACAAAAAAATAGTAATATGCGTATCAACAGGCTGTAATTAAGCTCAATTGAAAATGAAGCCTCGTTAACAAATTTTCGACTACTATTTCAAAACTTTTCGAGTTCTGCATAATGCAGTCCTTAGCTAAGTATCAAAAGAGATTTAGCCCTCTAACGTTTCAAGTTATACAGCCACATCTAGGATATTGAGATAATTTATTTTGGTATAGGTGGCAATGCTCAATTAGGTAAATTCAGGAAAGATTAAATGCTCGCTGTTATTGAACTCGTATTGCCTCTATTTGCGATTATTGTACTTGGGTTCGTTGCGGGTAAATTGGCTCGTCTACCGATTGAAGGTTTGGCGTGGATGAATTTTTATATTATCTATGTCGCCTTGCCGGCCTTGTTTTACCAACTTTTGTCTAGAACACCGGTCAGCCAGTTTACTCAAATTGGCTTTATTTTGATTTCGATAGGCAGCACATTCGCTATATTTCTCTTAGTGTATTTGATTGCTAGATGGCGAAAAAATCAACAACCTGAAGCCACCATTCAGGGGCTTGCTGCTGCTTATGGCAACATTGGTTATATGGGAATACCTCTTGGGCTTGCTGCATTTGGACCCGCCGCTGGTGTTCCTGTGGCGCTGATTTTTTGCTTTGAAAATGCGATGCATTTTATTGTCGCACCTTTGTTTATGGCGGTAGGTAATAGTAATAAACAAACAAAATTCGAATTGGTTAGGCACATCACGGTCAAAATTTTCACTCATCCTTTTATCATCGCGACCATAGCGGGTGTATTGGCGTCCGTTTTTTCTTATAAGTTACCCGAGTTTGCTGACCAAACGTTTGATCTATTATCAAAAACTGCCGGGCCTTGTGCCTTGTTTGCGATGGGTATTAGTGCAGCGCTGCGCCCACTTAAGCGTGTCCCATTAGAACTTGGCTACATTATTCCAATAAAACTCATTCTGCACCCTTTCTTAGTGTACGGCCTGTTGGTTTGGCTAATACCCGATCTTGATCCTATATGGCTCTATAGCGCTGTATTGTTGGCGACTCTACCCACTGCGACGAATGTGTTTGTACTGGCAGAGCAATATGGCGTTTGGCAAGAAAGGGCCTCTAGTACGATAGTGATATCTACTTTATTAGCCATGCTAACGGTAACGTCATTTTTGTATTTAATGCGTTCTGGTTGGTTATAGCCCACCTAAGATTGACGATTTTCAATAAATTGCATAATTTACCAAATATCCATACAATACGTAAAAAATGTAGTTTAATGAGTATATATGCAGGATTTTTCTTCAGCTTTTAGCCTAGCATTCTCGTTGATTTTTAACGCTGATGCCGATTTGATGGAAATAATAGGCTTGTCGCTGTCTGTTAGTTTTAGCGCGGTATTCGTTGCCGTCATTATTGGTTTTCCACTCGGTGCTGTGACTGCAGTCGTTCGATTCCCGGGCAGGCAAGTTTTGGCTGTTATTTTAAATGCCTTGATGGGGCTGCCGCCAGTTGTGGTCGGTCTTTTGGTGTATCTGCTGATTTCGCGTGCCGGCCCACTCGGTTGGATGAATTTATTGTATTCGCCTACTGCGATGATCATCGCTCAAAGCATCTTAATCACACCCATTATTGCAGCACTGACCCGGCAGGTAATCGAAGACCTGCATAAAGAATATGACGAGCAACTCCGATCATTCTGTGTACCTGTATCATGCGTTGTTGTGACACTTATTTGGGATGCTCGATATAGTTTACTCACCGTCGTACTGGCAGGTTTTGGTCGCGCCATTGCAGAAGTTGGGGCGGTGATAGTGGTTGGCGGTAATATTGATCACCTGACTCGTGTCATGACGACCGCTATTGCACTTGAAACCTCTAAAGGCGATCTGGCACTGGCCCTCGCTCTGGGTATCATTTTGCTAGTACTCGCATTGTCTATCAATGCGGCGGCCTATATTTTACGTGGTAGTGCCCAACGATCAGCTTATGCCTAAGCCTATGATCAAGTCCAAACGCCAGTCTTCATCCTTATTGCCTTTAGTGGTGCAAAATTTGAGTTTTCGAGTGGGTGAAAAACTATT
>JBNMQI010000112.1:0-7201 GCA_051277905.1 Gammaproteobacteria bacterium | reverse complement strand
ATTACCCGAATGGGCAAGCAAGTGATTGAAGAAATGAATCGAGTCGGTTTGGTGGTTGATATGAGCCATTCGGCAGAGCGCTCTACCCTTGAGGCAATAGAGTTTAGTGCTAGACCCATAGTTGTTAGTCATGCTAACCCAAACTTTTGGGCACCAGCACTTCGTAACAAGTCAGATGCGATTCTAAAAGGTCTGAGTGAAACGGGGGGTATGCTTGGGTTTAGTATGTACCCACATCATCTTAAGGGTAAAGGGGATTGCAGCCTGCTAAGCTTTTGCCAAATGATAGCCGACTGCGCTGATAAGATGGGGGTTGATAATATTGGAATCGGCTCAGACCTATGCCAAGACCATCCTGACTCAGTCGTTGAATGGATGCGAGTTGGGCGTTGGACCAAAAAAATTGATTATGGTGAAGGCTCAGCATCCAATGCGGGTTTCCCTGATATGCCACCTTGGTTTAATGATAACCGTGATTTTTCTAATGTAGAGCAGGGGTTATTCGAAGTTGGCTTTAATAAGCAGGATACTGCTAAAGTCATGGGTAATAATTGGTTGAGGTTCTTTGACGAAAACTTTGGCCCCAAGTAGTATTTTCTGATGATACTTTTTAGTTAGCCTTTTAGTCTAAATCAAGGGGTAAAAAAATGAACTGTACCGATCAAAATCCAATGCCTGAGGCCGCTAGTTTTAGACGCCCGGCCGAAGTTGTCATGCGCCTTGCACGCATGGGCAGTTTTCATCAAACTCGCCTATCTTTTATGCGCACCTTGTTGCGACGCATGAAAAAAGAGCAATGGACGTTTGATAAACCAGTCTGGGAAATCGATTCTGATGGTTTTGGCCGCGCTGTTTATAGCGTTAATGGCCCAGTTCGAACCTACTCCCTGGTCGCTTTCTCGCATTATTTGCCAGATGAAATGCGTTCTGATCGAGTCATCGCTACTGCCTGGGATGCTACCTTTACTTTATTTGATGGCGTGCCTACTACCGCTGACTTGGATCGCCTACAGCAAAATGTACCCAAGCAGGAAGCGGGCCGTATAAGCGACTCTGAGATAAGTCTGTCACGCGCTAATCGGTCAGTGAGATTGTGGAATCATGTTATTGAAAAACTTTCGGTTGGTGAGCAACCCGACCGAGAGCAGCTTGAATCTGTGGGTTACTTGGTTAGAACAACTGCCGTTTACGGTTCGGGTAAATTTGGTGCGGCAGATCGACTGACCATTTGTGATAGACCCGAATTGAGTGGGCCGTTTCAGGCAGAGTTATTGTCAGTCTGGTTAATCCGCGCATTTGCTATTGATTTGGTGGAGCATATCGCAATGTCTATCGGTGGCGATGAAGCAGTTGTCATTGAGCCAGACCTTAGAAAACGCATTGGCGTCGGTAACTCTACCGGCCTCGGTATGGCGCCATTTTTATTTAATCACCCAGCCCTGATCAATAACTGGATGATGGCACGCGAAGAGGCCATCGCCCGAGTACGTGCCGTTAATAAAGCCAGTGCTGCAGAAGTCACTGAGTTTTTGTCTTGTTTTGAGCGTGCGAAATTTAATTTATCCAATTGGAATACAGCCCATGAAATCCAGTTAAAAAAACTGGCTTCACTCGGTGATGACCTCGAGAAAATGTCGGGTTATATTAACAGTGAAAATCTTAACGATGATTATCCCTGGGATCGATTCTACCACTGGGCTGAACAACAACTCAGCCTTGAAGGTCAGGAGCAACTAGTGTCATTAATACTGGAGCCTTATGGCGAATTAGTCGATGACCTGACCGGTTGTATGGATGCAGACGAACACCTAAGTTTTATTATCGATGGTTCAATGACGATTGCCGAGACCTTGAATATTCTCAATTCGCAATGCCAGTGGGCGCTAAAGATAGATTTTGATCAACCTGAAAATCGGGCTCGTTTTTGGTACACCTCAGCCGAAAAACTTGAACCCAGGGTAGGTGAGCGTTTTGACGAACCAGGGGAAGAATATGAATCACCCTACGCCATTGGCTACTATATTTATCAGTTAAACCAAGCGTTATTGACCTGGACTAAGACGCAGTCAGAGCAAGATGCAATTGCCGAATTTTTATTAGCAAAGCCAGAACACCGTCATACAACGCGCAGGGTGCAAAATTTAAAAAATCGCCCCTATGCTGAAGTACAAGACAACGTCATCGCATCCGATATGCTACCGATAGATCTTCTTCGTTGTAAGTTGTCATTTTTTGGTGCGACAAAATTCGATCCCCGTTCCGATCGTTGGGTAAGAATTTGCATGTATCAAGACTGTTCTTACCCGCATGAATTGCTATCGTATAAAGTCTAAGGGTCGGACTAATGGCCACCAATCAGAATAATGAAAGCAGTCAAGAAAAAAAAACTCTGGTTGAGATTGAAGGTTACTTCCGAAAAGTCGCTAGAGCCACTGGCTTACACTGGGGACTGGCAGAAGAAGCTGGTAAGGCGGCTCGCTGGTTAGCTGCCTTTAATTTGCCCGGCCCTGAATCGCTGCTCAAGCACCTGCAAATGATTGAAGGTAAGGACTATGAGCAATACAAACCGAACATTGGGTCGGATGCTATTGGTGCACTCTGGCAAGCTAATAGTCAAACTCTGTGCCCTATAATTACTGGTGCCGCAATAGCTGATCGAGTCAAATTGTTGCTTGATGGCCACACGATTAGTTTAGGGTCAGTTGCCTACCCAATTTTGTTAGCCGCAACCATTGGGCAAGCTTCACGATGTCATAATATAATCATTACCACTAGCTGGGCCGGTGTAAAACTTAGCTGTTACGGCAATGGGATTCGAATTGACGGTAATAGGGATGATCTGTGGTTAGATAAAATTGATGCCGTCAGTTGCCAACAGACATTTGGCACCTTGCCAGAGCAACTGCCTTCGACCTTGGCTTATGCTATTGATGGCAAAGTATGGCAATTAGTTGACGAGCTTGCATTTCGGACTTATGCGCCTGCTACTGAACAATCAAGGGCCGGTGCTGGGGCTGGGTTATCCGATAACGATTAGGTTGACTCGGCTGAGCCACCAGACATTGCTTTGCACACTGAGAATCCATATCCATGCATGCCACATAATCACCAGCGATATTATCCTGCTTGTAGATCTTAAAGTTAGTCCAAGTGAAATTGTCAATCATACTAAAGATACGTACAAGCGGTTTCCTATAGCCATTCCTGGTCGTGGTGTGGCTGCTGTTTAGGGGCTAACAGGCTATGAAGGCATCAATGAAGCGTTAGCTTTTGTTATGACTGTTACCCAAGGCTCAATGCAAATCAAGGAAGGTGATGCCATCGATATTAGTGGGGTGAAAAAGAGGTTAGAATTCCAGCAGGTAAATATTTCATTATCTAAATCGGTAATATAAGATCGTGAGAGTTGCAAAGAATATTATTTAGAAAAGGGTGCAACTCAAATAGGTCAAGTCTTTGTTACTGCAATAGTAAGGCATAATGAAACTTTTTCTAAGCATCCTGATGTAGATAAACTATTGCTTGAGTTTAATGATGACTTAAATTGAGAGCTTGTCCATTCACTTTTTCATGTTGTGTACCTTCGAGAAATTAAACTAATAAATATTATCCGTGTATGGCGAAGTGAAAAGTTGCTTAATATACTTGAAAAATAAAGATGTCCAGCGTTCAACCGTACTCGTTTCTCGCTAGGTCAAAGTCCTGTAAGGATGATTTTTTAATTGAGAGCATCATTGTTTTCTTTAAGAATGTTTGACCCTTATAGGCGCTAAGGTTTGATTATTTCTGGATAGCCAAAAGCCATAAAATTGGGGTGAGCTTTGGGATTAAATTTTTTGAAACCATCGTTTTTCCTGGCTGTTGATGAGGTGAATTTTAAGAGTGCCTGTCCTTTATTGTTTTTATTGTTTTAGTCCTTTATTGTTTTAATTGGTTCCAAGGTTCACTCTCGTCTCTTTAAGATCAATCAGTTAAAGGTTTCATTGTTGGAGAATCTGTTGATTGCTTACGATCATCACTTGGTCTGCACCCGAAACATTTTTTATAGGCCCTTGAAAAATGTTCAGGCGAATAAAACCCGGCTTTTAACGCTATATCCGTGACTGAAAGTGCAGTTTGTTGAAGTAAGCGGTGTGCTTCGGTCAGTCGCAGTCGCTGATAGTACTGTCTTGGTGAAATAGATAGCTGATCTTGAAATAGTCGCTCCAATTGTCGAAGCGAAATACCGACACGTTTAGCAATAATGACACACGACAGTGGGCACTCTAATGATGCGGTCATTAGTTGAATTGCAGACTGAACAGTAATATTGGTGTTACGCTGTTCCTCCGGAATCTGTCGAAATTGGTCCGTTAGCCTTATTCTTCCATGGAAAAGGTGCGACGATACATTTTGACTGATTTCTATGCTTACTTTATCCGCCATCCACAACAAAATCAGGTCAAGTATTGCAATAGCGCCAGCGCATGTCATTAGGCGTGGTTCTATGGTGTAAAGTTGTGATTTTGCCAGTACACGTGGGTAAAGTGCCTGAAAACCACTAATATTATCCCAGTGTATTGCGGCCTCTTTGTCATTTAATAACCCAGCCGCAGCAAGCGCTTCTGTACCCATTTCAATACCGGCGACTTGACTGCCGAAAAGGTAAACTTTACGTAACCAATTTCCGACTTCTTTATTTTTAGCATATTGATGTGACTCAAAACTAGCAAACACGAATACAATATCGAAATCAATGTCATCCATCGAAATGGCGGTGGACGATTGAGACATGCCGTTGCTACTAGCCACATTTCCTCCTGTAAGAGATATTATCTCCCAATCAAATAGAGTTGCCTGTCTAAGCCAGTTAGCAATAAATAAAGGCTCAATCGCTAACGCCAACCCCAGGTTCGAAAAGTTTGGCAGTAGTAACATGCCCACACGAATTGTCTTGGTAGCCATAAAATACCCCTGAAACTTCAAATAGCGATTGATTTTATACGCCATATTATATCGATTTAGATCAAGTGCAATCCAGCTGTCACTCGTAGACTTAAATTTTTTACCTATATGAGTCCTGCTTAATTAATTACTAAGCGTGACTCGGTTAGTGTCCGGTCAAAGGGCACGTCATTATTTCGAAATTGATATTTTACGTCAGGTAAATGGCGTTTTACATCAAGTGAATGTCAATTTTAAATCCTACACTATAGTCACTTACAAATTGTGCTACCTGTTTTTCAGGGTACTATTACTTAGGAATTTTGTGATGCATAGCCAAAAAAAATGGATCGAACAAGACCCCGAATTAGCGGTAACCTTACCCTCAAAATATTTTTACAATGATGATATTTTTCAGCAAGAAAAAGAGCGAATTTTTCTGAGTGGCTGGCAGCTTGTGGGACATAAAAGTGAACTGAGTAAACCTGGACAGTTTGTTGTTACCGAATTATTTGATCAAAGTGTGATTGCCGCCTGTGATAAAAAAGGTGAAGTACATGCATTTCACAATGTATGTCAACATCGTGGTAACCGCTTGGTTAGCGAACGTCGCGGTCAGAACAACGGTCTATTTCGCTGCGCATACCACGCGTGGTGCTATGAAGCCAACGGGCAATTACGAGGTGCACCACGCAGTGAGCGGATTAAAGGCTTCGACACAGAAGCGATTAAGTGCCCTGCAGTAAAGATCGAAGTTTTTTTTGGCTTTTACTTTATCAACCTAGACTCCAATGCCCCTGCAATGAGCAGCTTGTATCCGGGGGCAGATGAAACCATACGTAAATCCTACCCCGAAATTGATAACCTAAAACTGATAGCTGAGACGGACGTAATCGTGCCCGCTAACTGGAAAGTGATCATGGATAACTCCATCGAAGGCTACCATTTTAAGCTGTCAGGACCTTGCCATATCGACCTAGCTGAGCTGATTAATTTTAACGATTATAAACTACAGGGAAATGAAAAGTGGTGGGTCTATGCGGCACCCTCTAACCTTAATGTGAAAGAGCCCTATGGTGTTCCACTTACCGAAATACCTGACCCTGATGATCAGTTTTTTAATGTTGGATTATGGCCCAATAATACGTTTTATCACTTTCCATTTTCGAAGTTTTTTGCGACATTTATAATGATCCCACTGGGCCCTGAGAAATCACTACTACGTTTTGGGTATTACTCTGTACACGATCCTTTGCCTGAGGTTACTACTACCAGCATGCGGTGGATGGACGAAAAATTAGGCCCCGAAGATATTGACCTTAATATCAGCGTCCAGAAAGGGCTGCATTCCATGGGTTATGAACAAGGTCGGTATATGATTGATGAGGATCGTAGCAACGAAAGTGAGCACCTGGTACATCATTTCCACTCTCTGGTTTACCGTGCTTTGCACGAAAATTAAGGTGCAGCGCAATATATGCAACAGAACAGTAAAGTGTCTCAATACAATTATATTGTTATAGAATCAGGATTAACAGGTGGCGTTATTATTCTACGTTCAAGTGAAGAAAAAACGTCCAGTTAAAGTTATTTAAGTGGAACTAGCTGATAGACGGTTAAAGCGACGAATGCCGGCGCTCGATAATGCGTTGCCGGATTTTAAACACCAAAAAAATCATAGCTAAGGTAAGATGATTATCGAAGTAACCCTATCCACTACATGTGACACGTGCCAACATTGACGTTTTTGGTTGAGATTTACTGCAACACTTTACAAGGATCCCGACCCTGAATGAGGTACTTTGAGAATGAGCTTTAGTCGAATAGTACGACTTTTTCACGGGTTGTTTTGAATTCTATATTCAAACCAGTTTTTCTTTCCGAAACTATATTAATACTGTGGCTCGACACCCTTAAGGGCATACCAGGCGGGGCGGTCCTAGCTGGAGGCTTTCCCAAAACAGGTGTTGTGAGGCGCCAGTTTTTTGTGAATGACGAATATCATGTAATGTGGTGATTTAACGGTAATACCTTCGATACACTTGACCCTACGTCTGCGTGCCCTTAAACAAAAGACATCGTGACTGGGTTGGCCTTATCATTTTGACTGACTCAGCAGTCGTCAAGTAAACCGTTCGTCTTAAGGAAGGGTAAATTGCCTTCGCTTCTTCGGGCGTCACCGTATCGACTTGGGTAATACCGAACGCATTATTCATAGCAGCAATGCGCTTTATTTCAGTATTTTGTTCTGTGTTTGGCGATCGACCTTAATGAAATA
>JBNMQI010000111.1:0-7243 GCA_051277905.1 Gammaproteobacteria bacterium | reverse complement strand
GCAACAATCGCTTTGGTGGGGCAAACATCGATACAGCTGGTGCAACTTCCACAATGGTTCCCAACAGCAGAATCGAGTTCAAGCGTCAGGTTAGTGAATATTTCTCCGAGGAAAAACCATGAACCATTATTTTTGTTGAGTATATTCGAATGCTTTCCCTGCCACCCGATACCCGCCTTAGTGGCCAGTGCTTTTTCGAGCACTGGGGCACTGTCGGTAAAAACGCGATAGCCTAGGTCGCTGACGATTGTTGAAATTTGGTTGGCAAATGTTTGCAAACGTTTTCGTATCAGTTTGTGATAATCACGGCCTAAAGCATAACGTGAGACATACGCAAGATCACTTTGGTTGAGTAAGTCGATAGGCCAACTGCCTTCATTTTTGTAATAATCAAGCCGCACACAGATCACAGATAAAGTGTCTGGTACGAGTTGATCAGGGTGAAAACGTTTATCGATGTTGCGTTCCATATAACTCATTTCGCCATGGAAATTACGCTCAATCCACTCGTTGTAGTGTTTGTGCTCTGAATCAAGCTGAGTATCGGTAATACCCACCTGTTGGAATCCGAGATCGAGGCCCATTTTTTTTATCTGTTGGCTGAGTTGTTGGCTAGTCGGAGGCGCTTGATTTGATTGCAAAGTGGATGATTTCCTAACAAGGCGAAGAT
The DNA here is from genome assembly GCA_051277905.1 of Gammaproteobacteria bacterium. Taxonomy (GTDB): domain Bacteria; phylum Pseudomonadota; class Gammaproteobacteria. The sequence continues at coordinate 6,573 of JBNMQI010000111.1, read as the reverse complement.
AAATAACTGCATTTAAAATAGTTTTATAAAATAGGTAAGCTGGGTGCATCTTTCGTTTCGATGCGTACAATATCTTATTTTTACGCAAAGCTGAAATGTCTATCTATATTGCGATTGGTTTTGGAGGTTCTCTGGGAGCAGTTTGCCGCTACTGGGTTTCAATGTCGACCACTCGGTGGTTGGGCGATGGATTTCCTTACGGCACATTAACGGTGAATGTTGTCGGTTCTATCGTGATTGGTTTTTTAACGATTATTTTGGCTGATCGCTTAAACGTCAGTAACGAGGTGCGACTCGGGTTGATCGTTGGTTTTCTGGGTGCATTCACGACGTTTTCAACTTTTGCGCTTGATACCGTCTATCTAATTGACAATGGTGCAATTGTAAAGGCAGTGGCTTACGGCCTTGTCAGTGTTATCTTAAGTGTGCTTGGTGTATGGGCCGGTATATTGGCCGCAAAACAATATTTTTAAATGATATTACTGACATTCTATTTAATAAAAGAATTCTATTGAAAGACATGGGTATGAGAGAAACTAAATGTTAGATCCAAAATTGTTACGGAGTGACCTTGACAGTGTTGTTAAAAAACTTCGCATAAAAAAGTATGAGTTTAATACTGAGTTATTTAATCAACTCGAAGATAAACGTAAGACACTCCAAATGAGCACGCAAGCTTTACAAGGTGACAGAAATACTCAGTCAAAAGCAATCGGTAAGGCGAAATCTCAGGGAGAAGACATTTCACATTTACTGGCAGCAGTGGAAGAATTAGGTTCACAGCTTAAGCAGGCTGAAACTGATTTGGATGTGCTTCAAACCCAGCTAGAAGCGCTATTGCTTGATATGCCCAACATAGCTGATGACTCCGTTCCAGCAGGGGTGACGGAAGAAGATAATGAGGAAGTTTTAGTTTGGGGTACAAAACCTACTTTTGATTTTGAGCCAAAGGATCATATTGATCTGGGTAATCATCTTAAGGGTCTTGATTTTGAGCGTGCCGCGAAGTTATCGGGTGCTCGCTTTGCTACCATGACGGGTAGTCTGGCAACAATGCACCGTGCGCTGATTCAACTGATGGTTAATCAGCACATGCAACATGGCTATACCGAGGCCTATGTGCCCTATCTGGTGAATGAGGCGACACTGATTGGGACAGGTCAGTTACCTAAATTTAAGGAAGATTTGTTTAATGTGAAATCAGCCAGTCATAATCTTTACTTGATTCCAACCGCTGAGGTACCCGTTACTAATTTGGTTAGCGATACCATTTTAGATGCGAATGATTTGCCCCTTAAATACGTGGCACATACGCCTTGTTTTCGATCAGAGGCTGGATCCTACGGCAGAGATACTAGGGGCATGATTCGTCAACATCAATTCGACAAGGTAGAAATGGTGCAAATTGTTAAACCTGAAGACTCGACGCAAGCATTAGAGGAGTTAACCGGGCATGCAGAAGCTATTTTAAAGTTACTCAAACTACCTTATCGAAAAGTGATTCTATGCGGTGGTGACTTGGGTTTTTCAGCCAGCAAAACCTATGATCTAGAAGTTTGGTTGCCAGGGCAGGATGCCTATCGAGAGATTTCATCTTGTAGTAATATGCTCGATTTTCAAGCACGGCGAATGAAAGCTCGCTGGCGCAATCCCGAAACTGGAAAGCCTGAGTTGGTTCATACCTTAAACGGCTCAGGTCTTGCGGTTGGCAGAACTCTGGTTGCCGTGATGGAAAATTACCAGCAAGCTGATGGCAGTATAAAAGTGCCTGATGTGTTGCAACCTTATATGAATGGGTTAACAGAAATAACTATTTAGGGCGCTATACTTTTTTTATAATGACAATTGAATGAACATTTGAACTGAAATTATTATTTAAGTTATCTCTTAGACTAAAAGTGTTTGCCCTGAAGTTGTAATTTAGAGACGTTATTCAAGTACAACCAAGGGCTGAAAATTTATCCAATTAGCGATTTAAAAACAGGCCATCATTAATGACCAATAACGAGAGAGAATAAATATGACAATCAAGCAAAAATTACTAACCGCCTTAGTTTTAAGCAGCGTGACATTTGGTGCGAGTGCAGCGGGCAAGCTTGGATTTATTAACCCCGCCATCATTATCGAAAAATCGCCACAGTCTCAAGAGGCCTCAAAATTGCTCAAGGCAGAATTTCTACAAAGAGAAACAGACCTAAGAGGGATGGGGGAAAAAATACAAGCGCTAGAAAACCGATACCAAACTGATAACGCTATTATGAGTGCCGAGAATAAGAAAAAAGCGGAAGACGCTATCATTCAAAGCAAACGTCAGTTTCAGTTTGATCAAAAATCATTGCAGGAAGATGTTCAGGCACGTCGACGCATATTACTTCAGGAAATCCAGAAATCAATTTCTGCTGTTATTCTCAAATTTGGCAAAGAAAATGGATATGACTTTATCTTCACCGAAGGCGTTGCTTATGCGGATGAAACTGTCAATGTTACGAACGAATTATTAAAAGAATTGTCGAAATAGTAATCTGACATTCTAGCTTGAATCTAATCTATCAACTTACTTTTATGTTAGGTTTTTTTTGAGTTTTATCATCCCCAGCTTAGGCTGGGGATGATAAAAGGTTCGCTTGACTGAACGAACTTTTATAATTATCTCCCCTGGGGGCTACATAATTAACCAGAACGAGTTAAAGCTTTGCAGTTATAAATCCCTGTGTAATGTAATGGAAGTCTTTTTGCAGGTGACCATTATCTATATCTCCTGATTTTCAAATCCATTCCTTTTGTTATGGATAGTCAGCCACTGGGGTTAAACTAAGGCTATGGAACATTCACTCACTACAGCAAAAGAGGCGCCACCGCTCTCACGCTCTGCTATACGCTTTGCACTTTACTTTTATCTAAAGTCACGTAACACCTTGATGGTTATATTTGCATGCGAAGCCGCGCAAGCAGCCTGCACGATCATGCTACCTTATGCGATTAAGGAAATCATAGATGCGGTGATCTTGGCCAACACCACCGGAGCTGATATATTTGAAGCATCAAAAGGTGCATTAATTTTATTTGCTTTACTCAACTTGGGTATTGTGTTGTTCAGCCGTGCGAGTGGTGCAGCCTTAGTGATGACCGGGCCTTTCCTGCGCACTGAAATCCGAAAATCATTGTTCAGTTACATACAGCATCACTCTCATCGTTATTTTGTATCGCATTTTGCTGGTTCGCTAGCCAGCCGCATTGCCGAAGTGGCCACGAGTTGCATGCACGCGTTATGGACTATTACCTTCGACTTTTACCCTTTGATAATCAAATCGGTGGTTGCATTAATTTTATTGTTTATGGCCAGTAGTGATCTGGCGCTTGTATTAAGTCTTTGGCTTGGTATCTACATTTATGTGTCCTTTTTACTCGCAAAAAAATGTCGAAGCTATGCACAGGACTTTGCAGCGGCTCGATCCCTAGTCACTGGCAAAATAGTAGACTCGGTGACCAATGTGATGAACGCAAAAATGTTTGCACGTCGAAAGTATGAAGAAGCTTATCTTACTGATTACTTAAATGAGGAAGTCACCCAAGCGAAGCGCACCTTCTGGTACATGGAAAAGCTACGCTGGTTTCAATATGCAGCTGCAATGATATTAATGGTCGGCATGGTCGGTTATGCCTTGAAAATTTGGTCCGAAGGCAATTTGACTGTGGGTGAGTTTTCTATGGTGGCAGGGCTCGCGATCATGTTAATCGAAGCGGCCCGAGGATTGAGTCGGAGTTTCCTCGAATTTTTCGAATATCTGGGTAATATTAGTGATGGTGTAGGAGTATTCATTCAATCACACGACATTGTCGACAGCGAGAAGGCTAGTGTTCTAAGGGTCGATAAGGGTGAAATCGCGTTCAATAATGTCAAGTTTATTTATCAGGAAGGTTTGAAGGTATTTGAGAAACTCGACGTCACTATACCGCCTAAGCAGCAAGTTGGTTTGGTCGGTTTTTCGGGTTCAGGCAAATCGACTTTTGTTAATCTAATGCTGCGTTTGTTTGAACCTCAAAGTGGTACGATATTTATTGACGGCCAAAATATTCTCGAAGTAACACAGGATAGTTTGCGTGAAAGTATCTCGATGATTCCACAGGACCCTCAATTATTTCATCGCTCGCTGATGGAAAATATCCGTTATGGCCGACTGGAGGCCACTGACGAAGAAGTAATAGAAGCCGCGAAAAAAGCCCATGCACACGATTTTATTCTTCAAACCGAAAAGCAGTACGACTCACTGGTTGGCGAGCGGGGTATTAAATTATCCGGTGGTCAGCGACAGCGTATCGCCATTGCCCGAGCGATTTTGAAAAATGCCCCAATACTCATATTAGACGAAGCAACCTCAGCGCTCGACTCGGTCACTGAGAAAAAAATACAACAAGGTCTCAATAATTTGATGAAGGGACGGACTGTGGTCGTGGTTGCTCATCGACTGTCAACCATTGCACATATGGATAGAATACTCGTTTTTGATGAGGGAAAGATCATCGAAGATGGCAATCATAAAGCACTATTAAAAATAGATGGCCATTATGCCCGTTTGTGGAATATGCAGGCTGGTGGCTTCTTACCTGCGCAGGAAGCCTGAACAAGCATGAAACTTGCTAGTAATAGTTATAAGCGTATCGCTATATTAATTATTTAGTCCTTACCGGTCTGAAATATTAACGAGCGATAATCCGCGAGCTGCCAAACAGTCTTGTGTTGAAACGTCGTGCAGCGCTATTACTTCTCCAGCGATATCATTTAGGGCTATTCGAGCTTATTTGAACCAAATATTAATTAGCGACGTATAAAACTTTAATTAGTTGCCCGCCATTGGTCCTACAGGAGTTACCATGACCCAAATCCCTTTCACCACAATACGTGTTTTGATAGGCAGTTTTTTTCTGTTATTTGTGCTTTCCTGTGCGGCAGCCAACCCCCAACCGAGTGACCCAGATCGTCCCGCTCACCATACGGACGAAGGGTTTAAGAATTTATATATTGAAACGACTGATAAAACTTTTTTCAGCTATATGAAGATGCGTCATTTAAGTGATGTAGAGTGGGCCGACCATGAAGGAGAGGCTGATCAAGTTCCTTTTCAATTACTTGATTTGAATTCTATCAATAATCCGTCTAAGGCCTTGCAGGTGAGTTGGTTGGGGCATTCTACCTTTTTAATTCAACTCGATGGTGTCACGCTATTGACTGACCCTGTATTCTCTAATCGCACTTCGCCATTTAGCTTCGTAGGCCCGAAACGTTATGTACCTCATGTGGTTGACTATGCAAAATTACCCAAGATAGATTATGTGATTATTAGTCATAATCACTATGATCATCTCGATATAGAAACGATCCGTCATTTAGGCAACGACCCCATATACTTTGTGCCATTAAAATTAGCACAGTGGTTCAAGAATAATGGTATTTCATCTGATCGTGTGCGAGAAATGGACTGGTGGGACAAATCTGAAGAAGCGGGTCTTAAAATCCAAGCTATGCCGTCACAACATTGGTCTGCTCGTGGTTTGTCCGATCGGTATGAATCTCTCTGGGCCAGTTGGTATGTGCAGCTTGGTGGTCACAGCCTTTGGTTTGCTGGCGACACAGGGTACAACAACAGGCAATTTAAAGAGATTGGTGAGATAACGGGTGGCGTTGATTTCGCCTTTATTCCCATTGGTGGCTATCTACCTCGTTCGTTCATGGCTGACTTCCACATTAATCCTGAGGAGGCCGTAAAAATTCATCGTGATGTTAAAGCTGGTGTCAGCTTCGGTATGCATTGGGGCACTTTTCCTTTGACTGCCGAGGGACCCATGGCCCCGGTATTAGAGTTAGCTAAACAGGTTAAAGCCTATGAACTCAATGACGGTGAGTTTATGACTCTAGACCTTGGTGAAACGGTTCGTTTTCAACCCTAATGAGTTTCTTGATTGTTTGGATGAATGTATATATTGATGCAAAATTGATAATTTAGTCGATTTATAAATTTTTTACTGCTGTAAAGATTGCATCTCTAGCAATGTGCTTTATGAATGAATTGCGTTTATGGCCAGTGCGTAAACTAACAGAAAGCAATTTTGCTTATTAGTGAGGTGCCGACATGTATTGATGAGGCCACTTGCTAACCATAAGATCGTTCTTCTAGTGTAAATTTACCAATTGTATTTATTAACTGCTCTGTCAGTTCTGACTCGGCACGAGATAAGTGGGCACGTGGATTGGTTATTAGGTTTACATCGATAGCAAGACTCGTGTCATATGGCGGTAAACGCCACAGCAGTCCGTCACGGATATCCCTGCTGACTACATGTATAGGGAGCGGCCCGATGCCGAGTCCGTTTACTATCATGCGCTTGACTTCTTCAAGATGTGAAGACGTGCCGACCACTGGGCCACGCATATTCTTCGCCACGCGAAGTAATGCTATTGGGCGTAATGCATCAGAAAGTTGATCAGACTGAAATGAAACGATGGATTCGGTTTGGAGTTGTGTCATATCAACATTCTCAACGCCAAAAAGAGGGTGCTCAGGTCCACAAAAAAAA
>JBNMQI010000110.1:0-7348 GCA_051277905.1 Gammaproteobacteria bacterium | reverse complement strand
CGGTATTAGAGAAAATACGTCTGTGGGTGCTGGCTAATGATCCTTTGGTTTATCCTGAATTGTATCAATTGTTAGCGATAGCCGATATTGGGCTGGAAGAGAGTGTTGCATCGATTAAATGTCCCACACTTGTGATGACAGGTGATGAAGATTATGGCAATTCAGCCGAAATGGCTCAGAGAATTGCTTCCACTATTCCTAATGCTCAACTGGAAATTCTAAAGGGTCTGCGACATATGGCCTTAGCAGAAGACCCTGAGCAAGTTAATCATTTGCTGACATCTTTTCTGGACGAGTCTCTTGAATGCTCTTCATAACAAAACTGAAGGTTAGTTCGTCTAAATAATATTAAATCACAGGAGTCGACCATGATATTAAAAGAAGGGATAGAAACGCTGGGTGGGCCAATGATAATTAATGATCGAAAATTATCACTATCCAAAGCCGTCCGCGCAGGTAACTTTATTTTTCTGACTGGCCAGATACCGATGATAGACGGTCTGCCGATGACAGAAGGATCAATTGAGGCGCAAACACAAAACTGTATCGAACATATTCAGAAAACGCTGGCAGATTGTGGGTGTAATCTTTCCAATGTAGTCAAGTCCATGGTTTGGCTCAAAGATCGAGCCGATTTCCCCGGTTTTAATTCCACCTATAGTGAGTACTTCAAAGACAATCCGCCCGCACGTTCGGCGTTAGTGTCTGATTTTTTAGTCGATATAAAAGTTGAGATAGAATGTGTTGCTTATATTACAGATCAATTTTATTCGACAGAAGAGAGTCGGTTAGATTAGGTCTACGAGTCGATATAAAAGTAAATTGTAGAAAAACCAAATAAATTAAGAGGAAAGAGTTATGTCAGAACTTAAAAAATATCAAATGTACATCGATGGTCAGTGGGTTGATGCAGAAGAGGGTAAAACCTTTGAGAGTATAAATCCTTCTACTGGCGAATCATGGGCGCTTATACCTGAAGCGAGCGCAAATGATGTTGATCGTGCTGTGAAGGCTGCCCATAAAGCTTTTACCAGCGGCCCGTGGAGTACAATGTTGCCGACTGAAAGAGGTGAATTATTGCATCGAGTGGGTGAAATTTTGATAAAACACTCGGAAGCACTGGGCGAGGTTGAAAGTATTGATACTGGGAAGTTATTAAAAGAAACACGATGGCAGGCATCGTATATTTCCAAATACTACAAGTACTATGCGGGTTTGGCCGATAAGGTACAGGGAGCCACGTTACCAATTGATAAACCCAATATTTTTGCAATGACAATACGTGAGCCGCTGGGGGTTGTTGCTGCAATTGTGCCGTGGAATTCACAATTATTTTTGACTGCACTAAAAGTTGCGCCTGCTCTGGCGACTGGAAATACAGTTGTACTTAAGGCTTCAGAGCATGCATCTGCGCCAATGTTAGAGTTCGCGAAAATATTTGAAGAGGCCGGCGTACCACCTGGCGTTGTTAATATTGTTACAGGCTTTGGTGATCCTTGTGGAAAGGCATTGAGTTCACATCCGCTGGTTGACCGAATTAGTTTTACGGGTGGGGGAGAGACAGCGCGACAAATTATTCATAATGCAGCATCCAATTTTGCAGAAGTATCGACAGAACTTGGTGGAAAATCTCCAATGATTATTTTTGAAGATGCCAATATCGATAATGCAATTAATGGCATCCTGTTAAGTATTTTTAGTGCTAGTGGTCAAAGTTGTGTCGCGGGTTCTCGGTTGTTAATTCATGAAAAGATATATGATGAGGTTTTACAGCGCGTCATTAAACGAGTGGCTGAAATTAGGATTGGTGATCCATTTGATGATGCCAGTCAGATGGGCCCTTTAGCAACCCGTGCTCAGGTAACAAATATTGAGAACTGTGTTGCTAAGTCTATCGAAATGGGGGGTAGACTTGTATGTGGCGGTCGACGTCCTCCACAATTTGATAATGAAAGCCTGTATTACGAACCAACGATTATAGAATGCCCTGATATGAAAATTGAAGTGGCGCACAAAGAAATGTTTGGACCTGTTGTCAGTGTGTTGAAGTTTAGGGATGAGCAAGAGGCAATAGAGATTGCGAACGATACAAATTATGGATTGGCCTCAGGCGTATTTACAACCGACATTGGTCGTGGCATTAGGATGAGCCAAGCCATTCGTGCGGGGATTGTGTGGATAAATACCTACCGGGCTGTCTCACCAATGGCACCATTTGGTGGATTCAAACACAGTGGTCACGGCAGAGAGTCTGGTCTAGAGGCCGTCTACGACTATACTCGAGAAAAAACAGTGTGGATTAACACTTCGGTTGAACCTATAGATGATCCATTTAGGATGCAGTAGATAGAAAAGAAGCTCACTCATAAATGTCATGATTGAACACTTTGATAAAGAGGCAAGTCAACCCTAGATTAAACTCCTCCTCATCCGGTCAATTCGGCTAGTGATTTTGTGCCCTGAACATTAAGTCGAGTAGTTGAAGGCTAAGACGACGTTATCCCACAGTTTTTAGAATAACTGTGGGAGAGTAGTGGGTCGTTAATCTTGCTATATTTGGGTTTGAGACATTTACTGGAATTTTGCCGCATACCAACTAGCAAACGCAGATACATTAGGTTCTAGACCAACTGAGTAGCGTCCTGGAAGGGTAAAGGGTGAATTTAAACCTAGTTGTTGGTTTTTAAGCGCAACACAATCTTCTCCAACAGCGGCATCAAAACGATCATAGTAGTACTTAACCTTTGTTTCAAAGTCGGCTAAATCTATAGACTGTTGTGGAAAACATAGTGTTTGGTACACAACGCATCGACGCGGGCCTAACGGATAAGCTTCATAAATCCACATCGCTTCGTTGCTGGCTGCAAAAGTCATATTTGGGAAAATCCAAGTATATCGGGTACCTTGACTACTTCTGCCGCTTAGACCGGGGATCGCTGGTAAGGCGTGACTTTGTTCATCTGTTAATAGGCCGCCAGTACCTTCTGTCTCTCCGAATTGGCTAGCGTAAGCGCCTGTTGTTTTGTCTCCAGCATCCGGCTTTTTATAGACATCGTTGATCGAGTTTGGGTGAACGTATGGCAAATGGTAATATTCGTTGAAAACATCGAGAAACAGTTTCCAGTTGCAGTCGCTTTCGAAACTAATACGACGGGTAGAAACTAGAGAATCGATTGGCCAAGGTGAGTGAAGTTGGTCGAAGTCACCTATATGTTGTTCGAAATCTGGAGGTGTAGCACTAAAGCAGACAAAGACGAAACCAGCATGAGTTTTTAATTCAAACTCGACAAGCCCCGATGTTTTGGTGTCGAAATCTTTTGTGTCTTTCATATGCGGTGCAGCAACGAGTTGACCGTCAATACTATAATTCCAACAATGGAAAGGGCAGCGTATCGCACGACACTTACCAACACCTTCTAGTAAGCGCGAACCGCGGTGTCGACAGGCATTATTAAAAGCGCGTAACTTTCCATTCCCATCGCGGATAAGAATCAATGAAACATCCGCTATCTCCATAGTTTCATATTGACCTGCTTCTTCAAAGCGGTCAGCACGACCTAGACCTAGCCAGCCTCTATAAAATATATTTTCTATCTCAGATTGGAGGATTTCATCACTGTGATAGCAGGCTGCGGGTAACGAACTAGCCTCTGCGGTTGGGTGCTGACAGTTAAGCAAAGCATTTTTAAATTGTTTTGAATTAATAATGCCTTCGGATGGTTGTTTTGAACTCATGATGTCTTACCGGCTTATTGAGGTGATGTGAAGACTAATAATAGACCATAGATTGTGCTCTCTATGGGCGCTGGACAAGCGATAAAACAAAGGTCATAGTAATAAGTAAATCTAATCTCTTGGTTGAGGCTTATGGCGCAGGCACTACCCCCTCTAAACTGGTTGCGCGCTTTTGAGAGTGCTGCAAGACATCTGAACTTTACGACGGCAGCACGAGAGTTGAACCTTACTCAGTCAGCTGTTAGTCAGCATATCAGGTCATTGGAAATGCGCCTTGGCGCGGTCTTGTTTGTTCGCAAAGCGCGTGGTCTTGCAATAACTGACTCAGGACGTCAACTACTGGCTTCAGTAGCGCCAGCTCTGGCAGACTTAACGAAAGCGACTGCTATGTTTATGCCTCAACGGACAGAAAATAGTTTAAAAGTGGCCTGTAGCTGGAGTTTTTCGTTAGCCTGGCTGTCTTCTCGGTTAGGGCTATTTCTATTATCTTATCCCGATATTCGGGTACAGATTGTCAGTACTTTATGGCCTGATGATAATAAACTGGTCGGTGCTGATATCGAAATTCGATATGGCTCAAAAGAGCTTGCTGGCGAAGGGGCTGAGCTATTATTTAACGATGAAGTTATCCCTGTTTGTGCGCCTCATAAAATGCCGGGTCAGGCGACGATTGAGTCAATGTACCAATGTGGACTGATTCATACAGTCGGCTCTTCTGACACTTGGTATAGCTGGAGTGGGCATCTTGGTTTAAAATCACCAAACGCAATTTCTTGTTCGGTTGATTCATACTCCGTTGCTTTAGAGCTTGCCCGCAATGGAGTCGGTGTGGCATTGATCAGTCGAGTCATTGTTGAAGATAGTCTGCGGTCAGGGGCTTTAGTGGTGCCAGTTAATTTAGCCGCACCGGCGATTGATAATCATTATTTAGCTATTAATCCAAGAGAGGGTGGAGCTCAAGTAGCGAATTACTTTGCTGATTGGTTGCGAAATGAGTTAAACCCTAAATACTAAGTCATGGCAAATAAAAAAAAGTGTCATTTAAACTAAGCCTTAGATTTCAGAAATAGCTTACGGTGCGTCGACTTTTTGTCTGGAAACTGGATCGACTCATATTGAATTATAAATATTTACCTTAATGGCGTGTCCTTACCTTTCATTTTAACATCACAAGCTATATTATCTTCGACTTGCAATGGTGACCTGTTTCGGTCCCTTCGTGACGACTAACTGTTAACTCCGCCAGGCCTGGAAGGGAGCAACGGTAGCAGGGACGTCGGGTGCGAGGGTGTGCTGATTCAGGTTGCCTCCCAATTCTTCTTGTGATGATAACTAATCGATATTTATGCTTCTATCTATGCTTAAGTTTTACATCGATGCATAGGCACGGACGTATAAAATTAGCGCATAGGTTAAAGCCATGAGTTATCAAGTTCTGGCACGTAAATGGCGGCCCGCCAACTTTAAACAAATGGTAGGACAGGAGCATGTGCTTCAGGCTCTCGTCAATGCCATCGATAGTGACCGTTTACATCACGCCTATATGTTCACTGGCACTCGTGGTGTTGGTAAAACTACGATTGCTCGCATATTTGCTAAGTCACTCAATTGTGATACTGGTGTCAGCTCTGAACCATGTGGACAATGCCCGTCCTGTCTTGAAGTCGACGAAGGTCGAAGTGTCGATTTAATCGAAATCGATGCGGCATCGCGAACCGGTGTAGACGATATGCGTGAATTGCTCGATAACGTGCAATATGCACCGACTCGAGGTCGCTTCAAGGTCTATCTAATAGATGAAGTCCACATGTTATCGAAGCATAGTTTCAATGCATTATTGAAAACACTGGAAGAACCCCCTCCGCATGTTAAATTTTTGCTCGCTACAACAGATCCGCAAAAAGTACCAGTAACCGTGTTATCACGTTGTTTACAGTTCAACTTGAAACGTATGTCGAAGCAACAAATTCAGTCTCATTTACAGTTTTTGCTGGGCGAAGAAAAAATAGAAACAGAATCTGGTGCATTGGCTCTGATTTCTAGTGCTGCCGACGGTAGTATGCGAGACGGTTTAAGTTTGCTTGATCAGGCAATCGCTTATGGTGCTGGATCTGTCCTTCAAGATGCCGTTGAGTCTATGTTGGGCGCAATTTCAAAAGACTATATCTTTAATTTACTTAATGCGTTAATCGAACAAAATGCCAGTGCTTTGATTGGTGAAGCTAGAAGAATTATTGAGCGCAACCCAGATTATCAAAGAGTTTGTGCTGAAATGATTGCGTTATTGCAACAAATCGCTTTATTTCAAAGTGTGGCAGGTATAGCGCCAGAAGATGACTCTTTGCAGGAACATATTGCTGCATTATCAGAAAAGCTCTCAGCTGAAGAAATTCAATTATATTATCAAATTATGTTGCAGGGTCGCCAAGATTTAAATATTAGCCCCGATGAAGCCTGTGGGTTTGAAATGTTAATGCTTCGTCTGTTGGCTTTTTCTCCTGATAATGAAGGCAGTCGCTCAAGTAATAATTCTCAACCGGTGGAAAAAAAAAGTCTGTAATTCGGGCGTCTAGTCCACCTTTAATAAGGGTCGATACGTCAGAAGTTGTTCCTGCAGAAGCTTTGATAGTGGTTGATCAGATCGATAATGACTTAATTGATGATTCGACCTTACTCGATCCTAATCTTGAACCACCTTTGCCTGCTATTACATCTCATATCGAACCTGCACCGGTTGGCTCATTATTTAAAGAGTCGACTCCTGCTGTTGTTATCGAGAGCGACATCGGAAGAGATCAGGGCGAAGCTGATGAGTTTCAACCCCCGCCCGCCTCAGAATATGAACCGACAATAGAACTAGAAGAATTAAATTATGGGGCTCATGACGTAGCGCACAAGTTAATTATTCCGAAAAGCTTTGCGGATAAAGAGCCAGTAACCCAGCAAAAAGAGACAGAGAAGTCAAAGCCAGTCGCAACAGATGCTATTCAATGGACAGAATTATCATATGATTTAGGCTTACAAGGTTTTGCACAGGCCATTGCAACTAATAGCGTTGTCGGTAAATATGAACAGAATCATTTGCAGTTGTTTTTGACCTCTGATTTCATGAAGTTTGTAAATCCTGAGAATCAGGACGAAATTTGTCAGGCGATAGCCTCTAAACTTGGGTTATCATTAATCCTCGATTTGCACGTGCAAGATAAGCTCGATGCTGAAACACCAAGTGAAACCCGATTGCGTAAACAGCACGAACACCGCCAGATGGCGATCGATTCGATTAAGCAAGAGCTGACGGTTAAGAAATTACAGCGCGAATTCGGTGCCGAATTAATTGAGTCTAGCGTACAATTAACGGATGAAAAGTAAGATGTTTTGTCTAATAATTACAGTATGAAATGAACTTTAGAAAAATTTAAACGAGGTAGGTAAGATGAAAGGTGGTCTGGGTGATATGATGAAGAAAGCGCAGGAAATGCAGGAAAATATGCAAAAGGCGCAACAGGAATTAGCCGCAAAAGAAATATCAGGCGAATCAGGTGGCGGTCTCGTTCAAGTGACTATGCGTGGTACTCACGAAGTCAATTCAGTGCGTATCGATTCCAGCTTGATG
>JBNMQI010000109.1:0-7464 GCA_051277905.1 Gammaproteobacteria bacterium | reverse complement strand
ACAAGAATTTTATTAGTATTAGCCTTCTTATTTGTAAGCGTGCATCTTAAAGCCGAGCCAATAACAGGGCTGGCTAAGTGTGCAGCTTATTATGTGCATGTCGAAATCAGAGGGGCTGATACATTTAGTATGCACAATGTAATTATGCAGAAGCTTTATAAAAGTACATCTAGCACCAAAGAGGCTCAGGAGCTTTACGATCTTTACCACTACAAATTAATTGAAGCCTCAGAATCTGATATAAATGCGCTGTATAAACCATGCCTAGATCTATATTTAAAACTAAAGTAGTTAATGCTTATAACAAGGTAATTAATTACGCGCCAGCGGAGCCGGATACTCGTGCCTCGCACTGGTTATTGCAACGTTATAACTTCAAAGGATTAAAGGCATAGTTATAAGGGTTTCAGATTAAATAGCGAAGGTGTTATTCTTTAACTGCTCCGAGAGATTAAAAAGCATCTAGCAAACAGGGAGTTTGGAAATGGAATCACAACAACAAACATCATCAGTGATTTTGGTAATGAATGTCGGAGCGATACTATCCAATCAAAATAAATTCAAAACTCCTTCTTCTACCTTCAGTACTAACATCAATCACCACAGTTAAAACAAGTCGCTGGTACGTAATCACTCGCTGCGCTCGCTCTCGGCAAAGCGCAGCGTTAGGTAACACAGAAAGTTAGGAGTTAATTTGAACATCATTATCACTAATATAAAATGGACTATGGTTATTGCAGGTTTACTTACTAGTTCTATGATCTTTGCGGTTTTCGCACCTCAAACAGCTTTAATAAATATGTTTTGTGAAGCTCTTACTGAACCATTGGCTCAGGTTGTTGTTAGGAGCTGGGAGTTTTTAATTTTCTTAATGGGTGTGTTATTAATTTTTGGCGCTCAGTATATTGAAACGTCAGCCGTGACATTAATATTAAATGCAATTATAGTTACATCGTTTGCTTATTATTTAGTTAAGATGAAAGGTGTTATCTAACAAGGATTTAAAGAGGGGCAAAATAGAGTTGGCTGTTTTGTTCACTCCGTTCACATATTTTAGCCAACTCTATTTTGCCCCTTATGTGGGCGTTAGTAGGGCGCGATTAAATCCTATTCACATATTAAACTAAGGTAATTCATGAAGTCACTAAACAATAAAGTTGCTATCGTTACAGGGTCGTCGCGAGGAATAGGCGCTCAAATAGCAATAACACTAGCGGAGGCTGGAGCAAGTGTAGTTATCAATTACTCTAGCAATCAAAAACCAGCAGATAAAGTTGTCTCTGAGATTAAAGCTAATGGTGGCAGTGCCATTGCTATAAAGGCAGACATAAGCAGCCCTGAAGAAGTTAAGCTAATGTTTGATTCGGCGATTAGCCAATTCGGTAAAATAAATATTCTTATTAATAATGCAGGTTCGATTTTGTATAAAACAATTCAAGATACAACGGATGATGATTTTGATAAGATTTTTTCTGTTAATGTGAAAGGTACATTTAATACACTTCGTGAGGCCGCTTCACGGCTTGAGAATGACGGGCGTATTATTAATTTTTCCAGCTCTACAACCCGCCTAATGCTACCAACATATGGAGCATATTGTGCAACAAAGGGGGCTGTAGAACAACTCACAAGAGTTTTTTCAAAAGAGGTTGGTGCGCGAAATATCACGGTCAACTCCATTTCACCAGGCCCAATCAACACTGAACTTTTTACTGCGGGAAAAAGCGAAGAGGTTATAAATAGACTTGCGAGCATGTCTGCATTTGGTCGTATTGGTGAACCAGTAGATGTTGCTCGTATAGTGTCATTCCTTGTTAGTGAGGAAGCATCATGGGTAACAGGTCAGAATATTGGTGCCAACGGAGGGTTCGCCTAACAAGCACTATCATAGACACCCATAAAATAATTTTCCGACCCCAACTTTTTGTAGGAGGCGAAGGGTTTTGGTGCATTTGGCGTTTTCTAAAATATGGGTATCTAAGTTATTTTTTAGGGCGATCAAAGAATTAAGTTATATAAGGCTCTATTTTTTAACTCAATGCAAAAACACAAATGCTAGAAGCTTAAAAATTAAGCGCAGTATGGGGGGAGTGATTAACCCATAGAATATGTTTTAATCACTCAAAGCAGCTACTTAACTTTTGCTAAATACATATTCAAGCGATCTTTATTCATGCTGAATTTAGCGTTTAATGGCGTTACATTTTTTTTAATATCAGCCAAATTAGTTGGATTGCCGGCAACAATTACGCCTACCATTGATAGCATAGAATGCGGTAAACATTCGTATACATAAACACCATTTTTATCAATTTTAACTGATAATTTTTTACTAAAGTCACCTTTCCAAGGAGTGACGCCAGCAGGGATAAGCCCAGCAACTGACTCAGCGTTATGACCGATATCGGTGGGGTCAAAATGCACTGTATCACCCACAGCCACTTTCAAAAAACCGGGTTCAAAAACCATGATGCCGTCAACGCCAGAATTTTTCATCTGAACCGTATGTTCGGCGGCGATAGCTAATACTGACAAAGTTGAGAGTACTAAAGCTTCATTAAATTTACTATATCAACGGTTGACCTCTTAATTCTTATTAATGAAATGGACAGTTACATGACGGTAGCAGAAAGTGTCTTTCTGGTGAAAGATGTTTAGACATAAGACTTAACTGGCTAAATAAAAAAGGCGCTCATTGAGCGCCTTTCTTTATGAGAACAGTGATGCAAGGGTTGTGAAAACAGTCAAAATTCCAGCAATTACAAAATAAAATACTTATAGGACCGTTAGACTCCTAGCTCGATAGCTTTTGGTAAACCGTATCCAGAGCCAACTGATAGCGGTCAAACATGTCGTTAATTTGGGGTTCAGTTATTATCAGTGGTGGACAGACACCTACGCCATCACCGGGTAACGCACGGGTAATGAGGCCATGTTGACGCGCGGCAGCCATTACTTGGGCGGCAACTTTGTCAGCTGGTGGGAATTGTTCCTTAGTCGATTTATCTTTGACGAGTTCGAAGGCACCAATTAAACCAATACCTCGCGCATCACCAACCAACGGATGCGATCCGAATTCATGAATACGTTTCATAAACGTTTTAGAAACAGTCCGAACGTGTTCGAGCATATTGTCATCACGATAGATATTCAAAGTTTCTAGGGCTACCGCAGAAGCTACCGGATGGCCGCCATAGGTATTGCCAGTGCCAAAAACACCATGTGTGTTACTGCCACAAACAAAAGCATCGTACATTTTTTCACTGACCAGCACGGCGCCAATGGGTTGATATGCCGATGATAATTGTTTGGCGCAAGTAATCATGTCGGGCTGGATGTTGTAGGTATCACAGCCCCACATGTTTCCGGTTCGTCCAAATCCACAAATGACTTCGTCAGCAACAAACAGGATGTTATATTTTTTTAACAAAGCTTGTACTTTATCAAAATAATTAGCGGGTGGAATAAGAACGCCACCAGCACCCATAACAGGCTCTGCGAAAAACGCACCGACCGTATCTGGGTCGGCATCGAGAATCTGTTGTTCAAGTTCATTAACAATACGGTCAGTAAATTCTGCTTCACTTTCACCGTCACGACCGTTGCGATAATAATGGGGCGTTTCGCAATGTATAACGTCTATAGCTGGTAAATCAAAACCATTCTGTGCGTAAGGTAATCCAGTTAAGCTGCCAGCGGCAACGGTAACACCATGATAAGAACGTTTTCTAGAAATCAAACGCTTCTTTTTGGGCAGCCCCAATGCGTTGAAGTAGTACCAGACCATTTTGACTGCAGAATCGACGGCTTCAGAACCAGAATTAACCAAAAATGCACGGCTTATGCCCTCGGGCGCAATCTCCACCAATCTCTCACTGAGTTCAATAGCAGGTTGAGTCGAACGATGACCGAATAGATGTGAATAAGGTAATATTTTAAACTGTTTCATTGCTGCATCAACCAAACGGGATTCACTAAAACCCAGCGAGGTACACCACAGACCAGACATAGCTTCGATTAGACGATTGCCTTTATCATCATCAACATAAATACCCTCGCCACTCACGATGGTGAAAGGCCCGAGGTCTTCATGCCCACTGAGATTGGTAAAAGGATGTAGTACATACTTCTTATCAGTATCAGCTGAGGTATTAGCTGAAGTTGGGGCAGAGTTATTCACAATCGATCTCCGATCAGTTCAACGAATCAATTTGATTCATCTTTAGGTTTCAAAACGCGTTGGTTAAATAGACGCCTTTTTTACTAGCATTAGAATGGTAGTTATTTTCTTTGAAGGAGTCTGCAAGGCCTAGAGTATAGAACTTATAGACCCCTTAAAGAAAGAACTATAAAAGGCACATCTAACAATATCAATTAGTTCAATTCAATTCGTGATAACAAATTGAGTCGAAAACCGTTGAATTAGACTATCGCTTTAAAATGAGGGGAGCATTCTCATCCTTTCCAGGGTTCTGGACCCTCTGGAACAACCGTGTCTTTACCACGAACAATATCGCCCTGATGATCGTACATCGGCAGTGAACAGAATTTTGCGCTATGAACCTCACCATCAATACACATCACTTTGAGGCCAGTGTCGGGAACGATTTCAGTATCATCCAAACGCACAATCGCAACACCACATTGCTGAAAAGGGGACCAAGACGAAGAAGTAACTGTACCGATAGCATTACCATTAAATGTTAAACTACGTCCTCGTTCGGCAATACTACCCTGCACTCGCATGCCATGGGTTCGGCTTTGTTTATTCGATTTTTCCAAGGCTGCACGGCCGACAAAATCAGCTTTATCCATATTAACGAAATGCCCCAATCCGGCTTCGAAAGGAGTTGTCATGTCTCCAAAATCGGTATGACTGAGTAATCCGGCTTCGATTCGTCGGGCACGGAATACGGGTGTACCTGTCAGCATCATTTGGTATTTCTGACCCAATTCCCAGATACGGTTACCGATGGCTTCGGCATCATTTTCGGGGCGCAGGTAAAACTCCCATCCGAGTTCATTCGAAAACCCAGTACGCGTGATGATAACGGGTTCACCCGCAATGCTAACCTCAGCAATATCGAAATAACGCCAAGGGTTGGGGAAGTCTCCATCAATGACATCTTTTAATAAGTCCATTGCGCGCGGGCCTTGTACCTGGCTAACCCAAACATTGGGATCAGATATAGTGACATCTAGGTCACCTATATGGGCCATGTACCACTTAGTTAGTTCACCATCGGCCTGTGCCATCCAGAACTTGTCTTCTGCCAGCCGTAACAAAACGCCATCATTAATCATGCAACCATTATGATAAAGCGCAAAATTATAGGAGCATCGACCAACTTTTACGCCACTGACGTCCCTCGCAAATACACGATCAGCAAATTTTTCGGCATCTGGTCCACTGATCTGAACGGGAAATTCACCAGTATTACGCAGGATCACTTTTTGACGAACCGCCCAGTATTGTTCATCGTCAGTCACATTGTTTAAATATTCAGGCGTCATGCGGTTGTTATAAAGCTGATATTCAGGATCAAAGGGTAACTCCATATAGGATAATGGATGCACCTTCATACCCGAGGCCAAATGATGAGGACGTGCTCCTTTGGCGGGCAACGCTTTTATCGCGTAGCGCGATTTTACAATGTTGTCATGCATGGTTAAGATTCCTCAAAATCTAATGAGTGTGTTGATGGATTGAGCTGGCGTAATGCTACTTGCGCCAACAGGTTGAGTTGCACAAGCAAGTTGTCGGCCAAGTTAATCTTAATATCAGTCATTTACTAGCTCGTTAATTAATGATTTAAAAGAACTATTGGTGCTATTGATAATTGTCCAGATACGATTGGCTCTAGCCCTGCCAAGCAGGCCTTTAGCCTTGTTAAGCAGCTTTACTTCGCGTAACTCATAGCCAACAGCATGGTTGAGGTCATGGCTGATTTCCAATGCAATCTGACCCGGCCGATCTAATCGAAGCTGTGCCATAGTTTCAGACAGTGTGTCGTCGGTGCTTACCGTAACCCGATTACAAATTTCAAGCAGCAACGGGTTTTTACAAGCGGCATCAGAAAAGGTTTCCTCGCGGCTGGTGTCACAACCTGCCAGAGCCATTGCGGCAGCCATGCGTAAACTGAATTTACATTCTAAGCCAGTCTTTGGTTGGGTAATGTTGCATACATTTAAGTAACGTGGGTGAACCGTTACTAATACTGGGCCAGTATTAGAAGCATTAATTCCGTGCCCATCACGTGCTTCACGCAGGGCTTCAAGCACGGCATGCGTGCCATGGCAGCATGCGTGAAATTTATGTTGTACGGTTTCAAAAATATAGTCTGAACCGAGTTCATCCCACAATGCCGTGTTATTAGCCTCACCGGCATGCGTTGCAGAAAATCCCTGAAGCGTATCAATGGCATCTGGGTTGGAGCAAAAACCACCGGCTGCTAGGGTAGCTACCTCAACCCCATTCGAGGCTGCCATACCCGCATGATAAGGTTTTCCCATAGTGCCAAATTGGGCCTTGATACCCGAACTACGGGTCGCACAGAGTCCAAGGGCGTGAGTTGTCTGCTCGACACTCAATTCCAGTAGTCGACAGGCTGCAGCGGTTGCGCCAAAACTGCCAGCTGTTGCAGTCGCATGAAAACCTAATTCATAATGTTCACGCCCCAGCCAAGCACCGACCTGACAGGCTACTTCAGAGCCAATTAAACAAGCATCAATAAAATCATCGATCGAACTAAGGCCAATTTTTTCAGCCATCGCCATTGCGGCTGGTATGACGGCAACGCTTGGATGACCAAGATATATGAAGTGCGTATCGTCATAATCGAGTGCGTGAGAAGTTGTGCCATTGCAAAGTGCGGCAGCGCGTGCGGATAGCTTCACCCGACTGCCAATAATACTGGCCTGCGGTGAACCGCCTTCGTCAATCAGCATTTGGCGAACGATTCGGCTGACTGGCTCATCACGCCCAGCGATGGCAACTGCAATCCAGTCTATTAACGATAATCGCGCTATGTTACGAGCACTTTCTGGGATCAACGCGCGCCTAGTGTTAATCGCAAAGGTGGCGATTTGTTGGCTAATACCCATCAGGGGTGGACTATTCAGTCAGGCTATTTAATAAGACCGCGGCATACCCAGCACATGCTCGGCAAGGTAGCTAAGAATCATATTGGTTGATATGGGTGCGACTTGATACAAGCGCGCCTCACGGAACTTGCGTTCGATATCGTATTCCACCGCAAAACCAAAGCCACCGTGAGTCTGCACACAAGCTTCCGCAGCTGCCCAAGAAGCGTCAGCCGCCAGCATTTTCGCCATGTTAGCTTCTTCACCCGGATTGCCACCGGCCTCATAGAGGCGAATGGCTTCTCGTAATACTAATTCCGCTGCTCGCATTTCTGCATAAGCTTTCGCAATTGGAAATTGCACCCCTTGATTTTGACCAAT
>JBNMQI010000108.1:0-7528 GCA_051277905.1 Gammaproteobacteria bacterium | reverse complement strand
GGCATCAAATTATCGCGCAGGCATTAGGTGGTTTGGTGACTAAATCTGATAAAGGCTGGGGGATTGGTTTACATCATTACAAGATTGACATCGCACAATCGTGGATGGTTAATGAACTGTCATCAGTTCCTGAAAAAGTCGGCATTTATGCTTTTCATCAAGATCAAATTAGTCAGCTTCCAGAAGCAGCGACTGCTTTTATCAGTTCAGACTTTTGTCCTTATGCTGGCCTTACCTATGGTGATTGCATCCTATCGGTTCAAGCTCATCCAGAGTTTGAGGCAAGTTATGAGCTCGCCTTAATTGAAATGTATGCCGGAAATATTGTACCTGAACCAGTTGCGGCTAATGCCTTAGTGGGTATGCAAGGCGCAGGTTCGTTGGCGGATACTCAAATGCTAGCTCATTGGATTGCCTATTTTTTCATTCAGAAAAATCACTCCAAAAATTAAGGTTCCTAGCTCATTTGAATAGAATGGGGCCGAGACCAACTTAAAGTAATTTCTTCATAAGTTTGCCCTTTTATGAACTATAGTTAAATAACATAATTTGGCAAAAAAATCATGTCCGAAGTAAAAACTAAACCGTCAGTCCTTTTGGTTGCAAAGTCAGCAATGATCGTGAAATCAGTCGGCAAACTGCTGAGCGAATATTTCAATCTTATTAGTGTTAATGATGCCGAGACTGCGTGGGATGCCTTATTAGAGGCCACTGATTCTGAGATTGCGGTGGTAATTTGCGAATTGCAGTCGTCGATTGATGGTTTTGGTTTACTCGAAAGATTACGTTCAGCCGGAAATAATCACCTTGCCGGGAAGCCGGTATTATTATTGGTCAGTGAAAATGATTCCGAAGAAAGCCGTGAAAGAGCCTTCCAGCGAGGCGCGACAGATTTCATTAACATGCCCTTCTCAACTACAGAGCTAACCACAAGAGTTCGTTTGCACGCCCAATACTTTGTGCAGCATAGCCAAATTAAAACACCTGAAATCCAACAAGATACGTCTCTCAATGTATTGCAGCAACTGGCACAGGAAAACTACTTCGAGTCACGACTTAACCAAGAGATCGCCTTTTCATTACGCCACAAAATGAGTATTGGTGTTTGTAAAATTAAAATCTCAAATTTAAAAGCGCTGGTTGCTGAAAAAGGTAAGCCAGCCACTATGGTTGTGGTGCAAACAGTCGCAAAAAGTATTCAAAAAACCATGCGGTGTGAAGATACGCTGTGCTATTTGGGTAATGCGGAATTTAACTTATTGTTTCCCGCTACGAATGGCATTGGTTCAGCGATTGGATTACGCCGAATTATGGATGCTGTGGGAGAGCAAAAAATCCCGATAGAAGGTAAAGCCATTTCAGTACCATTGGCGGCAGCTATCTATAGTTGCGTACCTAGCAGTAGTACCACTATAGAGGTTATTTCTGAAGTCCTTCGTAGTCGGTTAGATGAAGCCCTTGCTCATGGCGGCAATAGTATTGTGAGTTCAAAAAAAGGCGGTGGGGCGGTCACTATATCAGTAGAAAAAGCTCTGCAAATGCTTGAGCGTGACGATACTAATGGGCTGTCGGTGTATGCCAAGGCGTTGATGATAAGCCTATTACCTTTTATAGAATATGCCGATGAAGAGCTTAATTTAGGCCTGCAGGGATCTGATTTACAATTGCGTAAAAAACTACTGCAGAACCATTAAAGCAAACTTACCACCTCTCAATTAGTTTCAATTTTAGACTTTTTATTGCTGCGCAAAGTGATCTAATATAGTGTTAGTTCTTATTGTTTAATTACTTTGAATCAGGCGTTTCGTCATGAATATTCTAATTTTTCTCTGTGCCTTGTTTGCACTCATGTTTGTAGTCGCTCGGGGCTTTTGTTGCTTTAAGCAAGCGGCATTTTCGACAGCGGGATTCCTCGCTATTTTTACATATTTCGATGGGTTTAGTCTGTTCTGGGGCACCATAGTTTGGGGGCTATACCTATGCCTGTTGATATTTTTTGGGAAACAAAATCTGCGTCTAAGCTACGTCACTAAACCACTACTTAAAAGAATTAAAGCAGTACTGCCCCCAATGTCGGAAACAGAACGCGATGCTATCGAAGCTGGCAGTGTTTGGTGGGAAGCTGAGCTATTTCGTGGCGCTCCGGATTGGCAAAAACTCAACAATTACCCCTCAGTGAAGCTTAGTGTCGAAGAGCAAGCGTTTATCGACGGCCCAGTCAATGAGTTATGCGCCATGATTGATGATTGGGATATTACCCACAAACGATTAGATTTACCTGAAGAGATTTGGACTTTTTTGAAGAAAAATGGCTTCTTCGGCATGATTATCCCCAAAAAATATGGTGGACTTGAATTCTCTGCCTATGGCCACTCAGCTGTGGTAATGAAGCTTTCGGGGCGTAGTACCTCGGTTGGCGTCACAGTTATGGTTCCCAACTCGCTTGGTCCGGCGGAATTATTGTTGCACTACGGAACACAAGCACAGAAGGATCATTACTTACCGCGCCTCGCGAGCGGTGCAGACATCCCCTGTTTCGCACTTACCGGACCTGACGCTGGATCGGACGCTGGATCAATTCCAGATACAGGCATTGTTTGTGAAGGCGAGTTTGAGGGCAAGCAGGTACTGGGTCTGAAACTAAATTGGGAAAAACGCTATATTACACTTGGTCCGATAGCAACGGTGCTTGGTCTGGCATTTAAAGTCTATGATCCAGACGGACTGCTCGGTGGTGAAGTCGAACTCGGTATTACTTGTGCGTTGATCCCCGCCAATACTCCTGGCATTACTATTGGTAACCGACACTTCCCCATGAATTCGGCTTTTCAGAATGGCCCAAACAGTGGTAAAGATGTTTTTATCCCGATGGATTATTTGATCGGTGGTGCTGATAACATTGGTAAGGGCTGGCGTATGCTGGTTGAATCGCTGTCAGCTGGACGTGGTATCTCTCTTCCCGCAGTTGGCGTTGCGGCAGGTAAAACCATGGTTCGATTTACGGGCGCTTACGCAAAGATTAGAAAACAATTTAATACATCAATCGGAAAGTTTGAAGGCGTAGAAGAGCCCTTAGCTCGAATCGGTGGCCTAACCTATATGATGGAAGCGGGCCGGTTATTGACCTTATCAGCACTCGATAATGGTATTAAGCCCCCAGTTATCACCGCAATTCTTAAATATTACAATACAGAAATGATGCGGCAAGTAGTGAACGATGCGATGGATATCCATGGCGGGAAAGGTATTTGTATGGGGCCAAAAAACTATCTTGCACGTCCCTATCAATCGATACCGGTTGGCATCACGGTTGAAGGCGCTAACATATTGACCCGTACCATGATTATATTTGGGCAGGGTGCTATTCGTTGTCACCCCTATTTGGTCAAAGAAATGGAAGCGGCAACCATGAGTGACACCACAGCCAGTGTGTTAGCTTTTGACAATGCCCTGACGGGGCATATTGGTTATTTTGTTACCAATTTGTTCCGGTCCTTTGTGTACGGTATTTCCGGTAGTCACCTCGCCGATTCTCCAGTGTCTGGGCGTATTGGCAGCTATTACAAACGATTGAATCAGATGAGTGCAGCATTTGCTGTTACTTCAGACTTGGTGTTAATGATTTTGGGGGGGGCATTTAAACGCAAAGAAAAATTATCTGGACGATTTGCCGATGCTTTGGGCTATATGTATTACGCTTCTGCTGTGCTCAAAAAATATGAGGACGACGGTAGGCAAAAAGCGGATATACCGCTTGTAGAATGGTCAGCCAAATATTGTTTATATCAAGTGCAGGTAGCGTTGGATGAGATATTAAGAAACTTTCCGATAAAATCATTGGGCATATTAATAAGAATCATTATTTTCCCGCTGGGTTTAAATTTACGTCAACCAAATGACTCGCTTGGGCATCGTGTATCGTCATTACTGATACGCCCTAGCGAGGCAAGAGATAGACTGACGCAAGGTATTTATATCAGTAAAGATGAAAATGATAGTACGGGTTGTTTGGAAGATGCATTTGCAAAAGTGTTGTTGGCTGAACCCATTGAACGCCGATTGAAAGCGTCCCAGCAGGTCAAGCCAGGCTTGCAAAGTTACCAACAATGGATCGATTCATTAGTTGCAGCAAGCATTCTGAGTTTTGAAGAGGCTGAAATTTTAGCCTCGGCTCAAGCTGCAACGAGGAGGGTCATTATGGTAGACGATTTCACAACGGAAGAATTAAACAATAAATTGAGTGATTAAAAAACAGCAGATAAAAATAATAAGCATAGGTTAACAAATTAGCGTAAAAGTATTTGTGTGAGTTTGTTTGAGCATCTCAAAATAGATTAGGTTGGGTCTGTTGGAAGCTGCTGATATTAGTGTCAAAAATTGGGAGGGTGAGAAATGGACAAAGCATGGTTAAAAAGTTACCCGGATGGCATGCCAGAAACGGTTGATATTAATGCCTACCAGTCAGTAGCAGAAGTATTCGAAAAGTCAGCTAGTCGGTATTCTGACAGACCCGCATTCAGCAACTTAGGGACGACGTTAACCTACTCAGAGATGGATCAGTTAACGGGCCATTTGGCGAGTTATCTACAACGTTTGCCGGATATGAAACAAGGTGATCGTGTTGCCATCATGATGCCGAATGTACTGCAGAACCCCATTGCCATCTTTGCTGTATTACGAGCTGGTTTTACTGTCGTAAACACTAATCCACTCTACACGCCAAGAGAGTTAGAGCATCAACTTACCGACTCGGGTGCGAAAGCCATTATCGTAATGGAGAATTTTTGCAGCACTCTGGCAGAAGTAATTGATCAAACTACAATCCAGCACGTTATTACGACGCAGCTTGGTGACATGTTGAAGTTCCCAAAATCATTTATTGTTAATTTTGTGGTTAAACACATCAAAAAAATGGTGCTCCCATTTACTTTAAAGGGAAGCGTGAAGTTTAAAGTAGCCCTGGCGGAAGGCGCGCGTGTTGCCCACACCCAAGTAAGTATCTCTCCTGAGGATATTGCATTTTTGCAATACACAGGTGGCACGACTGGTGTAGCCAAGGGTGCGATGTTAACTAATAGGAATATGGTTGCTAATATGCAACAAGCATCAGCCTGGATTAAAAATATGGTGGATGAAGGTAAGGATGTCATTATTACCGCCTTGCCGCTTTACCATATATTTTCTCTCACTGCGAACTGCCTTACCTTTATGAAAGCGGGTGCCGAAAACCATCTGATCACAAACCCACGCGATATGGCTGGATTTGTTAAGGAGCTTCAGTCAATCCCTTTTACTGCGATCACGGGTGTTAACACGTTATTTGTTGGTCTGATGAATACGCCCGGTTTTGATGACATTGATTTCTCTCATCTTAAGTTAACGCTCGGAGGTGGTATGGCCGTTCAAAAACCTGTTGCCGAACGGTGGAAAAAAGCGACAGGTGGGCCATTACTAGAGGCTTATGGTCTCACTGAAACGTCACCAGCCGTGTGCATTAATCCGCTTAATTTGCTGGAGTATAATGGCAGCATTGGCTTACCGGTTCCTTCGACGGAGGTATCGATACAAGATGCAGACGGTAAGATCCTGCCTCAGGGTGAATCAGGCGAACTTTGTGTCAGAGGGCCTCAGGTGATGAAAGGCTATTGGAATCGTGAAGACGAAACCGCCAAGGTAATGACCGATGATGGCTGGCTGAGAACAGGCGATATCGCAAAGATGGACAAGGCTGGATTCTTTAGAATTATGGATCGATTGAAGGATATGATCCTAGTCTCAGGATTTAATGTTTACCCTAACGAGATTGAAGCGATTATCATGGGCCATGTTGGCGTATCAGAGGTAGGTGTTGTTGGTGAGCCTAACCCTAAAGGGGGGGAGATTATCAAGGCGGTTATTGTTAAGAGGGACCAGACGCTCACTGAAGAAAGCGTTATCCAACATTGCATTGAAAATCTGACTAAATACAAAGTGCCAAAAATTATAGAGTTCAGAGCCGAATTGCCAAAAACAAATGTAGGTAAGATTTTACGACGAAAATTGAAAATCTCTGAAAAATAAACAGGCAGCTAAAAAGCGCCTGTTTATAGATAGGCTCACCATTAAATCAGTTGGATAGTCATGCTGATATTACTGATAATGCATTGACTAACAAATTTTCTGTGTCAGATGGCATATATTAACTGCGACTGAATGAATGGAATGTTTGGGTTTAGTTAGTGACCACTAATTTTGGCATGTTGAGGCTTGGTATCTTTAAAGCGCTGCATTTGTTCGTCGCTCGCTTTGGTTTGATGATTGGCTTTCCATTCATCTATTGCCATGCCATACACTTCTTCTTGGGCTGCTTTGTAGTCAATGTCTAAACCTTGGTTTTGGGCTTCAGCGGAATACCATTTAGACAAACAGTTGCGACAAAATCCGGCCAAGTTCATTAAGTCGATATTTTGGACGTCCGTTCTTTCCTGTAAGTGTTTCATTAGCCCTCGAAATGCGGCTGCTTCTATCTGTGTTCGCTGGTCTTTGGTCATCGGATTACGCTACTCTATAATAAGCCCAAAAATAATGGGCAATGAAAATGGATAAAGAAAACTGGTCAAACAAATGGGTAATAGAATGATTCAGAAATTTAACCAAAGAAACTGGCGTCAGTCCAATCAATAATGCTGCTACCGCCATCTAATATACCCTTAAATGCAATGACCGACTGGTTAGGGCAACTGTGGGCGCAGACTCAAAAAACCCATCAACGAAGAATGCTCTGTATACAAGGTGATATGCAATGGTGTGATGACATCACTAAGATTGTCCAACAAAAAATAGTTGAGGGCATCGCTATTCAGCCAAACAAGCACAACTATATTGCCATTTCTGATCGTCAGTTGGGATTTGAATCAGTCGACTACTCTAAAGTCGAAACATTACTCGGAACAGAAACAGCCCTCGTCATAGTGGATTTATTTGAGGGTATTAATCCTGATGTACTGTGCATAGCCAGCGGATTGTTAACCCAAGGTGGACTGATGCTATTGCTATCAGACCAGCCAGAGAACAGCTTGTCAGCGAATGATAAATTTGGCTGTTGGCAAAGTGCAGATCAAAATCGTGGTAATTTCATTCATTACTTTTTCAAAGAACTAAGCCAATATCCTGAAGCCTGTGTTTTTCTAAAACAAAATGAAGCGTTAGCACCACTGGGGGAAATCCAGATTGCTGATTTAAGCACTATCGTGGGTGACAAGACGCAGGAACAGCTTGATATTTTAAATCAGCTCGATGGTTGGTTAGCCGATCATACCCAGTCAGTGATGCTTATAAAAGCAGATCGAGGCCGTGGTAAGAGTACTTGCCTAGGGTTTATCGTGCAGGCGCTTCAATCTCGTCCAAGAATGAAACTGCTAGTTAGCGCCTACTCGAAATTGTCCGCATCGATATTGTTACAACAGGCTGGAGATGTTGAATTCATTGCACCCGATCAGCTTATTAAAGAAAGAGAACAGGCCGATGTGCTCATCATTGATGAGGCTGC
>JBNMQI010000107.1:0-7633 GCA_051277905.1 Gammaproteobacteria bacterium | reverse complement strand
CTTTAATGTTAATACCTTAATGATTGAACTTAAGTTACCATCTTCCATTACCGGTAGGTATATTATTATATGTACTTTAAGCACCTACCTCGGCGCACTTTATCGGTTTACTAAGCCAGTAAATCCCCTCCAGTTAACACTAGGATACCCCTTATACTTCCTAAAACGTCCTTAGAGCAACGATCTTTAATTAGTGCTACCAATGCATGCCTAATACTTAAAGGCGCTTAGAGAGCCACAAAGGAGATCAATCAAAGAATTGCTCGAGGTGTCCTTGAGCAACTCGTTGCACACCGGCCAGCCTCTTTAGTCTCACGATCGAGGCAACACCTAAGGCCGACCGCAAGCCAACTTCAGTAATACCTTCTGATGTATCTGGGCAGGTACTAATGTAATTCAAGAGGACCAGAATACCCCCCCCGGGGGACCATTGACCAACTGGGCCTACGGTAATGTCAGCCTGATGGACGATTTGAGTCAACGGAGGTTAGCGGGTGAAGGACCAAAGGTCTAGCTGAGTAGACATTTCAGTAGACATTCAAACGCCTTTGAGTCTCAACCAAAGGTGTGTAACATGAGTGTTCACCGTGACTTCAAGGTCATCTGACGCAGGCTTACGGAGCTGAACGGCTCTCCAGGTGCGCCATTATTGGACTCAACATTGCTCTAACCCTTTGAATAGTCACGAGTTTTATCACTCGACTACGAATGGAGTTGACATTAATGAGGACATTGAAACACCCCCAGTACACCTACTTAAAGGATGGAAGTTACTACTTTTCTCGTTCAGTTCCATTTGATCTAAGACACCTCTATTTAAAGCCAAGGATAATTCAGGCACTCATGACTCAATCATTAACTCGGGCCAAACTGGATGACTGCTGGTTTGTTATCGAGTTAAAGCAAATAGAAATTCAGCATCTCATCTTTTAGCTGGTCATGGATTACTTTAATTTATTCATTAAATGGGTGGCGTGCTTTTTGATTATTGCGAGTTTATTTGTAATGGAAATACCGCGTAAAAAGTTATGAGCAACCGTCGAGTAAGTTATTTTGGTTTGTTGTCGAGCTGTACGAATTCCGGGACATAGTGACTAAACGCAGTGCCGGACATAAAACCAAAAATGAGACGCCGAGTTTTGTACCAGAAGGTACCAAAAAATATGATGATCAATCCTAATCCCATCAGTATATAAATCATAACGTTCTGGTTATTGTTGAATTGTGCCGGTACGAGCTGGGTGAGAGCATAAATCATATATATTTGAGTCGAAATCAACATTGCTCTTCGATCCAGAAGTAACGCAAGTAAAAGAAACCCAATAAAGAAAATGATAATAACCATTTCTTCGCCAACAGCTTCAACCCACGTATTATTTCCCAGTAACATCGACAGCATGACGCCATGCACAATTAAAGGTGACGCCAACAAGTGTAACCAGAATGCACTGTCGCTGAGGTGGTTTTGTCGTTTAGTGTCGTGAATATCAAACCACATTGCTACAGTAAACACAATTACACCCAAACCCGAAATAATAATAGGGGTGGCCAATATGTCTGCACCTATTTGAATAAAAACAATAGTAACAAGTCCACCAGCGAGCGGTAATAAGCTGAAGGGCATTTTATAACGTAAATAAAATAGCAGACTGGTAGCACTGGCTAAACCCAGTCCAAGCATGGTTGATTGTTCGCTATCAAAGTTTACTGCTTGATGAACAAGAAAAATAATAGACACTAGAATTGCCATGCCTGGCAGTGCAAGACGACGATTCCCCACTAACCACTCTGCTAACAATACAAATCCAGCGATAGGGAATAAATATTGGTAGGTTGATATCGATAATTGGCTAATCGATAAAACTAGAATGCCAATACCAAAGGCAATAAAGATATCGCCAAAGCTACGAACAAACTTCAATGGTTCGTGTGCTTGACTGTTAGCTTCAACTGGTGAGCTTTGCAGAAAAGCTAACAGTGGCTCAACTTGTGCTGATGTAATAATGCCCTCTTTGACGGCTCTATTTAATTGATTTTTCGAAATCATAGTAATATCGCCTGTTGAGCTTATTTTTAATTGCTTCTAGTCAATAATTAAGACTCAACAAAAGCTCGTTCCGTTACAAATTGCCCCAGTACACCCTGACGAGTTTCTACAAACCCGTGGCTATTAAGCATGCTGGTTAAGTCTTTTAACATACCTGGGCTACCACAAATCATAAAGCGGTCATCTTCAAGATTTGGCTTAGGTAAACCTAGATCAAGAAACAGCTTGCCAGATTTCATTAAGCTCGTGAGTCTACCATTGTTACGATAGGGTTCACGCGTCACTGTTGGATAATACAGTAACTTTTCGCGAACACTGTCACCAAAGTAAGGATTGTTTGGCAATTGGTTTTCGATCAAGTCCTGATAAGCCAGCTCTGACTTCCATCGAACACTGTGGGTTAAAATGATACGATCAAAATTCTCATAAACTTCAGGATCTTTAATGATACTCAAGAATGGCGCAAGCCCTGTGCCGGTACTGAGCAGATAAAGGTGCTTTCCCGGTAAAAGCCCGTCAGTAAGGATTGTTCCAGTCGGTTTTTGACTCATCAGGATTTCATCTCCCACGGCCAAATGTTGTAGTTTTGATGTGAGTGGCCCATCGGCTACCTTAATGCTGAAAAACTCCATTTCATCTTCATAATTGGCGCTTGCAATACTATAGGCACGCATTAAAGGACCTGTTTCTTGTTGCAGGCCGATCATGATGAAATGACCATTCTGAAATCTAAATCCAGGATTACGAGTGCAGGTAAAGCTGAACAAAGTGTCATTCCAATGCTGAACACCGGTTATTTTTTCGGTGTTGTATGTTTTCATGATTTTGACCTTAAAATGTTAAATATTGGGAATTTTATTTTAAATTTACTATATCTGTAAAACAGGTTAAATTGATAAGGCTAATATCTTTTATGAATATATGGGGCGGTTTTGAAATATACATTACGTCAGCTTGAAGTTTTCCTGGCTACTGCGAGCCAGAGCAATATCAGTCGGGCCGCAAAGCAGTTATTCATGACTCAGTCAGCCGCTAGCAATGCGCTCAAGGGGCTTGAACAACACTATGATGTGAAGCTGTTTGATCGTATTGGTAAAAGGTTACAATTAAATGACCAGGGTAAGTTAATACGTCCACAGGCAGAAGCATTATTGACACAGGCTAGGGAGCTAGAATTAGTGCTTCAGCAGCAAGCTGAGGATGGCTTACTGCAGGTGGGGGCATCATTAACGATTGGTAATTATCTAGCGGTTGATTTGGTGGCCAAATATATTCAATTACACCCAGACTCTCAAATTAAGCTGCAAGTTGAAAATAGTGAGGGTATTGCGGCAAAAGTCATTAACTTTGAATTGGATATTGGACTCATTGAGGGTGAAATTAATCATCCTGAGCTTGATGTGATTCCTTGGAAAGATGATGAGTTAATTGTCTTTTGTGCACCTGAGCATCCCTTAGCAAAAAATAATAAGATAAATGATCAACAACTATTGCAAGCTCAGTGGGTTCTTCGGGAAAAAGGATCGGGTACTAGACAGACTTTCGATCGAGCTATGCATGGCTTGTTACCGCAACTTGATATAAGCCTCGAGCTACAGCACACAGAAGCGATCAAACGAGCAGTCGAGTCAAAGTTGGGTATTGGTTGTTTGTCAAAAGTGGCTTTGCACGATGCCTTTGCAAAAGGTCGGCTGTTGCCGCTGAAAACACCCACGCGTAATTTTAGTCGGCAGTTTTACTTCATTATTCATCGAAAAAAATATCGCAGTGTAATCTTGAATCGTTGGTTAGAATTATGTATTGCTTCGTTAGTATAGTTTGCAGAAGAGTACGTATTTTAATGGGCTTGACAATGTCATATTGCAACTGAATTTTAGAATATATTCTTGCTATAATAGAAGTTTGTAACTGAGGTAGTAAAGCGCTAATGATCTCGTTGAATCTTTCTGCAGATGAAGTTCGTATCGTTGGTTGTTTGATGGAAAAATCTTTCACAACACCTGATCAATATCCACTGACTTTGAATGCATTAACCAATGCCTGTAACCAAAAATCGGCGCGTAGTCCAGTAATGGCGTTAACGCAAGGGGCGGTTCAGCACGCCACTCGTGGTTTATCGGATAAGCGCTTGGTTAGAACCGAAGAGAACTTCAGTCGAGGCATAGAAAAATACAGCCATCGGTTTTGTAATACTGCTTATAATGAACTGCAATTTGATGACGCCCAATATGCTATTGTTTGTGTGTTGTTATTGCGAGGGTCACAAACCCCAGGAGAACTTCGTGCACACAGTGGAAGATTACATGAGTTTGCTGATAACGCAGCCGTAGTCGAAGCTTTGTCAGAATTAATGACTCGTGATGATGCACCGCTGGTGGTTCAGTTACCCCGAACCCCTGGTCGCAAAGATGCTGAATATATGCATTTATTTTCTGGCTCTATCGACGTCGATGCCTATGTTGAAGCGGTGCAGATAAATAAAAGTAGTGAGCCTTCATCCCGAGTGAATATGGCCGATTTGGCACAGAGATTAAGTGATCTGGAAGCAGAAGTTGCCGACTTAAAACAACAACTAGGTGTGTCGTAATGACCGTTGGGATTATTGGCCATGAACTGTGCGGTGAACATGATATGGGTAATTTTCACCCAGAATGTCCAGCCCGATTAACGGCAATCCAAACACATTTAACGAGGGCTGAGCTAGGTCAGGCTATCGAGTATATTGAGGCTATTTCGATCCCTAAGAGGATGTTGTCGCTGGCTCATGATCCTGCTTATATTGATTTCCTGTTTGATAAGTCTCCGGCAGATGGTTTTTTCTCCTTAGATCCTGATACTTCTATGATGCCTCAAACACTCGCTGCAGCTCTATTGTCGGCAGGTGCTGCAGTGCAGGCAGTGGATTTGGTCATGAGCAATAAATTGACCGCTGCGTTCTGCGCTACCCGCCCACCAGGGCATCACGCAGGGCGAAATAGGGCGATGGGCTTTTGCCTCTTTAACAATGTTGCCATTGCAGCAGCTTATGCCCGGCAGACCTATCAATTAAAAAAAATTGCGATTCTTGATTTTGACGTTCACCACGGTAATGGTACTGAAGACATTGTGAGTGGTCAGTCTGACGTGCTTTTTTGTTCTACCTTTCAGTATCCGTTTTACCCCTTCTCTGGTGTTGACGATAGTGATGGAAAGGGTGGGGTCAAAATCGCTTCGAATGTCATCAATACAGCTTTGAATGCCAATGCTGGCAGTGCGGAGTTTCGTCTTGCCGTTCGGGATCATTGGTTACCGGCTTTAAATCAGTTTAAACCAGAATTAATCATTATCTCGGCTGGTTTCGACGGCCATGCTGAAGACAACCTGTCACAGGTTCAACTTTACGACGAGGATTATCGGTGGGTGACTGATGAATTGAAAGTTGTCGCAGACCAATATTGTCAGGGGCGGATAGTTTCAGTTTTGGAAGGTGGTTATAATCTTGAGGCACTAGGCCGTAGTGTTTTGGCTCATGTTCAGGGTTTAATAGGTTAATTAGCAATCATGAACATCAAATGGTTGCCGTTATTTTTTTTGGCCCTGCTATTGCCATCGGCTACGCAGGCAGGGCAAAGTCAAGTACCTCGAATTGCAGCTGCATCAAGTTTGCAGTTTGTTTTGCCAGAAGTGCTGGCCGAGTTTAAACGAGAAACAGGACATTCTGTTCGAGCTACTTTTGGCTCGTCTGGCAATTTCCAACGACAAATTATTCAAGGTGCTTCATTTGAACTTTTCCTGTCGGCCAATGAGTCTTATGTTGATGCTTTGGTTGATCGAGATTTGACCGTTGATCTTGGTGTTATTTATGCCCAAGGTCGCATAGCGTTAGTGGTACCTAAAAATAGTCCATTGAAATCGGACGGTAATTTAAGTGGTTTGCGTCAGGCACTCGACAGAAATGAGATTACTAAATTCGCGATTGCTAATCCTGATCATGCCCCGTTTGGTCGTGCTGCAAGGGAGGCACTCGAAAAGTATGATTTATGGAATGCCATTCAGCCTTATATTGTTAAAGGAGAAAATGCGTCTCAGGCCACTCAGTTTGCGGTTAGTGGATCGACTCAGGGTGGTATTGTGCCTTACGCATTAGCAGTATCACCGATTATTGCCGAATCGAATCGAGTCGTTTTAATTCCACAGTCTAGCCATCAGCCTATTAGTCAGCGAATGGTGTTGATGAACGAAGCAGGTAATGTTGCTCGACAGCTCTACGACTTTATTAGTAGCGATCAAGCAAGGGCAATATTTAGTAAGTTCGGTTATGAAAGTTCGAGCGTGAGCCAATAATTACGATGGATACGACTGCCTTAATTCTATCGTTAAAGCTAGCTTTCTGGACCTGCGTTATATTATTTCCAGTGGCTATTTTTTTTGGTCGTTTACTTGCGTGGCGACAGTTCGCTGGCAAAGCCTGGCTCGAAGCGTTGATTGCTTTACCTTTAGTCTTACCACCGACCGTATTGGGTTTCTATCTATTGCTGGGTATGGGGGCAACTTCATCATTGGGGCAATTTTATTTTTCACTCACAGGCCATCATTTGGTGTTCAGCTTTGATGGGTTGTTGGTGGCGTCCGTTATTTTTAACCTACCTTTTGCGATTCAACCGATGCAGCGTGCCTTTGAGGCTATTCCGACCAATATCCGTGAAGCTGCCTGGTGCTGTGGTCTGTCGCGGTTTGAGTCTTTGTGGCGTATCGAGCTACCATTGGCCTGGCCTGGAGCGATGTCCGCACTGGCGCTCACTTTCGCACATACGCTTGGAGAATTTGGTGTGGTGTTAATGGTCGGTGGTAGTATTGAAGGTGAAACCAAAACTATCGCGATTTCAATTTATGATCGTGTGCAAGCTTTTGATAATCACACTGCCGGTACTATGTCTGCCTTTTTGCTGGTGTTTTCATTAATTACCATTGGGCTTGTCTATCGTTTAACCTATCGACGTCGCCGGTTGGAGCAATAAGTGTTGGACGATACTAATTTAGCTGGTACCGGCATTTCAATCAAAATATTTCAACAGCATCCTATTCCTTTAGAAGTCGAAATAGAGTGCCAAGCGGGTGAATTGTTGGCCTTGGTTGGGCCATCGGGTAGTGGTAAATCGACCATATTAAGAACGATCGCAGGATTGCATCAACCCAAGGCGGGGTTTATTCAATGTAACGATGAAGTCTGGTTCGATCATCAGCGCTCTATTTCTATAGCCACACAAAAGCGTCATATCGGCTTTGTATTCCAAGATTATGCATTGTTTCCTCATTTGAATGCTTTGCAAAATGTAGTTGTTGCTTTGGGCCACCTAAACCGAAATGCTCGTCAGGCTAGGGCTCAAGTATTGCTGGCTCAAGTAAACCTTAAGGGCTTGGAAGCTCGAAGGCCGGATGAATTGTCAGGTGGTCAGCGTCAACGAGTGGCATTGGCAAGGGCGCTAGCGCGTGAGCCTAAAGTGTTACTGCTTGACGAACCTTTCTCAGCAGTCGATCAGATGACAAGACGCAAACTTCAACAGGAATTGGTGATTCTTCGGCGCAATATCAAAATTCCGATTTTAC
>JBNMQI010000106.1:0-7637 GCA_051277905.1 Gammaproteobacteria bacterium | reverse complement strand
TAGCTTCTTCACCCGGATTGCCACCGGCCTCATAGAGGCGAATGGCTTCTCGTAATACTAATTCCGCTGCTCGCATTTCTGCATAAGCTTTCGCAATTGGAAATTGCACCCCTTGATTTTGACCAATTGGCCGACCAAAAACTGTACGCTCGCTAGCGTAACGACTGGAGGTATCAGTGAACCATTTGGCGTCACCAATACACTCGGCTGCAATAAGAATACGTTCGGCATTCATGCCAGAAAGAATATAGCGAAAGCCCTTACCCTCTTCACCAATAAGGTTCTCAGCAGGCACTCTTACATCGTCGAAAAATACTTCGGTAGTAGAATGGTTCATCATGGTTTTTATCGGGCGAATGGTTAATGATTTTTCATCGCAATCGCGCATATCAACCAGTAACACGGACAGGCCATCTGTTTTTTTCGCGACTTGATCAAGTGGCGTAGTACGGCACAATAACAACATTAAATCTGAATGCTCTGCGCGTGAGGTCCAAATTTTCTGACCGTTAACAATATAATCATCGCCATCGCGTCGAGCCGTAGTTCGAAGTGCAGTGGTGTCGGTGCCGCTACTGGGTTCAGTTACACCAAAGGCTTGAAGTCGCAAACTGCCATCGGCAATACCGGGTAAAAAGCGTTGTTTTTGTTCTTCCGAACCGTGACGTAATAACGTACCCATGGTGTACATTTGTGCGTGGCAGGCGGCGGCATTACAACCTTCGTGATGAATAGTTTCGAGGATCGCAGAAGCTGCCGAAATGGGTAACTCTGACCCGCCGTAAGCCTCAGGTATTAGCGCAGCTAGGTAGCCCGATTTTGTTAGGGCCTGTACGAATTCGATCGGATAAGCCTGGGTTTGATCTTTTTCGCGCCAATAAGCGCCATCGAAATCTTTGCATAATCGGCGCAATCCTTCTCTAATTTCTTCATGGTCAAGTTCATATTTCATTTTTTGTACCTAATTGACTAAATTCCGCTCTAAGCGAATCACCCTGTTGATTCAATAATGGCACGATTTTAGGACGTGCTTCATCGGTTTGTACTGGCAGATCCGCCATGTTGATTGAGGCCGCTCCAAACTGTGCTTCGAATTCACGTAAAAATTCATGTTCGGACAAGTCATTGACACTGCTCAACTGGCCGTAAGCAATTTTGTTACGGTCGAGCAATTCGATCAACTCAACCCGGTCCTTTAGCGAAAAGAGGGCGTCAATCGTTTGGTGTAACGCATCGCGGTTGGCGACACGGTCAGTGTTGTCTTTAAATCGTAGGTCATCAGCAAGTTCGGGTTGGCAAAGCACGGTTTCGCAAAAAACTCGCCATTCGCGATTACTCTGAATTGCGATCAAAACTTGAGCCTCATCACGACTAGTAAAAGCGCCATAAGGTGCAATTAAAGCATGCGTCAGGCCGAGTCGCTTCGGAGCACCACCAAAATAACGTTGTGCCATCAGCGGCATATTCATCCAGTCCGCCATTACATCAAACATTGAAATTGATAAGTCAATGCCCTCACCGGTTCGACTACGCTGTAATAATGCGCGTAAAATCGCTGAAAATGCAGTTAAACCCGTTCCAATGTCACAGATTGATATGCCAACGCGTGTCTCATCTTGAGCCGTGCCCGTCACCGAACAAATGCCGCTCTCGGCTTGCACCAGAAAGTCATAGGCTTTTTTATTGGCTGCAGCACCAGAGTTACCATAGCCGTTGATTTCACAACAAATTAATTTTGGGTTCTGCTGACGCAGAGTGTCACCAACGAACCCGCGCCGTGCTAACGCACCGGGTGCAAGATTGTGTAAAAAAACATCCGCCTCACGCAGCATATTGTGCAGCAAGTCAACATCGTCCGTTTGGTTGAGGTCGATGCAAATCGATTCCTTACCCCGGTTAAGCCAAGCAAATATACTGCTATTACCATCGGCACCGCGATCGTAGGCTCGCGCAAAATCGCCTTCCTTTCGTTCCACTTTAAGCACTCTGGCACCCGCATCGGCCAGCAGTAAACCACAATAAGGTGCCGAGACAGCTTGCTCGATAGAAACCACCAAAAAGCCGTCAAGTTCGCGATTGAGCCCCATAAACTTTGTCCATTGAAACTTAATAACATTAATCATGCTTGATTGGTATCAATATAAATATTAGAAACTATAGATAGGTACGATAACATTTGGTGATACCAAGATTGGGCATTAAACTAACCACTTATGGACCTTAAACAAATTAAAACATTTATTTGCGTCGCAGAGTCAGGCTCCTTGAGCCGAGCTTCAGACCGACTGCACACTGTGCAGCCAGCGTTATCGCGTCAAATTAAGCTCTTGGAACACGAAATTGGTGTTGATTTGTTTACCCGTCATGTCCGTGGTATGGAATTGACGGAAGCAGGGCAGGCGTTTCTGGACAGAATGACCGGCCTAGTGCGACAAATTGAAACCTCAGTGCATGATATTCAATCAATGCGGGGTGAAATCAAAGGGCATGTGGCACTTGGCATTATGCCAACCATTAGCACTGTGCTGTCAGTCAGACTCATGCGCCGGGTAAACGAAGAGTTCCCAGACATAGATTTACGCATTGTCGAAGGTTACTCAGTCCATCTGCTCGAATGGTTACAGCGTGGTGATATCGATGTAACGTTTCAGTATGGTTCATCAAGTGATTATCATTTGCGTAGCGAAGAAATGTTGTTCGAAGACATCGTGCTGATCAGTGCGCCCAACACATTACCCGGCGTGACGGGTGATGTCAGCCTCGAAGCTGCGTCAAAATTACCTTTGG
Organism: Gammaproteobacteria bacterium; assembly: GCA_051277905.1. Lineage (GTDB taxonomy): Bacteria > Pseudomonadota > Gammaproteobacteria. The sequence goes on along the minus strand of JBNMQI010000106.1, from coordinate 4,850 downwards.
CGTTACCGAGTGAATCTTTTGGCTTACGACGCGTGCTCGAATCAGCCGGCGCCGCCAACGGTGTCTCAATTAAACCAAGCTATCAAGTTGACTCATTCTGGGTCATAAAATCACTGGTGGAATCAGGCATCTGTCATTCACTCATGCCGGTTTCGTCTGTTTTACAGCAGGTCGAGGCGGGTTTAATCGAGATCCGACAGATCACACCACCGATCCAACGCCAGATTGTTTTGCTCATGCCCAATGATCGCGTCAACACCCGGGCAACGGATGCCGTCATTGGATTGTTAAGAAAAGAAGTGGATGAAATGATAGCCTGTGGCGAATGGCCTGCGGTTGCTATACCCTAATTTGAAGTAAAAATTATCAATTATTGTTAAATTTTACTATCAAATAATGTCATAGCGAGGTTAGCCTCATTCTATTTGTATTATATCAATTAGTGCGCATAATTCTGACACTTCATACTTTACTCTCGGTAAATACTAATGATCGTCGAACAAAACCCGGTTAAATCTCGCAGAAGCTTTATTTTTTCACCGGGACTAAAACCAGAGATGTTCCCCAAGGCACTGGCTTCAGGCACCGATATTGTTTGTGTTGAGCTCGAAGATGGTATTGCTCCCAAAGACAAAGCAGAAGCACGCCGTAAAGCGCTGCAATTATTCGAAACCCCACAAGCTGATGACGGCGTTGAGCGAATTGTGCGAATTAACAGTATGCGAGAAGCATTTGGTATTGCCGATGTGCAAGCGATTCTGGCCACCAAGACACCACCGCCAGCTCTGATGATGCCCAAGGTTAAAAATCCAGATGAAGTTATTATGTTGGATAGTTTGCTTACAGAAGCTGGACACGATACACGATTACATATCATTATCGAAACCAATGCCGGACTCGAATCTTGTTATGAAATAGCACATTGCAGCGCCCGCATCGATGCCCTATTTTTTGGAGGTGTCGATATGGCTGCCGAACTGAGATGTGAAAACGCTTGGCAACCATTACTTTATGCGCGATCGCGCGTTGTCCATGCCGCTGCTTCCGCTGGGCTTGATGTTATCGATGTGCCTTTTCTCGACCTAAATGATCATGAAGGCATGGTGCTTGAGGCGCAACAAGCAAAATCGCTGGGCTTCTCTGGTAAAGGGTCGATTCACCCAAAACAAATTGCCGCACTGAATGCAGTTTTCACCCCAACGGATGACGCAATAGCCCGTGCGCGACGAATTATTGAAACCTTTGAAGAAGCCGATACAGGGCTGGTTGTGATCGACGGTAAACTCATCGAGAAGCCGGTGTTACGTGATATGTACCGCATACTGGCTATTGCCGCTGCAGCTCAAAAAAGCTAAAAGCTGAGCTAAAAAGGCTAAACTAAAAAAATCAAACCATTAAAATCAGTACCTGGAGGAAGTAATCGGTGACATTACCAACCAATCACTACGAAACACTGTTAGTAACAACTGCTGCAGAACACGTATTGCAAATTACCTTGAATCGGCCAGAGTCATCTAACGCGTTTAATACTCAAATGGCACGTGAACTAATCGAGCTGATTGAGGCGCTTTCACTAAATCCTGAAGACAACCGCTGCATTTTACTCACAGGCGCAGGCGAGCGCGCCTTTTGTGCCGGTGGTGACCTAAAAGAACGCAAAGGCATGACCGATCAAGACTGGGGCAAGCAGCACTTGATATTTGAACGCATGGTGCGTGCCATAATTAATAGCCCAACTCCTATTATTGCAGTCATCAACGGTGCGGCCTACGGTGGTGGATGTGAGCTAGCAGGTGCGGTCGATTTTGCTTATGCGTCTGACAATGCACGCTTTGCGTTAACCGAAACTTCACTGGGTATTATTCCAGGGGCTGGTGGTACGCAAACACTAGCAAGAGCAATGGGTGAGCGACGCTGCAAGGAGTTAATCCTCAGCGCAAAACCATTCAGCGCCGACGAAGCATTGCAATGGGGGCTACTCAACGCAGTCTATCCATCGGTTGACCTATTACCCGCTGCGCTTGATATCGCAAAACGAATTGCTGCTAATGCGCCCATTGCGGTGAGGCAAGCAAAACAATCTATTCATCGTGGTTTGCAAATGTCCTTAGCCGATGGTTTGGCATTTGAAATAGAAGCTTACAATCGAACCGTTCCAAGTGACGATCGCTACGAAGGTATTCTGGCCTTCAACGAAAAACGTAAACCACAATTCAAGGGGCGTTGATTAAGATGACTGATCAAGCAACAGTAAGAGAAGTTGGCCTGCGGGATGGACTGCAACTAGTTAAACGCACATTGCCAACCGACATAAAAATCGAATGGTGCCAAACTCAGGCAGCCTGTGGTTTTAAAGAAATGGAAGTGACTTCCTTTGTGCCACCCAAAGTCATTCCACAATTTGCCGACGCCGAGTCAGTGTTGAAAGCCGCTCAATCCATCAGCAATATGCGCGCAGCGGTACTAGTACCAAACTTAAAATGGGGATTACAGGCACTGGATCATGGCGCCAAAAAAATCACCTTCGTATTATCAGTCAGTGAAGCCCACAACATGGCAAATGTTAGGCGCACCACTGACACCTCGATTGCCGAGTTTTCTGAATTAGTAGCCGAACGTAATAGCAGAGGACTGCAAGACAAGGTCATGATGTCCGTGGCATTGGCGACCACCTTTGGCTGTAGTTTACAAGGCGAAGTAGCCGAATCCCGTGTCTATAATGTCGCCGAGCAAGTGCTCATGGCCGGCGCGCAGGAGCTCAATATGGCAGACACCGTTGGTTATGGTAATCCTATACAGGTCAAACGCATACTCACCGAAATACTGCGACTTGCGGGTAAAACACAGGTAGCAGCGCATTTTCATGATACCCGAGGCATGGGTCTAGCCAACGCAGTCGCAGCACTTGAAGCAGGCATACGTGAATTTGATGCGTCGCTTGGCGGCCTTGGCGGCTGTCCGTTTGCAAAAGGGGCATCTGGCAATATCGCCACGGAAGATTGTGTTTATCTGTTGGAAAGTCTCGGTGTTTCAACGGGTATCAATATTCCAGCAATGCTTGAAGTGCGCAAAAAGCTCAACAGCTGGCTGCCCGACGAGCCACTCGAAGGCAAGTTATTGAAAGCAGGACTAGCAACAACATTTCAGTCAATAGTTTAATCAAAACAAGATGGGGTATTCTTGGTGCTATAGCCTTGGATGCCATTGCTGAAAAGTTGGCTCCACCCGATGTTAAAGTTCTTCAGTGAACCCCAGTAGCCACCATCGGAAAATCATCCATAAAGAAGCAACCAATAAAAACACAACAATTACACCATGAGATGGCCCAACAACACTTTAAGATGCCGTAATGGCATCATTAAAATCATCGTTAGGCGCAACCTTTAGTTCAATATACCCACCAATAGGCCAAAACCAATAATGTATAAAATACACTTAATATTGCTCTAAAAAAATCAGTCGGCAACTCATCGCGTATAGGTTCAGATGGTTCATATCCTTTCAGTTTGTAATGAACATTCCTGACCAGCTAGACAATAAAAGTTGACCAAGTAGACAGGATAGCGTTAGTATCAAATCAATAACAAAAATTGAATTGCGCTAAAAAATAACAATATTAGGCACTTAATCGATTTAGAATTTTGTTTTTAATAAAAGAAAGTTATTGAGAAGAGGAGAGTACAATGAGCAAACTAGTCTCTGGTTTGATTCAAATGGGCCTAAAGGGTGATGCGGATAGTATGTCACCTCAGCAAATTCGCGATTGCATGTTGGAAGCGCACTTGCCATTAATCAAGGAGGCTGCGGCTAAAGGTGTTCAGGTCCTGTGTTTTCAGGAAGTTTTCACCCAACCCTATTTTTGCCCAAGTCAAGACAACAAGTGGTATGCCGCCGCTGAGTCTATTCCGGACGGCTACACCACTCGGCTCATGCAAGAATACGCGCGCAAACACAATATGGTCATTATTGTGCCTATCTATGAAGAAACCATGCCCGGTGTTTATTACAACACGGCTGCAGTGATCGATGCCGATGGTAGTTATCTCGGGAAATATCGTAAAACCCATATTCCTCAAGTGGCAGGATTTTGGGAAAAATTCTTTTTTAAACCCGGCTCGTCGAACTGGCCCGTGTTTGATACCGCCTATGCCAAGCTGGGTGTTTACATTTGCTACGACCGCCACTTTCCTGAAGGTTGGCGAGCCCTCGCATTGAAAGGGGCCGATATTATCTATAACCCTTCGGCGACTGTTGCAGGCTTATCACAATATCTGTGGGAGCTAGAGCAACCTGCGGCTGCTGCGGCGAATGGGGTTTATATTGGCGCTATCAACCGTGTCGGTACCGAAGCACCGTGGAATATTGGCGAATTTTACGGCTCCAGTTATTTTGTGAATCCCCGGGGTGAAATTATTGCTCAAGCAAGCCCCGATAGAGATGAACTATTGGTGACAGAACTAGATATGAATATGGTTCGCGAAGTTCGGGATAACTGGCAATTTTTCCGTGATCGTCGGCCAGAAACCTACTCACCACTGACCAAATTATAGAGCACTTCTAAACTCCCCCATTCCTATTGATAAGCCCCTAATTTGAGGAACTAATATGTCTATTCTGATCAAAGGCGGTACCGTTGTTAACGCCGAAAGCACCGTTCGAGCCGATGTCTACTGTGCGGATGGAAAAATTCTACAGATAGGTGAAAACCTTGATGTTCCTGCTAACGCAGAAGTCATCGACGCTGGCGGACAATACGTCATGCCGGGTGGCATCGATCCACACACCCATATGCAGCTGCCATTTATGGGCACGGTTGCGAGTGAAGATTTTTATACGGGTACCGCAGCAGG
>JBNMQI010000105.1:0-7882 GCA_051277905.1 Gammaproteobacteria bacterium | reverse complement strand
TCGAGTAACACGATCTTCTTACTCTCAAGCGTGTTAGGTATCGGGTCTGCTCGCTCAGGTAAAGTTAAAACCTCTATCCGACCTTCACTTTTTGCTGCAAGCTTATCTAGATCGCCGGATATAATTTTAGGGTCTGAAAACCCATTAGGAAGCTGCATCGTTAAGTTTTCGGGCGTTTGCTCAGAATGGAGCAAATAAGCCAGAGCGGATTGATAAGGTTGCCCTTTACTTTTAGCATCACCAACGTCACCCCAGGCCAAATAGACCTTACTTCGTGCGCGGGTTAATGCAACATAGAGAAGGCGTAAATCCTCGGCTAATCGTTCTTTTTCAGCAATATATTGGTGTTGTTCGCGACGGTTGCTACCAATGTCGATAACAGGATTGAATTGATCATCATGAAACTTTATTAAATCATTAGATTTATAATTACCTGCACGACAACTCCACAGAAACGGCAAGAACACGATGGGATACTCAAGGCCTTTACTTTTATGAATAGTGACAATTTTAACCAGTGCCGCATCACTTTCTAGCCGTAGTTCTGCTTCGTCAGACTCAGTTTCGGACATTTGTTTTTGATACCAGGCCAGCAGGTTATCAATACCAGCGCTAAGTCTGGATTGTTGCTGTAATACTTCTCCAAGATGCAACAAATTAGTCAGGCGACGTTCAGCATTTTCAGACTTTGCGAGTGTCTGGCTAATTTCTAGACGATGAAGCATTGGTTGGAGCATGGCAATAAAGCCCTTTTCAATCCAAAGTTTGTGTAAATCACGAAACAGGCCGATCCATTGTTGCCAGCTGTCATCATCATCAACGAAATTAGCGATACTTTGATAATCATGGTCAAGCAAAGGGCTGGCAATCGCCTGACGTAAGCATTGGCGGTCGCTATAGTGTCCAACAGCTAAAAGGAGGTCATATAATGCGTGCGCTTCCTCACTATCAAATATTTTATCTTTGCCAATCGTAACTGATTTAATGCCTTTACTCGAAAGCACCTGACGAAGTTCATCACCTTCACGGGAGGTACGAACCAATACAGCAATATCACCACTGCGTAGTAAATGATCACCAAAACATGCATTGCCTTTTTGGCCAGCAGAAACAAGCTTTAGTATTTCGTTAGCCGTTGCCTCATTGAGCCGATCACTGATTAATTTTTTTGATAAGGGTTTATTTTTTACACATAATGGAATATGCCAGAGTGTGATTGGAGCTTCGAGCCTACCATCTAGGCTAAGACCAGCTGCGGTTGATTGAGTCGCTGCCTCTGCTGCTATAAATTTAATCGCATCATCATAAATAAAAGGTGCTTGACGATAGCTGAAAAAACAGTTCACGGCCTTAATTAAGTCTTGTTGCGAGCGCCAGTTTGTCTTCAGCGACCAAAGGCCGACCTCTGGCACATTACGTGCCTTCATGTAGGTAAAAATATCACCCCCGCGAAAACTATAAATAGCCTGCTTTGGGTCTCCAATCATAGTTAGACTTAAATTGGCTTGAGAAAAGTACAAGCGTTCAAAAATCTCATACTGAGTTGCATCGGTATCTTGAAACTCGTCAATCATAGCAACGGGAAAATGTGCCCGAAGATCAGCTATTAAGTTACTGGAGTCAGGTTTTCTAATCTCATCAAGTAACAGGCTTAATTGGTCGTCATAAGCGAGTGAACGGGTTTCGATTTTTTGTTGGTTAACATTTTGTACCGAATACTCAAAAGCTTTCAAGAGAGAAACCGATCGAAAAGTTGATTGAATTTGCGCAACCTGGCGAAAAAATTCATCCATAGCCAAGAAAAATGAATGATCAAGACTGGCATCCTTGCCCTTTTGACTAGGCTTTGAGTTTTCATACAATTTGGTAGCACTAATATACTCAGCATTGCTGGGTATTGAGAGTGGTTGATCTGAATCAAACCAGTGATCTACTTCAGCAAGAAAACCCTCAAGTTTGTCCTTGTGATAAGGTAACGCCGCGCCGCGTCCTAATGCTTTGGAATTAATCAGAATATCAGAGATTGAATCGTGATCGACTTGCCATGCCAGCGATAGTTGTTTTACAACACTGTCAAGCGCCCGCCATTCTAAATACAATTCAGCTAAAGTTTTGTTGATAATAGGCAACCACTTGACGGCATGGCTGCTACGGATCTCTCGTTGAAGCTTGATGAGGGATGCGATACTACCTAGAGATAATTCAAACAGCTTCCAATCAGACTGGTTCAATGAGTAACTCTGTTTTCGCCACCAATCCTTTAATGCTTGTTCCCAAAGCAACCGATCATCTGTCAGCAAATTAGTTTCAAAAAAATGGTTACTTTGTAATGCATGATCTTGCAGCGCTGTTTGACAAAAGCTATGAATCGTACAAATCGATGCTTCATCCATACAACGAAGTGACAACTGTAATCGATCGAACCATAACGACTGTTTAACTGGATCAAAGCTCAGCCATTGCTTGATGAGTTCAGTTAAAAATTGATCTGAACAGGCCATCGGTGTGTCGTGTAAGTGTTTCTCAAATAACTGTAGAGTTTGAAATAATCGTGCGCGAATACGGCCTCGTAGTTCTTCCGTTGCCGCATTAGTAAAGGTTACAACTAAAACTTCTGATGGCGTATAACCCTCTAGAATGTAACGCAAATAAAAATTGGCAATAGTGTAAGTTTTTCCTGTGCCGGCACTCGCTTCAATTAGCTTAATACCGTTAAGGTCAATGCTCAGCATGCTTTCAGCATTAAGCATTTTTGGCTCATTATGAGTCATGAAAAGCCACCTTTGCTTAAAGCTAGCCGATAGAGTACTTGTGCATGGTCCTGAAATTGACTTGAGGTGAGTGGATCTTGCAGATTATTGCGCATCGCCAATTTAACATAAGCATCATCAACATCATCAGAAGAGTAGTCTCCCCAGCCATTACTTTGCCACCCTTTATAAGCTGCAACCATGGATTTTTCGGTATCCCCTTGCTTGTAAAAACTCTTTGCAAAGGCATAACTAGCCGCTGGGAAAATAGCGAGAGGCACTTGCGCACCCTGTTGAAATAAATCAACATAATGGGCTAGTTGAAGGTGAGCTTCATCAGCGTCTATTGATGAGAAAATAAGTGTTTGATCACTGCTAATCAAACAACTTGTTTCGTCCTCATTTAATTGTTGTGTCGCACACATCGCAAGATGTTTGACCCAAAGTGATAAAAAATGTTTACCCTGCAGTTTGCTACTGGTGAATTCCATTAATCCTAGCTTTGAATAGTAATTTTCAACCGAACCATTCAAATCAACGTCAGAATTAAACGATAAGGCAATGTATCTAGTCTCAGCTTTTTCCCCATAGTAGGGCTGGAGTTGCAATAACAAACTTTTTTGAGCATCGGCTATACCAGCAATACTAGTATTCGCCGCCGGACCATGCGGTAATAACCCCGCTGCAGATAAGTGTTGGTGACTTGTTTCGACTTGGTTTAGATAATCGTAAAGAAGACGCTGTCTAATGTGCCATTTGTTTAAGCCAGTCAAATCAAAAGTCTCTTCATCGATAGCTGACTCTGTGGAATTAAAGTAAATTTTGAGTCGTTGGCGAAAAAAATATTCAATCGGATGTTTCAAAAAACGACAGAGGTGAAGTAAATCAATACTCGAAAGAAGTGTGTTTTTAACTAGGGGAGTTAGCGTTTGTTTTGACCAATCAGACGTTGGCTTGCTTGATTTTGGACGCGCCAATTGGTTCGCAACATCACACCAATACTGATTATAGCCTTGCAGCGGTAACAGAAAATTAGATTTTGAAAAGGCCTGCATTGGGTGAGTTGTCGAAATTTGTTGACTCATGCTGGCTTCGTTAACAGTGTTGAATTTAAAATGAAGGTCAACGAAATCGAGTAATTCTCGAACTAATACGGAAGGCATACACTCACCGTTATCTTTTAGACTGCGACCACAGTAACTAATATAAAGTGCCTTTCGAGCGCATAATAAAGTTTCCAGCATTAGATAACGATCTTCATCTCCCTTTAGTGGATCACCTGGTTTCCAGCTATGATTCATAAGGTCAAAGTCAACCCGGCTATCGCGACGGGGAAAATCACCATCATTCATGCCCAGTAGACAGATGACTCCAAATGGCAGGCAGCGCATGGGACGCATCCCACAAAAAGTAACGCCGCCTGAAAATAATCGTCCTGGTTTTTCCTGAGAGGCTAACTGTTGCTCCATCCAAAAGTTTACTAGTTCAGACGACAGGTTGCTGTCGTTACTATTGATGCCAGAGTTGAGGCTAGGATTGCCAAGCTCCGCTACAACATCACGAATGTGTTGTAGTCGGCCATCATTGCTATTGGATTCAAGGAAAAATTCATCGACTAGAGACAATAGTGAAGTTTGCCAGTCATGCGAGTTTTGTGGTTGGGTTAATCGCTTTCGCCAATGTTGCAAGCGCTCAAAAAAATGCCAAAACTTACCTATGTGCAATGCACGATCACCCTGCACTTGCGACAGTGCTGAAATGCCATTCCAATAATCGTCACCTGGCATTGCGTATCCCGCGAATAGCCGATCCTTAGCCTGCTGCCAGGTATTTTCAATGGTTGGAGGCAAGCCCAATTGCTGTTTGTGTTGGGCATCAATAGCCCAACGAATTTGAGCATCATCAAGTAAGCTGCGAATGTTGTGTAATGCCTGTTCGTCGAGATCAAATCGATTTTTTACTTCGTCTATGTCCAGTAATGATAAAACTTCAGACAATGAAAAACGGCTCTGTGGTAACCTTAATAATTGCAAAAAAGTTAGAATCAACGGGTGTTCATCGGCGAGCGTAATGTCGGAAATATTCCATGCTAACGTTGGTTGAGTTTTGTTATCACTAGTTTGGAACGCAGCTTCGATATAAGGCGCGTAGCGACTAATGTCGGGCACCATTACCAATATATCTTCTAGTTTTAAAGCCGAATCTTTTTGCAGTAGCCTCAGTAGTTCGTCGTGTAAAACTTGGCATTCACGCATCGGGCTATGGCAGATATGTACCGACAGTGAATCATCTGCAAGCATTTCTACAGCCGAATCATCTAGGTTGAAAATACTCCGCTGAATTGATTGCAGTAGTGTCGAACAATCGGGTGGTTGATAGACATCCGCTTCATTTGTGACCAGACCATTATTATCAAGCAACAAATCTTGCATGGTTTGGCCCTGTCGGCCCCAAGAGGTAAGTAACTCGTTGCCGGCTTCATAGTATTGCACTTGTTGCGGTTGTAAAAGGCGCAGCCTTAATTGCGATTTTTGATTTTTTAAGTCAGCCCAATATTGATCAGTCGGGCTATGAAGATAAAGTGTGACCGTAGTGCGTTTGGCAAGCGCATGGATTAAGTCGATAAACCGAGGTGGCAAACTTGATAATACGAACAGACTAATTCTTTCAGGTAGGCAGGCTGTGTCACAATCAGTGTTCAAGGCTAACAGTAGTTGATCGAGTACGACACTATGGTATTGCTTAGTTTGATTTTCAATCAATACCCGCCAGAGTAATGCCTGCCAATGATTTTCTAAACCATCTGACCAGAGTCGAATCATATCTGGTCGGTATTGTTGGTAACGTTCAAAAACATCCGCAATACGTGTCGACAATTGCCAGCGCTTAATACCCGAGGTATCGTGTTTCAGATAACGACTAATCGTTTCAAATTCAGCGTGGTTAATTAAGGTAGGCAAGTTGTGGAAAATTTTCCAACCCATCGCGTCACGTGATAGCGGATCAATGTTTGGCGTGTCTTTAAGAACCGTGGTAGCCAATTGCCAAATCCACGCAGATGGTAAAGGGTATTCAATATTGGCTGCAATTCCCTGTTGTTGAGCAATTTTTAAATTAAGCCAGCGCGCCATTGCAAAAGTGGGAACAACAATAACGTCAGGGTCAAATGGATTGCTCAACATTTGCGAACAAATACGATGGGACAGATTTTGTTGAAGAATTTCTACACGATTAGAGCTAACAATAGATAAAGCCATGCCTGACGGTGCTCCTGAACTGTTGTCGTTGGTCTAGAAAACAAGACTATAGGCTGATTTAAGCTCATGGTATGAGCCATTAAAATTTAAATCAGCACTTTTATTTTGAAAGCTTACGATAAGGATGTTTAACTAGATATACAGTATATCTAAAAGGACGCCATGATTGATATTCGCTTTATGAGTGATTGAATTGACAGCCTCATTGCTAATCTCATTTTATAAAAGTCATCAGCGGCTTCTATCATAATAATGGGTATTTGGTAGGACTTCTATGGATGATTCTATGGGTTTGTTTTATGATGTAGACATAAAATTTTAAAATACTTGAATTAATTTGATGTCTGACTTTTAACATTGATCTCATGAAAAAAACTCCCACAAATGGCACTCGTTTAATCATTGATGAAACCGACTATATATACTATTACGGCTACTGGATACGTTACTATAAACCTTTGTCCGATACTTTAAGCAATCGGAAATTGCTCATCGACAGTTTAACTCGCCGCGCATTTCACCATACTGAGGCGGGTATATGCACGCCAGGTAAAAGTCTTGATCAGGCTAGAATAGCGTACAAATCAGAAACTAATCCAGCCCGAAAGCGAGTGAATGCTGCAATGTTAGCAGGCTCATTGTTTAATCGAGCAACAGACTTGTTTACCTCGATAGTAGATCTAGGTGAATTGGGTGTTCAAGTGAGTCGGGATAATGAATTGATGCGTCAATGTAGCGCTTGTTTTCAAGAGGCACTGAGACTAGGTGAGCAAGTTAAACATTATTCTGGCTGTGAGGGCATTGACGAAATTTGGGGTGAACCTTTTAAGGCCTTCACAATGACGCCTTCAGATTTTTATGAATCGCGATTTATAAAAATAGCTCAAAGCAAACGTGATATCGATATGATTCGTGACCAGATGATTAAGACGTTTAATGCGAACCCATTATTTGGCGCTTGTGAGCCTATTATTCGTGACTATGCTGACGCATCAAAACAAGTTGCAGAAACAATGAAAAAAGATGGTATTATTTTTCGGATCTGGCCGAATTTTGTAGCGCTAGCAGAAGCGCTGGATACTTTTGAGCCCGAATTGCCAAATGACATAGATCAATTACTGCTTATGCATACGGGAAAGGGTCAGGAGCTTCTGCGAGAAGGAAAGCGTCTACTCAACTATATCGCCAATGCCCGTGTACCGATACCATTTGGCACTAAAAACTACATTGATAAATGCGAACAGTATCAACCACTGTAGGGCATGTAATCTAGGGAAAAATGATGGCAAAAAACAAAAGCAAGGATAAGACAAATCCCAATATCATAAAGCTTTGGCCAACCACCATACTTGTCAAGCGGTTTGCGCATTATCAAAAAGTAAACCCGATATTAATCGAGTTGTTTTATAAACATCGTAATAAGGAAAACCGGGCGCCTAATCAAGCCTATGCAAGCCGTGATGATTTGCTTAACCAGTATCCGTTGCATAAAGAGCTTAATGAGTTAGCTGAATTTATTCGCGATGGTATATATGAAGTCGCTAGAGAGGCAAATCAACAGGAATGGGGTGAGAGTGGGAATATATCTGTCAATATTACGGGCTTATGGTTTCAAATTGCCAATGGGCACGCTTTCCACGAAACTCATGTGCATGGCAATTGTTCGTGGTCAGGTGTTTATTACGTTCAGTCTGGAGAAGCAAGTAGTTCTAGGGAGTCACATCAAGGACGCCAACCAAACGGTAATACGCGGTTTTATGGTCCGAACATGGAATACATGGCTGGTGGTCATGGTGACTATGGCAATCAGTATTTGCAAAATAGTTCTTGGGATTCCTATGCGCAGGATGGCAAGGTTGCTATCTTTCCAGCACA
>JBNMQI010000104.1:0-7926 GCA_051277905.1 Gammaproteobacteria bacterium | reverse complement strand
GTGAAGCTAAACAGGCATTCCACAACCGTCTTTTTGGTCGTAGCCCACAACATCGTCGTGAATTTCGCCAAAAAATATTACAAGTAACGCTGGCTGATTTAAAACGTGTAACGCGTCTTTATCTGAAACCAGAAATGGCCAGTGTGGCGATAATTACTAGCCCTTCAAAATTTGAACAGCTGAGTGATTTTGTTATTAGCCAGCAGCTAAAAGTAAACACGCTTTAACTTCAAGACCTAATTTCATTATGACTAATCACAGTTATATTTTCCCCTGATATGATCAAGATAAATATGACTGTGATTCATCGGCTACCTTTTATTCATAGTGGGCTTGGGTTTTCATCATTTAACCTGATTTTAGGTTCACGAATAGCGTAGTTTATATATTGTTTCTAGGCTAAAGGTGCCAGGCTGGAATTAACATGCAAATAATTGGTCTTTAATCCATTTAAATTGATGGGAATTACTAACTTTCCATCATAATATCGCTCTTAAAATCGAATCAACGAACAAAGGTTACTTAAGTATGAAACAACATCATATTATTAAAATTAGCTTGATCGTCAGCGTTCTCTTAATGTTTGGATGCAGTAATAAGACTATTGTTGAAAGTGACTTGAATATTAGCGGTGCACCCGACTGGGTCAATCAAGGCAATCAAATGCTCGATGATGATGATGGTCGATTGTTTCACGGTATCGGTTCAGCGCCTTCGATGGGTGATTACTCGTTGCAAAAAAATACGGCTGATGATCGAGCCCGTGCAGAAGTCGCCCGTATATTCAGTTCCTACCTCACGGTTGCTACAAAAGATTTCAGCGCTTCAGCGAATCAAATTGACGAACAAGTGAGCGAACAATCTGTATCTCGCCAGATCGATAACCTGACTCAGATTAATTTATCTGGCGCTAAAATAATCGCTCGATGGCAGAATGAGGACACCAATTCCATCTGGTCACTAGCAGAGCTTGATTTAGATCGTGTGCAGCAAACCTTAGCCAAAGCAGAAGCCATGAGTCCTGCACTGCTTGAATTTCTTGCCCAGCAAGGCAATTCAATTTTTGATCGATTAACCGGAGTTAAACAATGAAAAACCAATTCGCAAAAAGCCTCACCCTAATAGCTGCAATATCTGTTGTGATGATTCTAAACGGCTGCTCAACGGTTGTAAAACGCCTCGATTCAGGAGAAGTTACCGACCTCAGTGGTGAGTGGAACGATACCGATTCAAGACTTGTTTCAGAAGAAATGATTCGCGATGTATTAGGCCGCCCTTGGATAGGCAGTTTTATCTCAGACAACGGTAGCCGGCCTGCAATAATCGTTGGTGAAGTTCGCAATTTAAGCCATGAACACATTAATGTTGCCACCTTTATCAACGATGTGGAGCGAGAGTTAATCAACTCAGGTGGGGTTGATTTTGTTGCATCAAAAACAGAACGTGGAGAAATTAGAGAGGAACGCAAAGACCAAGAACTTAATGCGAGTAATGAGACAGTTAAACAAATGGGACAAGAATATGGTGCTGATTTCATGCTTAAGGGTTCGATCAATACAATCTTAGATAGTGAGGGAGATGAGCAAATACGTTTTTATCAAATAGACCTTAATTTAATTAATTTAACGGATAATCGTAAGGTATGGGCGGGGCAAAAGAAAATAAAGAAACTCGTTGAGAAATCAGCTTTCCGTATTTAGCTGAAAAGCTGATAACCGACATCAGTGAAGCAAATGAAATTAGATCGACTGACAAGCAATAAAGACATTGCAAGATATACACTGCCTTTTTTGCTTGCAACCATCGCTTTGACTCAGGTTGCCTGCGTCAGTGTTACCCACGAACGTGGTGAGATCGAGAATTATCTGTTAACTCAGCAACCCGAAAAAGCCCTAACTGCACTCGATAACTATAAACCTGAAAATCGAAACAAAAGTCTATATTTACTCGACAAGGCAATGTTATTGCAAATGCAAAATCGATTTGAAGACAGTAATAGCACCTTTGAAAAGGCTAAAACACTGACTAAAAAACTTGATGCAATCAGTCTACGAGAACAAGCCGCGGCAATTACGATTAACGATTCCCAACGAAGTTATCTACCACAAAACTTTGAGCAAGTTTTGGTCCACTGTTTCCAAGCTATCAACTATCTGCAATTACAACAATACAGCGAAGCTAGGGTAGAAATATTACAGCTCAACGAATTACTCAAACAAAAAGATGACCTCCAAATGCCTTTTGCCCGTTATCTATCGGGCCTAGTATTTGAGTTCAATCGAGAACTCGATAATGCACTAATCTCTTATCGTAAGGCTTATCAAACCTATGGCAGTTACAACAACGCAATTCCATTAATGCTAAAAGAAGATTTACTGCGCTTGACTGATTATCTCGGCCTAAAGCAAGAACATAAAAAATTCTTAGATGAGTTTGAACTTGAAGTCTGGCCTAAACAGCAAGAGTTCGAACAGCAGGCACATGCAGTTGCGTTAGTTTTTAACGGCTTAATGCCGCGTAAACATCGCTTTGAGATTGATGTGCAAAGCTCTAGCGATGGTCAACTTCATCGAATTTCAATACCCTTTTACGAGCATCGGGCTGTCAAAGTTTATCGGGCTGAATTAAGCTCAGAGACAACAAGCACAACCTCTGAATTAATTGCCCAACTTGATGAACAAGCCAGAACTGCAATGGATAACGAGATGCCTTCTATAATCGCGCGCACGATTGCACGGGTCAGTATCAAAAACAAAGCCGTTGATAAAACTAGCGATGATTCGCCCCTACTCAGCTTGGCTCTCAATATAGCTACATTTCTAACCGAACAGGCTGATACTCGTGCATGGAACACTTTGCCCCAACAAATACTCATCATGCGTTTAAACTTGCCGGCAGGGACTCATGACTTGAAACTCACACTATCAGGATCGAACCTCCTAGGTACAATACAAACATGGCCACAAGTAGAATTTAATAAAGGTAAATCACGACTGTTCAGTTACCACTGGCCAGAATCCTACGTAACCCAACTGAAGCCATAAACATGCAAATTAGTCTCACCCTAGTTTTGCTCATATCACTATTAACTACCGCATGCAGTTTTACGTCAGTCACACTCGATGAACGACCCAACTGGGTCAACGGGCAGAGCAAAAAATATGCCTCATCACATTATCTGAGTGGACAAGGCAGTGCGTTAACTCCCGATGATGCCAAGGACCGCGCCCGTAGCGATCTAGCAAAACAATTCGAAGTAGCACTTAAAGAAAGTAGCCAGCAAACTCAAACCTTTACTAGCGAACAGACTAATGGCGAAACTCTGAATTTGTTAAATCAACAGATATCGCGCCAATTATTTACCTATACATCACGTACTTTACAGGGTGTCGAAATCGCTGATCAATGGTATGACTCCGAACGAGACACACATTACGCGCTGGCAGTTTTGTCCCGTAACAAAGCTCGACAAAGGCTTGAGCAAGAACTTCAAAAAATTGACCAGCAAAGTCATCAACGTCTTTTACAAGCCGAAAAAGAACCCTCTCTGCTGAAACGAGCAGCGTTAGTGCAAATCGCTATTAACTCACAACAGAAGCGTGCCATCATGCAAAGTTCTTTACGGGTGGTCGATCCTAGTGGCTTTGGTAAACCTGCAAAACTTTCATTGGCAGAACTGATTCGTAGTCGTGATGCGTTGCTCATAAAGGTTCGCATTCATCCCCTAGCTTCCGGTGATGTAAGTAATGAGTTGTTGAAAGCGGTCGGTGGTGCCTTAGCTGGCGTTGGTTTTTCGATAAACAATAACAACTTTGATTATCGACTTAAGGTTCAAACTCTACTTGACCCAGTAATTGAAAAAAATGGCTGGTTCTGGCTACGAGGCACCATGGAAATCAACCTGATCGATGAAGATGGCAATAGTATCGGTGTTCATCGTTGGCCATTAAAAGTCTCATCAATCAATCTAAAACGTACTCAGCCCAGACTAATCACCGAGGCAAATAGACTTTTGAAGGAAGAGCTGAGGGATGTGCTATTAGGTTTTGCAGTAAAGATTTAGGCTTACGACACTCTTCCAGATAGATTTCTTGGCATCAATTGAAAAAATTCCAGATTAAATCCGGGATGACGACGTTTATACACACTATTTCAATACAATTAAGGCATCAACAGCTACTGCACCCGTCGGATTGACAATCACTGGGTTGACATCAATCTCAGCAATAATATCTCTCAGCCCATAGGCTAACTGAGACAATTTCACCATGGTATCAATCAATGATTGTCGGTCTGATGGCACTTGACCGCGCACTCCATGGATCAATGCGTTAATTTTCAATGAAGATAAAAGCTCGTCTGCTTCGTCGCTGTTCAGTGGGCATAATGCAACGGCACGTTCCGATAGCAATTCAATTAAAATACCACCTGCAGCGACCATCAGTATTGGCCCAAACTGTGGATCATTGATAATACCCAGGCCAACCTCGACGCCCTCGCCTATCATCTGAGTCAATAGAGCAATCGGTCCAAGCCGTTGCTGCAAATCAGCATAGTGTTCCTGCAGTTTGTCCTTGCATTGAATATTAACAATTACCCCACCTGCATCACTTTTATGCAAAATTCCAGGCTCTGCGGTTTTTAATACCAGTGGAAAACCAATCAAATCTGCAGCTTCTAGCAAACCTGACGAACCATTGATAACTGTTTTTCTGGGTGTGACAATGTCAAAGCCTGACAATAAATCCATCGCATCAGCTTCGCTTAAAGCTTTTGAAGCCTGTTGCTTTAGCCGGTCATGCCAATGATTAATAATAGCGGGGTCTATTATGTTTTTATTCACAGCTCTATTTTTATTTGTTTTGAATTGCTGATAGGCAAATAAATGCTTGAATGCAAGCAGTGTTTCGCGGGCACCATCAATCACAGGAATACCCTGTTCATAGCCCTGTCGACAAATTTCATCGTGCTTTAAGTCAGAATAACAATTACCCAATACGAGCGGTTTGTTTGTCTTTTTAGAAGCAGCCTGCATCGCTCGATAAATAGCTTCAGATAAAAAGTAATCATCCCGAAAATTACTAAAAAAGACACCACCAGCAACATTGGGATCAGCCATCAATAAGTTTATACAGGCAAGAAAACGGTTTTCAAAATTATCATGGCTACCCCAAGCATCAAGTGGATTCTCAGCTTTTAACCCAGGGTCGAGGTGAGTTTGAATTAGTTCTTTGGTACTTTCTTCGATCTCCGCAAATTCGATTTTGAGTTCGTATGCAAGGTCAGCAATTAGTTCGCGGAATCCACCAGATTCTTGAATCGTAGCGATTTTACCCGACATGATTTCTGGACTATTTTGAAGTAGCATCAATGTCGCTGCCATTTCATCAAAATCATTAACTGAAATAACACCATAACGACGATATAAGGCTTCAAAAGCAGCCTGACTTCCAGCTATTGCACCAGTATGCGTTAGTGCCATTTTTGCACTCAAGGGTGATTTACCAATTTTTAAAATCACCACCGGAATATTTTTATCTAATGCTTTTTGAAGGGCATCAACAAAAGCCTGAGGGTTACGCACGGCTTCTAGAAACAGACCAATGACTCGAGTTTCGGGTTGTTCTAATGACCAATCCATATAATCCGCTATCGTAGTTGTGATCTCATTACCGCTAGATACACAGAGATTAAAGCCAAGCCGATTACCATTATGACAAAGTGTTGTGAATGCAGAGCCAGACTGTGCGATATAACTAATACCGCCCTTTTGAATACTGAGCGCTTTAGCAAAAATACCGGTGTAAAGATCGTCTCGGACATTGTAAAAACCCATGCCATTGCAACCACAGATAGCAATCTTTGCTTCTGTAGCTAGCTGGATTAAACGTTCTAACAAGGGTGGATTGGTATCGTCTTCTAGTATACCACTTGCATAAATAGTGACCGCCTTGGCGCCATGTGTAATGGCAGACTCCAGGGCTGCTTCCAGATGTTTATTACCCAAAGCAAGCACAATGTGATCAACTACCGTTGGTAAGGACTCAATATCATCAAAGCACTTGAGACCGATAACTTCATCAGCACTCGGGTTGACTGGAAAAACTGATCCTGCAAAGCCTGAATTAATGACCATATCGGCCAATATGAACCCGGGCGTTCCAGGCTTATTTGAAGCGCCAACTAATGCTATCGATGCGGGGTTTAATAGTGAGTCGAGCGAATGTTTCATTTTGTCTGTTTTAAACGTTGTTCGCGCCAGGCTAGTGCTGCCTTCATACCCTGCTCGCTTAAAATTTGATTAAACTGTTTACGAAGCGGTGTCTCGGTTGTTTCAATCTTAACCGACGTATCGACACCCATTGCCAGAGAACGACTCAAACCCATTATCTCATAGGTTTGATTAATTGCCTGTTTAGTCATGCGAACGGAGTCAGGATCCATTAATGCAATCTCTTCGGCTAACGCCAAACCAAGTTGAAAGCCGTCACCGTCAGCAACGACTTCGTTAACAATACCCAGATGTAACGCTTCCTGAGCCGGCATACGATCCTGACCAGAGAGTAGCATTTTCTTCGTCCGTTTAGGGTTGGTGTACCAAGGCAGTAATAAAGCTGCGACGCTGCTGCCAAAACGAACTTCGGGTTCCCCGAACATTGCATTATCTTCACAAATGGTCATGTCACAGGCCAGTGCCAGCTCAAACCCTCCCGCGAGAACATAACCATGAACAACAGCAATGGTTGGTTTAGGGAAATGCCAAAAGCGCATAATTACATCAACATCATGTTGAATAGCAGCGCGCCATTCTTCTTCACCTTTGCGGCTGGCTTCAACACCCGCCTGTAAATCAAAACCAGCACAAAAAGCGCGTCCATTGCCTTTTATAATTACCGTGAAGACACTGTCATTTTTTTCAATGTCATCAAGCGCAATATCGAGCTCGAACAACATAGTTTTGTTGATGGCATTAAGTTTTTCGGGCCTATTCAGGCTTAAAATAGCAACTGGACCCTGCTGGCTCAGTTCGATAGTTTCAAAAGACATATAGATTTACAGACTTATATATTCGAAGACCTAATTTAAGCAGGTTTTGACCGATTAAAGAAGCAGGTTTTTATTAATTTGAAGCCTAACAGCATCTTAGTTTTAAATGACAGTTTAAGACTTTTCTATCTGTTTTTTTAATGGCGGTTTGAAATTTTGTTGGACTCAGTAGATCCTCGAAATATAGTTTATAGTTTACTTGCCCTTGTGGGAGTGCAGTTGCAATTGGTAAGAATTGGAATTGTGGTTAAATTTATTGAAGAGTGCTTGCCTGTTTTGGGCCATCTCACTAAAAATAAAACAAGTAACTTAAAACCTTTTCACCAATGACAAAGATGATGAAGTAAAAATTACATTACGGGTATTTGTAATTGATGAAAATGGCTGTATTTCAACATGAGTATACTGGTGGCACTATTCCTGAAGATCTTCTGCTCGCATCTTTGATCCATTTTACAAAACGAAAAAATAGGCAAAGGTACCGATTTGGAGTGTTAGTTAGTTATGGTATTGTAGGCGGTATGGGAGGCAAAATTAGCGCTGAAAATACCGATAGTGGAGCCTGTTTCAAAATTATTCTGCCAATTATTAGTTTGTATTGGGGATTGCTGGAGAAAGAAAATACCAAAGGAAATCCTTATTGTTGATGATGAAGAAAGTATTCTCGAAGAAACAGCAGAAACCTTGACTGATGAAGGTTACGAATGTCTTGTTGCAAATAACGTCGGAGAAGCAGTTGAAATAATTAAATCCACCACTGAAATCTCTCTGATTCTCACAGACATGCAAATGCCAGAAGAAACGGGTGCTGACCTCATTAAGATAGTTCAAACAGCCCTGGGTAAAAACATAAAGTTTATCTTAATGTCTGGACACGCC
>JBNMQI010000103.1:0-7927 GCA_051277905.1 Gammaproteobacteria bacterium | reverse complement strand
TGGTAGGCACTTTCGACCGCGCCACGCACAAAGGCGTCTATTTCTTCGTCACTTTGCACCGATTCGCCAGGTTGAATTTCGCCATCTCTAAAAGCATCCATTGCAGGTTGGTTGATAATTTCTCGCGTCAAACGCACACAAGCTCGATAGGCCTCAATATCTTCCTTGTGTTCGAGGTAGTTGAATCGAATCTCTGGCTTATCAGCCACATTCGGTGTCATCGCCTTAATAGTGCCTCGGCTGTAAGGTTTGTTGTGTCCAACATGAACTTGAAAACCATGACCATCAAAGGCAGCGTTACCATCGTAGCGCATCGCAGCGGGTAGAAAATGGTATTGAATATCTGGCCATTCGATACCAGGTTTTGAGCGAATAAAAGCACAGGATTCAAAATGGTTGGTGGCACCCAAGCCAGTTTTCGTCAATATCCAGCGCGCACCGATTAAAAACTTACTCCACAAGTTTAACTTTCCATTCAATGTGATCGGTTGCTTACATTTGAATTGAAAGTAAAACTCAAGGTGATCCTGCAAGTTTTCACCCACACCGGGTAAATCGTGCTTCACCTCGATACCGGCCTTATACAAAACTTGTGCGGGACCGATGCCCGATAGCTGCAACAAATGTGGGGAGCCAACCGAACCTGCGCTTAGAATCACTTCTTTATTGCAGAATGCCTGCTGAAGACGACCGTCTTTTATGAATTCGACACCCATCGCTTTTTTATCTTCGAGCAACACACGCTGAGTTAAAGCATCGGTGATGACCGTCAGATTTGGACGTTCGAGCGCTGGCTTTAGGTAGGCATTTGCAGTTGACCAGCGTACGCCTTTTTTTACCGTCATGTGCATGGCACCAAAACCTTCCTGTTGACACCCATTATAATCGTCAGTTTTCATGTAACCCGCCTGTGCACCCGCGTCAATAAAAGCGCCGTACAAAGGGTTCTGCATATTATTGCCATTATTGGTCGCTAACGGGCCGTCCTTGCCACGGTATTCATCGCCACCAAACGCCCAGGTTTCGGCCTTTTTAAAATATGGCAAACAATGGCTATAACCCCAATTTTTCGCGCCACTCGATTCCCACTGATCGAAGTCTCTTGCATGTCCACGCACATAAACCATGCCGTTAATTGATGACGAGCCACCTAACACTTTGCCTCGTGGGCAATGCATTCGGCGATTGTCGAGGGAAGCCTCAGGCTGGGACTCAAAAAACCAGTTGTACTTCGGCATATTCATCGGAATAGACAAGGCCGTCGGCATTTGAATAAAAATACTCTTATCACTCCCACCGGTTTCCAGCAACAAGACAGAGACATCCTTATTTTCGCTTAGTCGACTGGCTATTACGCAACCCGCCGAGCCAGCGCCAACAATGATGTAATCGTAAGTTTGTGTCATAACTGTAATCTCTTAAATTTGTGAACAAGCACTTTTAAGCTTGATTTTCAGGGTTAGATTTCAGGCGTCATTTGAAACTTAACTAAAGGCTAATTGGCGATTAAGGAAATCAAGTGCTAATGATTTGACGTTTTGCAGCTTCGCTAGTGAGGGCACATGCATCGCTAATGACCAAAAAGCCAACCAACTAGAAACAAACCTTACCGATGTTTAATGATGTGAAAAATTACCTTCTATGTTGGCCCAAATTTTCTGTCTTGGCGTCTTCACCTGCTGAACCCGATAATTGTATTGATCGTAGTGTCTGCTAAGAAGTATCAATTCACAGATCGCATCAGTTAGTTGAGCGCAAGGAACAGGCTCGGTTCCCACTTGGCATAGTCGTCTCTATGTAATGTATTTATTACTATCACATATTTTATATTGAACGGCCAATTAATAATAAGCGCAAAAGACTTATGGCGCATTCAGCCATTGTTCAATTGCACCAGTTTCGGGACGAAAATAACAAATCATTCGTTCTTTACAGATTGAATCCTGAGCTGCCTTCCAGGGTGCTACACCGTGTAATGCCAATCGATGTACCAAATAAGCTTCACCAGGCTTAGCTACTATCTCGACTCGCCGACAGGTATCAAAAATTTTTCGCCTAATATCATGATACCCCTCAGTAACGTCTATCAATGGCCAGTCCTCCGGTGAACAATTTAAAAATAATGATTCGAATGCGTTACGCACGACCTCATGAGAGCCCTCCCAAATCACAAATGGTGAGGCGTCATTATCATAATCAAGCAACGGGATTGCCAAAACAAAGCCATGCCATTCGCGCAAGAACCTGCGTCTATTTGAACCTTCAGGTAAAAGCCCATCTACATGCGCTGCGTCACGATCTCGACGGTATTTGAACGCAGCCTCTTTCTCAATGGCCATGCGCTGAGGATAACCGGGGTAACAAATTGAAAC
Organism: Gammaproteobacteria bacterium; assembly: GCA_051277905.1. Classification (GTDB taxonomy): domain Bacteria; phylum Pseudomonadota; class Gammaproteobacteria. The sequence continues at coordinate 5,555 of JBNMQI010000103.1, read as the reverse complement.
TTGCGCCTTATCCCAGTCAAGCTCAGATAAACCCAATGCTTGGGCAATAAACTCAACCGAATCACCGCCTAATTTCGGGCCTGAACCGACCGAACCATCACTCGCATTGGGCAGGATATTCACACCAGCAAACCAGGTATCACCACAACGTAACCATTTTGCGTTATCAGGATCGATTACTATCGACCGAGCGACTGGAACAGCAGATTCAACCCATTTTAAAAGCTTTGGATCAGATTCAAAATGACACCAACCTCGGGTGAAAAATTCAGCCTGTTTCAACGTTATATTATCTAACGTCATATTTAACTCTCTCAATAGTGCTTTTTTTCATATACCTTATCCATCTTGCCCAGGATAGGCTGATGCTATCATAGATTAATTTCTCATCAATCGGCTTGTCTGCGCAGAGACAATTAGACTCAACTAATATCTTGAATCAGTGAGGTGAACGAGACTTCAAAGCAGAAAAGTGTTCAACTTGGTTACTCGCAATCTTCGGTTGAGATAAAGCAATTAAGATGCTGACTTTACAAATAATACAAAACAATTTTAATTGTTTTAAACCAACTGACGAGTGCTTTCAAAGTGACTATTGATAGCCTCTCTTTTTCTCTCGAACGGTACTACTATGCAACTTGATATTAACTTTGTTCGTCAGCAGTTTTCACAACTTGACGATTACCCCAAGATTGTTTTCGCCTCGAATGCTGGTGGCAGCTTTGTTTGCAATCAGGTCAATGATTTGATGGATCATTACAACCGTCATACTCGCGTTCAACCTTACTCTCGTTTTACCCCATCGCAGGAAGCGGGACAAGCGATGGATCGAGCCAAACAACTCTGGGCCGATGCGTTAAACATTAGTCTGTTAGAGCTCACCATAGGTCCTTCGACATCGATGAACACTTACGTCATGGCGCAGGCCATCGGTGCAGCATGGACCGCAGGTGACGAGATCATAGTGACTAATCAGGACCATGAGGCCAACAGTGGTTCCTGGCGTCGTAAAGCACTGGAAAAAGGGGTCACCATTAGACAATGGGAAGTTGACAAACAAACCGGCTTGCTCGATCCAGACCATTTATTCAAATTACTCAGCACTAAAACAAAATGGGTTTTCTTTACGCATTGCTCCAACATTGTGGGCACTACTAACCCCGTAGCCGATATTACACGTCAGATCAAAGCACAATCCAGCGCAAGAGTTTTTGTCGATGCAGTCGCCCATGCCCCCCATCATATTAACGACTTGAAACAACTGGGGGTCGATGCCTATACCTTTAGTCTTTACAAGGTATTTGGCCCACATCAGAGCATTCTATATGTGAACCAGACAATTCAGGCCGAACTCGAATCACAGGCACATTATTTCAATCGTGGTCACCCGGAATATGACTTTAATCCTGCCGGACCTCAACATGCGCAAGTGGCTGCTTGCGCGGGTGTGATCGATTACTTCGATGCTTTACATCATCAACATTTTGGAAGCACAGACGCCAACCAATCACAAAAAATGGCCGACATTCATCCACTAATTCAAGCGCACGAAAACTCAATAACCCAACCCATTCTCAGTTATCTGGACGGTCACGCCAAAGTAAAGCTAATTGGAAAATCACATGTAAACGATAATGATCGTGCGCCAACTATCGCATTCAAACCCTTAAAACAAAGCTCAGCAGCACTTGCCTCCAGCTTGCAAAAAGCCGGCATTGGTACTGAAAATGGTAATTTCTATGCCCATCGTTTGATTAGCGATCTTGGTTTTGATACGGAGGACGGTGTGGTAAGGATTTCTTTACTACACTACGATAGAAATCAGGAAGTCGAAAGAATTCTACTAGAACTAGACCGTGCACTTGGCTGAGCCAGATCAGACTAAGCTAAGCCTCTGAGCGGTTGCTGGTTCGACCATGATCATAGTCGGGCTGTATCTGGTTCGTGGATCAAAAAATAACCGTTTAGTCAGGTGGTCGTGGTGAAGAGTCAACCCCATCAAAAAGCCTGTCATCTTCAATTTGATCGGCCGAAAATATTGCGGTTAATTCGTCTCTCCCACAACCTACCTAACCTCGTCTAATACCAACCCAATACTTTCAACAGATTTCTTTTGTATCACATTACTGGTTTGTACCGACGACTTCCAAAATGGTTTTGACCCTTCCTCTATTGCTTGACTTCGAGTAATGCCGATATCATGAAGTGACTTTTCGTCGAGTTGCAAAAGCTGTTGTCGGGTGCGCCTTCGAGTCATTAATCGCTGAATCTGTTGCGAGTATTGTTTGACTATGTCTCGGTATTTCATTGCATTTCCATTTCCTTGTTTCTAGGGGGATATGCTATGATTATTTTTGTCACCAGTACAGATTCAGAATTTATTTATATTTTCAAACACAGTTTAAAATTTGTTATATTTGTATTGTTCAAGTGGATTCAATCTGTACTGTTTTTACCTACTGTATTGGAATGTCATGATGAAACTGTATGAACAAGTCGCCCAAAGCTTAATCTCTCGTATCGAACAGAACTATTACCAGGAAGATGACAAACTACCGTCAATCAGAACGTTAAGTCAGTCACATGACGTCAGCATATCAACTGCTCAGGAAGCTTATCGTTTACTCGAAGACGACGGCTACGCAAGGTCTAAGCCAAAGTCGGGTTATTACGTACTAAAACAATACAAAGCGACTTTAAAACTACCAGAAATCGCTCGTCCATCACAGAAACCACTAGAAATAGCACAATGGGATAATATTATTAATCTGGTGCACGCCAATACTGAGAGCAATGTCATCCACTTAGGCAGGGGCAGTCCTGATATCTCTGTGTCAACCTTGAAACCATTGATTCGAATTCAGTCCGAGTTACTTAAACACTCTGTATCAAGCATGCTTGGATACGGATCTCTGAATGGGTTAGCCGAATTACGTTTACAAATTGCTCGACTTGCAGTCGACTCTGGATGCCGATTACACCAAGACGACATCATTACCACCACCGGTTGTCAAGAGGCGCTTTCCGTCGCTCTAAGAGTAACAACTAAACCTGGGGATGTCGTCGTCGTGGACTCACCTAGCTACTATGGTTTGATGCAGGCTTTTAAGGTTCAGCGACTCAAAGTACTAGAGATTCCGACTCACCCTGAGACGGGCATCAGTCTCGAAGCCCTCGAACTGGCCTTAGAACAATGGCCGGTCAAAGTGATTCAGCTAACACCAACCTGCAACGGCCCTCTGGGATACAATATGCCCGTTGAGAATAAAAAACGCCTGATTGAATTAGCCGTTAGGTATGATATTCCAATCATTGAAGATGACATCTACGGTGACCTTGCCTACCAGTCACCCAGACCTCCTACGATTAAATCTTTTGATACAGATGACCGCGTTTTATTGTGCTCATCTTTTTCAAAAACCATTGCACCCGGCTTCCGAGTGGGTTGGATGGCACCAGGCCGATACTTAAATCAAGCATTACACTTAAAGTACGTTGTAACCGCCTGTAACTCAACCTTCCCACAATCTGCCATTGCTGAATTTATAGCGCAGGGTGATTACGAGCGCCATCTTCGAAAAATACGCAAGCAGTATCAACAGAATCGTGACGCTATGATTGGCTGGATAGAAAAATATTTCCCTGAGAACACTCGAATTAGTCAACCCCAGGGGGGGTTCGTGCTTTGGATTGAATTACAAGCTGACATCGATACCGTTGCGTTAAACGAAAAATGTCTGGAGCAAGGCATTAGAATTGCACCGGGCATACTGTTTTCAGCTTCAGGTAAATACAACCGTTGCTTACGTTTAAATTATGCGGTTAAACCTTGCGAAAAAAATGAACATGCAGTGAAGTTAGTCGGGCATGCCATTCTAGATATGATGCAGTAGATTGTACTGGAGAATCCAGAATCAGCGTTCCTTGACATCGAAAAACCCAAACACAACTCATTTAGATGCCAATTATGTTAGCATCAATTATGCAAAAAATTAATCTATTAAAATTCAGTTTAGTCGGAACAATCGTCACCGCAATTTGCTGCTTTACACCTTTTCTAGTGTTTTTTTTGGGTATGGCGGAGCTGTCGTCAGCTGTTGGCAATCTTGATGTTGTTCTTCTGCCATTGCTCGCTGTTTTTATCGGCGTGACTATTTATGCACTTTGGAGGCAATCGAATACGTCGAAGCTGTAAAGAAAGCTAGGACAAGGAGGCCTAGTCTATGCGTAAATCTGGCAATGACTTAATCACGTCGTCTACCGCCTTCATCTCAGTCAAAAAAGCTTCCAGAGACGACAATCGTAGCGCTGAAGGCCCGTCACATTTCGCGTTATCAGGCTCGGGGTGAGCCTCTAAAAACAATCCAGCTAGTCCAACCGCCATGCCGGCACGTCCAAGTTCAGCCACTTGATGACGACGACCACCAGAGGCCGCGCCCATCGGATCACGACATTGCAGCGCGTGGGTAACGTCAAAGATAATTGGTGCGCCACCACTGACATCCTTCATGGTTCGAAAGCCAAGCATATCGACCACTAAATTGTCATAGCCCATACAACTACCACGTTCGCATAACATCACCTGATCGTTGCCACACTCGGCAAATTTTGCAACGATATTACCCATTTGAGCGGGGCTTAAAAACTGCGGTTTTTTTATATTGATGACCGCATTTGTCTCTGCCATTGCCTGTATCAAATCAGTTTGACGAGCGAGAAAAGCGGGTAACTGAATAATGTCACACACCTCGGCAACTGGTGCACATTGCGACACTTCATGCACATCGGTTATAACTGGAATATTGAAGCTGTGTTTAATTTCTTCCAAAATTCTTAAGCCTTCATCCATGCCTGGCCCACGATAGGAATGGATTGATGAGCGATTCGCCTTATCAAAAGACGCTTTAAACACGTAGGGGATTCCGAGTTTTTGCGTTACCTCGACATAATGTTCAGCAATTTGCATAGCCAAGTCGCGAGACTCAAGCACGTTCATGCCCCCCATTAAAACGAAAGGATTGTTGTTAGAAACATCAATACTGGCAACTTTGATTGTTTTAGTCATAGAATGAAAAGCCCTTCGCTATGCCATAATTAAGTCGAAATGAGGTAGGTCAGATAAGCAGCATTATTGCATAAACCGGCGCACATACACTCAAGCACCTTGTAGGGTGTATACCCTATCCGACTATAAAGGTTTTTTGACTTACTCATTAAGCGGTATCTCGGGTGAATGCCGAAACGATTTAGCAACCATCGCCTGAAATGAAAACCAAATTAAGCTGACTAGCCCCCACCCCAAACCGACCGAGACTCCAACATCTAAAATACCACGCCAAGGTTGGCCGAGCTGTTGATAGATTAAAATCAAAACCATGACACCCAAAAGGAGTCCATAAGCCACAATCAGGCGCTTACGAGTGGTATGAAAGTATCCCATACAAAATAAGGGCGCTAAAAGCACATGTAATAGTTTTGGATGATTGAGCAAGTGCCTTGCTCTGGCCGCAACCCTTGGCGCAAAGGCCAATTGAAAACCTCGATACCCCTCGCTA
>JBNMQI010000102.1:0-7969 GCA_051277905.1 Gammaproteobacteria bacterium | reverse complement strand
TCAGAACCAAAGGTCGTCATGACCCTTGCGTCGGCATACGAGCAACACCCATAGCAGAAGCGATGTTGGCAATAGTTTTAATGGATCACTTTCTTCGCCACAGAGGTCAGAATGCCGACGTTCAATGTAGTACACCCATTATCCCAGGCAGTGTGGATTAACTAGTTATTAGCATTTAGCAGAGCAGAATTCTTTCTTGAATGTTACTGAAGCCGAGCGTAGGCTGTTCATCCGTTGAAGTAACAAGTGGCCCCGGAGTAGTTATAAAGGACTAGTAATTATATATAAATGTTCTATGCCAATGTTGTGTAGTCGTTGGATCAAATGTTAAACACGGAGTGTTTGTCATGACTAAAGTCATCATTTTTTCAGATATAAAAATCTATTGTGAAGGATTAACGCGGATCCTGTCTTCGGTTGAGCCACTTCAAGTGGTTGGATCGGAGAGCCATTTCGATGATGTTATCGATAAAATAGAACGTTTAAAACCCGACGTCATATTGCTTGATATGACGATGACAGGTAGTTGCCACACCGCCAAAAAAATTCTACATTATGTTCCCGATGTCCATATCGTTGCACTTTCTGCGCCAGCAGATGAAAAAAATGTTATCAGTTGTGCCGAAGCGGGAGTCGCTGGTTATGTCGCGCGTGAAGCCTCTCTAGATGAACTGATAGAAACAATCAAAATTGCTGGCAATGGCGAAGCCTGCTACCCACCTAAAGCTGCGACCTTTATTTTCAATCGTTTTAAGCATGTTAATTTGGCTGGAAATGACAGATCAAGCTGGAGGGTGAATGATAGTTCTGACCAAGAGACTTCCTCTTTAATTTCGAATTTATCTTCAAATTTGACTGTGGAGTTAACATCAACCTTAACCTTCCGAGAACAACAGATTGCGCGTTTAATATCCGAAGGTTTATCTAATAAGCAAATTTCACGGTCACTCTGTATTGAAGTATCTACCGTGAAAAACCATGTTCATAATGTTTTGGTTAAACTATCACTGGATAGCAGAACACAAGTCGTATCTCAGTTTCGCCAAAGTGCAGGTTATAAGAAGTCTAGACGGTTGTCGGACCTAGGTAATCGTAGCGAGGAAAAATCATTATGATCGAATGAAGCAATTAGTTGTTCTATTCAACGAATTGGATCAGAACATCTGGCCAAAAAAAGACTTTTCCGCAGATTATTTTTAAGTACTACAGGCTCATAAACCTTAAGATTTAGATCTAGGTACAGAAGTTTTATCTTGAATAGCCTTCTTGATTTAGCCTCCCACTGAATCCAAAACCCGTCTTTTGGTCTATTTTCAGGCTCTAAAAAGTTAAGCAGACTGTTCTTTATCGTTTCTGGATAGGGATCAATCGGTGAATACCTTGCGCTGCCTAATTGCGGACATCCCGCAAAAACTACTAGCCGACATTGTGCACCGAGTGGCACACCTAGATGGAGCAATTGAGGTGGTTGGTCAGGTGCCGCAACTCAGTGAAATTCCCAGGGTGTTAAGCCAGCAAGAGATCGACGTTATAATCGTTGGAATGGGTGACGATTTTGAATGCACCGAATGCTGGGAAATACTACATAAATATCCCGATCTATTAGTCATTGGTCTTGTTAATGATGGGCGAATGGTCGTTGTCTGCTTTGCCGATCTCAGTTCAATTCAATTGATCAATTTGATCAGTGGTTTGGGAAAGCTAAGCCAACGTAAAATTAGCCTAGACGAACAATACTACGCTAAGCAACCTATCGACAAGCAAACTCAATAGTTTGTTGGTGAATATTTACGGCATTAACTTTGTATGCGATTCTATCATGTAGTTTCTGCGTAATGTTTATCCGATGGAGTGAATTGAGACGCATCCCTGTGATTTTCGTATTGTCTCTAACGGTGAAATGGCTGAGGGCACTAAGGATTTTAATACCACGATGTCGTCGATCGGGCGTGACAAAACCGATCGGCTCTATGCAAATGCTCATCGATATACCAGGGCACAAATCCTTACACTCGATGACGCACCGAGAGGATGTCTTCAAAGACATTTTCGGAATGCTTGAGTCAATTGACCGGCTATTACGAGAATAGTCTTTTAAGGTTCAGCAATATACTGGGCGAAAATGCTTTCAGACCCTTAGCTGTTGTGCGTCGGAACTGTTTGTTTAACGATAAGCCAAAAAGTGCGCAACGGGGTGCGACCTGTTTCAGGCTGATAGAAATGGCAAAAGTTAATGGGCTGAAAACCTTATGAGTATCTTCACTATGTTTTAAAAAGTATTGCTGCTGTTACGGTAGTAAAACTAAAACCACTGTTGCTATGGAATATTAAAAAAGATGATGACGGGATAACTTGGGATAGGCTGGTTTGTTGTCGCTTATCTTTGAACCTTTGGATCCATATTTTAAAATACACAAGTTTTGCTATGAACCTTAAATGGTTCCAAAGGTTTATTTAATCCATTCTCGTTTTGTGTAAACCTAATTTAAGTTAATGTCATTTGGCCCAACTAATTTGACTACGTAAAAGTAGTGGTAGTAAATTGATCCAAAATGTTTGAAGGCATGGTTCGACATATTCGTTTACCACAGATCCTCAAATCGAGTTTTAGCGAGCTACTGACTGGCAGATCTGAATTACTTGAAAAAGTAGTTTATGCCACGGTTGCTAACAATGAATATCGATTATCAGGCAGTATTAAATCAGGAGGAAGAGAAAATTAAGTGAGCGCTCATACTATAATTAATGATGTGACACTGGAGCTAAGGCGACGCATATTTTCAGCCATGAATAGTGCTGTGGGGGTGACGTTGGGGTTTGCCGATGAAGCCACCAATATTGTTTTGGAGCCGCCTCATAAAGGGCCAGACAGCGGCACCCGAATGTCATTGTACTTATATCATATAGGAATAAATAATGAGCAACGTAACCAGCGAATGTTAGCTCAGCCAGGCCGAGATGATGAGCTCAGGTTGTCCCCTCTCCCACTTGAGCTTAAATACTTGGTTACCCCAATTGATGACGAAGAATCCAACCAACTGATTATGGGGCGATTGCTCCAGTTTGTTTACGACAGTCCATATATTGACAGCATAACCAATCAAGCCATTGGCAACAGTTTTGGTGGTGCGAGCAGAGTCTTACGTATCGTGCCAGATTTGCTCAATGTCGAGCAGCTTTCACAACTTTGGAATGCCTTTAATCAACCCTATCGATTGTCATTGGCATTTCAGGTGGATGTTGTTGCGCTAGATTCTGCAATTGCTCCCGTGGTTGCCCCAAGAGTGACGGATTTATTAGCTGTTGCTGGAAGAAAGGAGCGTGTTTGATGCAAGCTTTACGTGGTATTGAATTAGGGGCCAAGATTCAAGCATTGATCGTGCTGCAAGTCAACGATGCTATATCGGGCGCCGCAATTGAGAAAACTGAGAGTCTACATACTTCAGTACGTTACCCGGGTGAAGCGGAATTCAATCCTTTTCCCGCTGCAATGCGCATCTTAGCAGGTGGCTATTTTGTCTATATAGGCAGTGCTTTATCGGTCTTTCCCAATGGCCTTGATCCAGCAGATGACGTTGAATTTCAATTTGATGTATTTGCCACTGGTTATGGCAACTTTCAGAGCATTATTGTTGTAAATGCCGCAGCCGTCATTCCTGTAAGTACTACAGTTATCTCACTGCAACATAGCGTAGAAGCCATGTTAGTGGATGCACCCGTAATTCAACAGAGTATCAGTTTGCAGCCCAACCCAATTGGTTTGCAAGGCTCTGTGATAGATGACAACGATTTTTCCAACCCTATTTCTGGGGTCAGTATACGTGTTATCACACCCGTAAATGAACCTGCGGTTATTAGTGATGCGCAAGGGCGATATCGCATAGATACCTTGCCAGTGGCATCAAGCGTTACCTTAGAAATAGATCACCTGGGCGACGTGACAACCGTTCAACATTTGGTTGATTTTGCCACCCCTTTAAATACTCGAATTATTAGTTTAAACGGATAGGAGACGAACAATGGAGTACCTTGCCCCCGGTGTTTACGTTGAAGAAGTATCTTCAGGTAATAAACCTATCGAAGGTGCCAGCACCAGTACCGCTGGAATGGTGGGCGTGACCCAGCGTGGTCCGGTAAATGAACCGATCTTGGTCACGAGTTCTGGTGATTTCAATCGTCTTTTTGGTGGTGTGTTAGACCATAGGACATTTACTGAGAATCGCGATGCATTGCCTTATGCGGTACAAGGCTTTTTCAATAATGGAGGTCAACGTTTGTATGTTTCACGCATTATTGGCATTAATGCCAGCTTTTCTGGAGCCAATGTATATGCTCCGCCGGTTAGTGGTTCTGCTCAGACAGGCCTGACTGAACGTGGTACTGCTGGAGGCAGTACCATAGTGGTTGACGACGACAGTAACATAGGCACCGCTGATGAATTGCTATTGGCGGACGATGTACGCTCTGAATATGCGACGGTAAAAGCAGCGCCAGCAAGCAATGACACTCTGCGCTTAAGTGGTGGTGTCCGCCTACCTGCTGCTACGGCCAATTTGATCACGACGCAAACTTTAACTGCAGGCGCTGATTTAACCGCGGAAATTACTGGGGAAATGTTAGCTGGTGGTGGCTTGATTATCGAACCAGCACTAGAGGCGACTTTAGCAGCTGGACAGGTTATTGAAGTGGCCGATACGGCTGATACAGGTGCAACGGAGTATGTCACCATTACGACTAATGCGAGTGCTGCATTTGATGAAGGTGGTCTGTTATTCGATCACCCAGCGGCGACCACCAGTATGCGTATCATTTCTATGGCAGATGCTGCTGCAACCGATGCCTTAAGTGTGGATTCCGGCATAAATGATGATTTGCTCGACTTGGATTCAAGCTCAGGGTTTGCGGTAGGCGATGTGGTACAGATTAATGGCGCCGAATTTGCTGTGGTCACGGGCGTGCCAAGTACGATCACCTTATCTGCCAATTTAGTTAACAGTCATGCAGTCGGTGTGAGCATATTTAAACAAGTCCCTATGCTAAATATCCGCGCGCGTTATCAAGGTCTGTGGGGTAACCAAGTTAGAACGAACATCCGACCCACTAATTTATTAGCAACTTCAGTCACTAAAAATGCAAGTATTGGTGATACCGTGGTGGTACTTGATGCCATCTTTGGCTTGAGCAGCGGTAGCCATGTGGAATTTTCTGTTGGTGGCAATGTACTGGAAACCTTGCAGGTAAGTGCCGTTAATCGAGCGACTAATGATATTACCTTTACCTCTGCTTTAACGGTTGATGTGCCGGCTACCAGTGCAGCAGCTTCAAAAGAATATGATCTGATTGTTGAGCGCCTCGAAAATGACAAAGTAGTGCAAGCCGAAGTATTCGAAAATTTGGGCATGCATCCAGATCACACTCGCTACGGTCCAAAGATTGTGGGTAGCTACAATCGAGGAAGTGGCATTATCACAGATTCAGGTGAATCTGATTTAGTCAGGTTATCAGATTTGAGTGTGGACAATTTAGGCGATGATGTTGCTGCTTTAGTGTCTAACAGGGCCTCTGATCTGTCAGATCTTGTGCCTAGAATGTTAAGTGGTGGTATTGATGATTTAGACAACATCACGGACCTAACTTATATAGGCTCAGTAACGCCAGGTGCCCGTAGTGGCATTCATAGCCTGGAAAACGAAGAAAGTATTAGTATGGTCGCTGTGCCTGGGCGCACGGATGTAAGTTTGCAAAAGGCACTGATTGGCCATTGTGAACGAATGCATTATCGCTTTGCTGTAATTGAAACACCCAGAGACAGCAACCTGCCAGCGGCAATTACCCATAGACAAAACTACGATACAACCCGTGCTGCTATTTATCACCCTTGGCTTGTGATCCCTGACTTATTCGGGGAGCGGGGCGATCTATTGCGGGTTGCACCATCTGGTCATGTCATGGGAATTTATGCGCGCACTGATACCACTCGAGGAGTTTGGAAAGCCCCCGCCAACGAAGTAGTGCGCGGTATTTTGCAGTTCGAAAGCGCCATCACTAAGGGTGAACAAGATATTCTCAACCCAATCAATGTTAACGCCTTTAGAGATTTCCGTACCGCAAATCGAGGTTTACGCTTGTGGGGTGGACGCACACTGAGTAGCAATGCGTCTTGGAAATATGTCAGCGTCCGTAGACTGTTTCTGTTCATCGAGCAGTCCATTGAACGAGGATTGCAGTTCGCCGTATTCGAACCAAACAACGAAACTCTATGGGCCACGGTTAAGCAATCAATCAGTAACTTCTTAATTGGCGTCTGGCGTGATGGCGGATTAGAAGGGGTCACAGAAGAAGAGGCTTTCTTCGTTAACGTTGGTTACAACGTTACCATGACCCAAACTGACATAGACAATGGCCGCCTAATTGTAGAAGTCGGGGTTGCCGCGGTTAAACCGGCTGAGTTCGTCATTATCCGCATTGGTCAAAAAACACGTGAAGCAACGACTTAGAGGAATAAACAATGGAAAATCCGATATTGCAGTATAACTTTTTGCTTGAAATAGACGGCACCTCCGATGCAGTGGCCGGATTCACTGAGGTTAGTGGCATCAGTATGGAAACTGACGTAGTGGAATACCGCGAAGGCTCAGACACGGCCACAGTACGCAAGTTAGCAGGGCTACGCAAAGTGGGTAATGTGACGTTAAAGCGTGGCTTTACCATTAACACTGAGTTATGGGATTGGCGCAAAACTGTTATAGATGGCCTGACTGAACGAAAATCAGGTGCCATCGTCATGCTAAATGAAGCTCGCCAACCTACCTTGCGATGGGAGTTTTCTGAAGCTTGGATTTCAAAATACGAGGGTCCAGCGCTGAACGCTACGGCCAATGAAGCCGCGGTGGAGTCCGTTGAATTAGCAATGGAAGATATCCGCTTAGTCGCAGCGTAACTAATTTGAATTCTGGAGTGATGGGCTAATGCAAGGATCAGCAGCACCGGGGGTGTATTTTGAACCCCTGCAACCTTCCCAATTGATTGGCGATTTATTGCGTAGCGATATTGCCGGCTTTATAGGCTACGCCAGCAAAGGTCCGGTAGCTTTGCCGGTGCGTATTGAATCTTGGCGGCAATATCTCAGTATCTTTGGAGACCCCATTGAAATAGGCCATTTGGCACCCGCTATTAAAGGTTTTTTTGAAAATGGTGGGGGCACTTGTTACGTCCTACGTATTGTTGATGGCAATGCGCTAGAGGCGTCTCGCTTGCTAGAAGCCAATCGCTTAGGTTCTGACGACGTGCCTGACAAACTATGGCGAATGAATGCGTCATTCCGAGTCAGTGATATTGTCACCAGTGAAGAAGTAGTCAATCAAGTACCAGATTCGGCCATTTTACAAAATTTCAGACCCGGTGAAGTCAATCTACCCTTGCCCAATCCAGGTTTTTGGGGCAATGCCTTAAATGTGTCGATTAGCCGTAGTTCGCTTTTATGCACTCAGATAAAGAGAAATGGCATTTTTGATAACGGCTTTGGCAGTTTCGTAGATAGCCTAGTTGGTTTAGAACAACATTCAATCGTGGAATTAAGCCAGGATCAGGTTCTGAGCAATGGAAAAACCGCCAGAGTTCCAAAAGTGGTAGAGATACAAACCGTAGATAGATTACGCCAAAGTATTACATGGCAAGAATCACTACTTGACGGAACGCATCCTTTTTTTGCAGATTTACCCATTCGACTAGACACAGTGGAATTCGATGTAAAACTTGAATTCGAAAACAAACAAATTGAGTTTTTCCAATGGCTTAGTCCACACCCTTTGCATTCGCTAAGCTTACATACCGTGTTAGCACGAGATAGCCAATGGGTAAATTTAGCCTTTATCGGCGAGCCTGACTGTCATTGGTTTGATTCCGCTTGCTGGCCAAAACCTGTTGATAAAGCGCAACTGACGTCAGGCAAAGATGGCTTGTCTGAAAT
>JBNMQI010000101.1:0-8043 GCA_051277905.1 Gammaproteobacteria bacterium | reverse complement strand
AGATTAGAGGTCATTATAATTACCGTGTTTCGAAAATCAACAGTACGACCCTGCCCGTCTGTGAGCCTGCCATCATCTAGCACTTGCAACAAAATATTAAATACGTCGGGATGCGCTTTTTCGATTTCATCCAACAAGATAACTGAATAAGGGCGGCGTCGAACGGCTTCAGTCAAGTAACCACCTTGTTCATACCCCACATACCCGGGAGGTGCCCCGACTAAGCGCGCAACACTGTGTTTTTCCATAAACTCAGACATATCAATGCGAATCAATGCGTCTTCAGTGTCGAACAAAAAATGCGTCAACGCTTTCGTCAATTCAGTTTTTCCAACACCCGTTGGTCCTAAGAACAAAAAAGAGCCATTGGGCCGATCTGGATCAGACAGCCCTGCCCGTGAACGTCTAATCGCATCTGACACGGCAATCACTGCCTCAGTTTGACCCACAACACGCTTCGCAATTTGTTCTTCCATGTTGAGTAACTTTTCACGCTCCGAACCCAGCATTTTAGATACGGGAATACCGGTCCAACTAGAAACAACAGCGGCAATCTCTTCTTCGCCAACTTTATTGATGAGTAACTTCATGTCTTGCATTTCGACATTGGCTGCCAGATCCAACTGTTTTTCCAGTTCTGGAATACGGCCATATTGCAGCTCAGACATTCTGGTTAAATTGCCAGCCCTCTGGGCTGTCTCCAGATCCAAACGTGCCCGCTCGAGCCCCTCTTTTATATGCGTCGACCCTTGTAGTGCCGCTTTTTCAGATTTCCATACTTCATCAAGATCAGAATATTCGCGCTCTAGGCGGGAAATTTCAGACTCAAGTGTTTCACGCCGACGTTTGCTGGCAGCATCGCTTTCTTTCTTTAATGCTTCACGTTCTATTTTTAATTGAATCAGGCGTCGCTCTAAGCGATCAAGCGCATCGGGTTTAGAGTCAATTTGCATGCGAATTCGGCTAGCCGATTCGTCAATCAAATCAATCGCCTTATCGGGCAATTTTCGATCAGTGATGTAACGATAAGATAAGTTTGCAGCGGCGACAATGGCCGGATCGGTAATATCAACACCATGATGGACTTCGTATCGCTCTTTTAGACCACGTAATATCGCAATGGTGTCTTCGACTGATGGCTCATTCACTAACACCTTCTGAAAGCGACGTTCCAGCGCGGCGTCTTTTTCTATAAATTGGCGGTATTCGTCTAATGTGGTCGCACCAATACAATGCAGCTCACCTCTGGCCAGCGCAGGTTTCAGCATGTTACCCGCATCCATAGCGCCTTCGCCTTTACCAGCGCCAACCATGGTGTGCAGTTCGTCAATAAATAAAATCACTTGACCATCTTGCTTTGATAGGTCACTCAACACCGACTTTAAACGCTCTTCAAACTCACCTCGAAATTTAGCACCCGCAATCAAAGCGCCCATATCAAGTGAAAGCACCCGTTTACGCTTTAAACCTTCAGGTACCTCGCCATTGATAATCCTTTGGGCTAAACCCTCTGCGATGGCCGTTTTACCAACCCCTGGTTCGCCAATAAGGACCGGGTTATTTTTAGTTCGGCGTTGCAGTACTTGTATCGCCCGTCTAATTTCTTCATCTCGCCCGATCACAGGATCCAGCTTGCCTTGCTCGGCGCGTTCAGTTAAATCAACGGTGTATTTTTCCAGTGACATGCGCTGGTCTTCAGCATTAGCATTATCGACACTTTGGCCACCACGAATAGCATCAACCGCTTTGATGATAGTTGCTTTTTTGGCGCCTGATGACAATAAGACGTCAGACAACGGGCCTTTTTCATCCATCGCTGCGAGCACAAACAGTTCAGAAGATATGAATTGATCCTTGCGCTGTTGCGCCAACTTATCGGTCACGTTAAATAATTTAGCTAAGGCATTCGAGATATGCAAATCGCCATTAGTGCCCTCGACCTGAGCTTGCTTTTCAAGCAGCTCACCTAATTGTGAACGCAGTAAATTGAGGTTAATACCCGCATGAGTAAATAATGATCTAATTGAGCCACCTTGCTGATCGAGTAGTGATAGCATTAAGTGAACTGGTTCGATGAACTGGTGGTCACGCCCGACAGCCAACGATTGGGCATCGCCCAGTGCGGCCTGAAATTTACTGGTTAGTTTTTCCATTCTCATGTCGAATCATCTCGCTATACGCTATTGCCAATCGAATATTATTTATTAAAAAAAATTATTTAATAGCCTAAACGTTAAGTGGGATTAACATTGGAATATTCAAGCAGTAGACGGTATCCAGATCAAACTCGCCATTCGACCGGTAACAGCTTGCCGTCGGTAGGAAAAAAAATCAGCCTCATTAGAATAACTGCATAAATTAGAGCGAGTGACATCTGCAACGTCGAGACTTTTGAGTAGATCGTCAGCCAAGGCAGGCAAATCACAAAGCCAGTGCGCTGGTCGGTTGCTGATAAATCGCTTGTCTGCCAACGCCTGTTTCTCAACAAACGCTTGCCTCACTTCATCACCTACTTCGAATTTAGATTGACTGATAGCCGGACCGATCCAGGCCATTAACTCACTAGTCGGTGACTGCATTTTAGTAATGGTTGCTTGAACAATGCCGTCCAGCAAACCACGCCACCCAGCATGAACCGCAGCCACTTCCGTACCTGAACGATTACAGAATAAAATGGGCAAGCAATCAGCCGTCATGACGATAGCAACCGTGTCAGCCTGACGCGTAATAGCAGCATCTGCCTCTCGATTTTGTTCAAGTTCAAGTGTTACCGCAGTTGTGCTGTGAGTTTGCTGCAGCCAACAGGGTGCTGACGGTAAGCCGAGTGATAATAAAATCTCCCGATTACGCAGGACTCGATCAAGATCATCACCGACGTGTTCGGCCAGATTAAATGAGTGAAACGGTGACCCACTTACCCCACCTAAGCGCGTAGTATAAAGTGCTTTAACATGTGAGGGGATGGACCATTCGGGTTGGTGAATACCCATTATCCAGCCTTTGAATTATCGCCTGGAATCGAAGCTCTAAGAGCATCCAGCATTTTTTGAAAGTCTTTGGGTATTTCGGCCTCAAACCGACAAGGTTCTTTTGTTTTTGGATGAGCAAAACTAAGGTATCTAGCATGTAATGCCTGTCGACCAAAATTACGCATCATTATACCTAACTCAGAATCAACACCCGTCGGTAACCTAAAACGCCCACCATAGAGAGGATCACCTAACAAGGGATAGTTGATGTGTGCTAGGTGAACCCGAATTTGATGCGTGCGGCCCGTTTCGAGCTGCACCTTAACAAAGGTATGGTGCGAAAACTTTTCAGCGACTTGAAAGTGGGTTATCGCATGCTTACCCTTAATTTGGACTGCCATTTTTTTGCGATTAACCGGATGTCTTGCAATCTCAGTTTCAATGGTTCGTCCCGCTGTCACAACGCCTTGTGTGATTGCGATATATTCACGCTTTACAAGTCGTCGTTGCAGTTGATCTACCAGATTGGCGTGCGCTTGAAGCGTCCGCGCAACGACCATGACGCCCGTTGTATCTTTATCAAGCCGATGTACGATACCAGCCCGAGGTAATTGCTCTAGGCTCGGGTCGATATCGAGCAAGCCATTCACCAGAGTACCACTTGCGTGCCCTGCCGCCGGATGAACTACCAGATTGGCGGGTTTATCAATAATAAAAAATTCATCGTCTTCATGGATAATATTGAACTCAATCTTTTGAGGCAAGTCTGAAATTTTTGCCACAAAAGGTATATCAAGGTCAATTAAGTCACCCGCATATACTTTTTGTTTCTGTTGACAAGGTTTTCGATTAAGCTGAATAAAATCAGATTTAATCCAATCTTGGATAACACTTCTGGAAAAATCGGGTAATAGCCGATGGAGCGCCTGGTCTAATCTTGTGCCAGAAAACTCGCTTTCAATTCGTATCTGTTGCTGTAATAATTTCATCGGCTGGTTATACTGTTTGTTTGCACTTTCAGCAAGTCGATTAGCGAGTTAAATTCATCCATGCCTACACGTTTAATACTGTTCACTATTTGTACCCTTTTGTTGACAGCCTGTGGTCCTGTCAAAGAAGTCGATGTTACTGAGGGCTGGAACGTGGAAAAGTTATTCCGTAATGCCCGCAGCGAAATGAATAAAGGTAATTATCAAACAGCTATCGACCGATACGAAATTCTTGAATCACGCTTCCCTTTTGGATACTACGCAACTCAGGCTCAATTAGATATTGCTTACACCTACTTCAAATATGGTCAAGCCGATTCAGCCGTGGCGGCTATCGAACGTTTTATCAAACTTAACCCACGTCATGAAACCACTGATTATGCCTATTACTTAAAAGGCGTAATTAACTTTAATCGCGGTGGCTCGGTTCTCGATAAGATTGTTGATCGTGATTTATCTGATTTTGATCGAAATATCCTACTTACGGCTTATGACGACTTCCAATATGTAATTCGTCAATATCCGGAGAGCTCTTACGCAGATGATTCTAAGCAGCGAATTATTTACCTTCGTAATCAATTAGCCGTATCGGATTTGAAAATTGCACAGTATTACGCCTCCCGCAGCGCTTGGGTTGCAGCGGCTAGTCGAACACAATCAATTATTCGGGATTTTCAGGGGACAACCGCTATAAAGCAAACTCTCGAGTTGCAGTTACAGGCTTATCAGGCACTCGGTCTAGATGAGCTTGTTAAGGATACACAACGAATCATAGATCTCAATTACGGTGTCGATTCATAAATTGACGATTGCCTACCATTATCAACAAGAGGGATAGCTACTTTGCTTGCTAGTCATCTATTTTATTAATAAAAAATCTAAATTAACTGTTTTTTGTTAATGCACATTAGAAGCAAAAGTCATGAGATAAGTACACCTAAATTAACCACAACTATCTTAAGCCCGTAATAAAAAACCCATCATCCATTGCGCCCAAATTTTTGCATCGGGTGCACCATTGTCAAGGCGAAGCTTCGCCTTTGCTAAATCTGCTTCAGATAGAGGTGTCGCGGCAATGAAATTATTCATAGCACGTAAAGGCTGCTCGGGATGACCCTGCAGACACATTATGTTGTCACCAAGGGTGAAGGCGAAGTTTGGATATTCCTCACTGTGAGCAAATGCCTTAGCACTCTCTGGTAGTCGCGTTACTCGCTCTTCATTAAAGTGATATAAACCCGTATCATTTGCTTTCGGCTCCATCCAAGAATAGTTTGTTTCAGGTCGAATACGTAGGTTGTAGTTACCAATCATCCAGCCTTTTTTGTTTTTAGATACTTCTCCCCCGAAAGTTTTGGCTATCAGCTGGTGGGCAAAACAAGTACCAATGATGCGCTTACTCTTTTGATTCGCCTCAATAATAAGCTTTGATAACCGCTGTATCCAAACACTGTCATCCGACACACTAGCAGGGCTACCCGATAACATAAAAGCATCATAATCATCAACTGATTCAGGGAATTGCTGCTCTGAAACATAGTATGTTGAAAAATCAGCCAGAGTGTTTTCTGGCGCTAAAAGCTCAATAAACTTTTCTGCATCAGTTATACCCTCGTCATCTGCCCAATATTTTCTTGGCACCGAATCGAGTACCGCAATCTTTATTTCTTTATTCATCTAATCTATTTTATTAAGTGCATATTAATTTCTAATCAAATCGCTTTCATAAAGTTTCGGTATATGGACTCGGCACATGACAAGAAACTTTGCATATTTTTATCGGCACCAGCGTTCATAGTAGTCAAACCTTGTTTACCCAAAGTGCTCATCAACGCGTCACGATAAGCCGGTACTTTACCCCAATTTTCGACGGTATCTTCCTCTACTTCAACATGATATTGCATTGACCAAGCATTATTACCAACCCGCATAGCCTGAACTCGACAATGCTCAGAACTGGCCAATATAGTTGCATTTTCTGGCTCCTGAGCAACTCGCACAGAATGCCATTGTAAACATTGTTGGCGAGCGGCTATTCCATCAAACAATGGATCGCACTGACCAGCTTCTGTAAGTTCGACTTCCATAATACCAATTTCAGGTGGTCGCTGAGGTCCACAAGTGCCGCCCATAGCATCGGCTAACAATTGGTGCCCTAAACATAACCCAAGGTAAGGTTTCTTAAGTTCACCGACCCATTTCCGAATGGCCACTTTCTCAGCCACAAGCCAAGGATGCTCATCAACATCCCAAACATCCATTGGCCCACCCATAACCCAAAGAGCATCATAGAGGTCAAGATCTGGAATTGCTTCTCCCTGATCTAGGTTAACAGCATCCCAAACAATACAATCTTTTTCTAGAAAGCGACGTAATGAACCAGGATGTTCACAATCAATGTGTTGGAATACAAGTAGACGCATATTTTAGATCTTATTATTTAAAGTTATTACTTATATCTGGATTATATTGATAACGCCATTTAATTACTATTTAACCAGTCCTATATCTATCAGCTTCTTTATTAATGGACTTAATGTCAGTCCTAAAATTAACCCAGTAAATTAAACAATAAGAAACTAATTTAAGCCTTAATTGAAAAACTAAAAAAGCAAGTCCTTAGCTGAATCAATTAGAATCTTTACGCCTGGATGTTTCACTTTACGCTCGGGTGAAATCGCATAAAAACGTTCTTTAATTGCTTTCGTTCGGCCAATGACTTCCACACCATAATGTTTGACAACGTGCGCTTCTATTGTCGAGGATGTACAGAAAACACCATGCCCTGACTCTCCAAAAAATTTCATTAAGGCACTATCATCAAACTCAGCAATAATAACTGGCAAAATATTTTCTTGTTCAAACCAAGACTGTAGGCTTATTTTTTGCGCAGACTTATCACCACAAATTAAGAAAGGTTGTTGATGAAGTGACCTTGGAAACTGACCTTGAAGCTGAGCCGTCTGTGCTGCAGTGGCATAGAAGCTAACGCCACTTTCTCCCATTAAATGACTATAGGCTTTTATCGGCACGCCAGGTGTTACTGGTCGATCAGATATAATTAAATCAAGCTTATTCAGTGCCAGCTCACCCAACAATGAATCAAAGTCACCTTCACGACAAACTAGTTTGATTGGCCCATCTAGCGAAAAGCTACTTTGCAAAATGTTAAAAGCGAGTATTTTTGGGATAACGTCAACAACGCCAACTGTAAATACGAATTTCTGATGCCTATCTTTCATTTTTAATGATTGTTGTAACTCTGTGCCTAGTAAAAATATATCTTCCGCATAGCTCAGTATTAACTTGCCGACATCATTTAACACTAACCGTTTACCTTTACGGTCAAATAATTGCACGCCTAAATAACCTTCAAAAACGCTCAGCTGACCGCTGATGGTCTGTGGTGACAAATGCAACAACTGGGCTGCCTTAACAATGCTGCCTTCGTGAGCAATCGCGTGAAAATAGCGTAAGTGATTGTAATTTAGTTGATTAATGATTTTCTCCTTCGTGATTTAGCCCGACTAAACGAAACTTTCAACCAAAATCTTAACAACAGAGCACTATTCCAGCCATTAATCGATATTTGCGACTGGTATATCAATTTAATACGACTTTAATTGATTGCATACGTTGATATATGGTATTTCTATTAGGACTAAAGGGGAAGCTAAAGATGTTACTCAATAGAACTAAATTTTCAAAATATCTGTGGCAATAGAGCGAGTCAGTATTTACATTAATTACGTTAGAAAGCAAGTAAAGGTAGTCTGAAACGCTATTGTCTGTATTTTTTAAAATGAAAGGAGATACAGTATGAATATCCAAGTCAACTTTAGAGATATCGATAAAAGTAGTGCTGCAATTAACCAAGTAAGTAAACACTTATCTTTAGCCTTCGCAAGAGCAAAAGATTCTATTCAAAGTGTTTCAATTGTTGTCAGTGATGTGAATGAACCCAAAGGTGGTGTCGATAAATTATGCCGCATTTTGATCAAGTTAGCGCACCAGCCAGACATCGTGATTACCGAAAACCAAGCCTTCATAAGCGTGGCAATTAATCGCTGTATTACTCGCGCCCG
>JBNMQI010000100.1:0-8091 GCA_051277905.1 Gammaproteobacteria bacterium | reverse complement strand
GTTTTTTAGCAGACCCTGACATTCAAAAGCTTGATCTCAAGTTTGATATTAAAAGTTACGACAGGTGTTAAAGCTGATAACCAAAACCTTTGATTATGGTGGTGAACTAGAACATCGTAATAAAGGCTTTGGTGCTATGTCACTTATTCGTTGCCTGGGCGTCGAAAAAATTAGCGAATGATTTGTCAGGCCGATACGGGCTTCGTGCCGATGAACGATATTTTGAGCAGTCACAAGAAGAGCTAGTTGATAAATTCGTCTTTACCGAATTTGTGCCAAATTTTTATGGCGGGTTGCATCAACTTGTATGTCTGGTTGCCGCGCGGCCTTATTAACTTTAGTAGGAATTATTTTAATGATAAGTACATACAATACGATGGGGTCCAATCAGATAAAGACTCTATCGGGTAAAAAAGTAATCGATCTTCGCAGTGACACCGTTACCCGTCCGACTGCAGGGATGTACGATGCGATGATGTCGGCACCAGTTGGTGACGATGTTTATGGTGATGACGAGTCTGTCAACAGGTTGGAGTCAAGCGTTGCCGAACTATTGGGGAAAGAGGCTTCACTGTTTGTTTCGAGTGGCACACAAAGTAATCTGATCGCTGTATTAGGGCATTGCGCTCGGGGTGATGAGCTAATTATTGGTGATGATTATCATATCTACATTGATGAAGCTGGTGGTCCATCGGTTCTGGGTGGGATAGCAATGTGTGCTCTACCGACTAATCACTCGGGTGCATTAACGGTTGCTCAGGTTGAAGCTGCAATTAAGCCTGATGATATCCACTGTCCGATATCTCGATTGTTGTGCTTAGAAAACACGGTGCATGGCAAAGCTCAATCATCAGACCAACTTAAATCTTTAGCCAATACTGCTCGAGCAGCTGGGTTGATGACTCACTTAGATGGCGCACGATTAATGAATGCCTCAGTTGCGTTAGGCCAGTCTCCTAAAAAAATGGCTGAACCATTCGATAGTGTATCGCTGTGTTTGTCTAAAGGCTTAGGTGCCCCAGTGGGTACGGTGCTGAGTGGTACAAAAGCATTTATACGTCGTGCGCGTCGAGATCGGAAGTTGTTAGGGGGAGGTACGCGTCAGGCTGGCATTTTGGCTGCTGCGGGCAGCTATGCCTTGGATAATCATGTTGAACGTTTAGCAGAGGATCATTCCAATGCAAAACGATTAGCTGAGGGTTTGTCTACCATTGAGCGATTAGAAATCAGCCAACAAACCAATATGGTATTTATTTCTCCATCTGATGGCAGACAGGCTAAGCTTCAGTCGTATTTATCTGACCATGGAATAGTCATCAGTGCGGGTGTTCCATCGATTCGATTAGTAATGCACCTTGATGTTAATGAGGTCGATTTAGAGCACATCATTGTTTCGATTCAACAGTTTTACAGACATTAACGAGAGCAGGTTTGCCATTGTTTTAATGGTCGATAATTCTCCAATTCTTTAACCAGATGAGCTGTCTCTATTTTTTAATTAGTGGGCTTTAGCTACTTATCCCTAAGAAGCTCTCACCGGATAGTCTGGTTAATATTCATACATAGGGGAGTGAGAAATAGGGTAAAAATTTAAACGCCAATGATAATTACTTGCAAATAGTAATAAAACTCATTAAGATAAAATTTCAAAGTATTAAACAACAAATGGGGTTAAATAATGACATTACAGCGGGTATTTTTAGTTTCTATATTGAGTGTTGCTAGCGGATTTTCTAGTTTGACTCATGCAGCAACTAATCCATCAGAGCAATCAGTGCTAAAGCATTATGCGGATATTGCACAAGCAGGATATAGTGATTCGCTAGCAACTGCCAAGTTGCTGGAAAACGCGGTTAACCAATTAGTAGTGAAACCAACGACGAAAAATTTAAATTTAGCCCGACAAGCCTGGGTTGCTTCTCGTGTACCTTACCAACAAACGGAAGTGTTCCGTTTTGGTAATCCGATTGTTGATGACTGGGAAGGAAAAGTAAACGCCTGGCCTCTAGATGAAGGCTTGATTGACTATGTAGCCACTAGTTATGGAGAGGCGTCAGATGCAAATAACCTATATTCAGCAAATATTATTGCTAATAAAGAACTATTGCTCAGTGGTAACACCATTGACATTTCAGATATAACGCCAGCGTTGCTAAGCGATACCTTGCACGAAGTTGATGACGTCGAGGCGAATGTTGTGACGGGTTATCACGCCATCGAGTTCTTGTTGTGGGGACAGGACTTAAACGGAACCAATGCTGGTGCTGGAAATCGTCCCGTTAGCGATTTCGATACTGTGAATTGCACCGGTGGTAATTGCGATAGACGCATACAATTCCTGCAAACAGCGGTACAACTACTGATAACCGACCTCGAATGGATGTCAAATCAATGGGGTGCGACAGGTGAAGCTAGAGCGAATATCGAAAACAACGATTCTAGTGCCGGTTTAGCAGTAATATTGACCGGAATGGGCAGCTTGTCTTATGGTGAGTTAGCGGGAGAAAGAATGAAACTAGGTTTAATCTTGCATGGCCCAGAAGAAGAGCATGATTGCTTCAGTGATAACACACACTACTCGCATTACTATGATGCTCTTGGTATACAAAATGTGTATACCGGGCGTTACCTTCGAACCAATGGAAAATTATTAGAAGGTCCTTCGATTGCCGACTTGGTATTGGCAAAAAATCCTGAAGCAGATAATATGTTGCTATCCAAGCTAGATTCAACCATGAGTAAAATGCAGATCTTGGTTGATACGGCAATTAATGGAGAAGCTTACGACCAAATGATCGGTTCTGGAAATACTGTAGGGAACGCGAAAGTGCAAGCGGCAATTTCTGCGCTGACCGAGCAAACTAAAGCGATTGGTGCAGCAGCCGTTGTGTTAGGACTAAATTCTCTTGATATAGAAGGTTCGGATAGCCTTGATAGTCCTCAATCGATTCAATAGTTAATGTCCCGATAATTAACGATGTCTAAGCGTGTTTTTTTAGCGCAGGTATTAGCCGTATTCGTAGGTAGTGCATTAAGCCTGCTTACGATTGCGGTGACGCCTGACATTTCTCAACCTGAAGTAACTCAATTAGATATTTCTCAGCTTGATTTTACTAAGCCAGAAATAGACGAGCATTTATCAGGTGGCTCTGCTACCTCGTTAAAAACGATTAACCATAACTCATTTTCACATGCCTCTCAAAACCTAAAGTTCGACCAGGAATTAAATTTCAAAGTAGGCAATGGCATCTTTCGTAAAATATGGGTGTCAGCACCAGCATCGACACAAGCATCGGATGGGTTGGGCCCTTTGTTCAATGCAAAATCTTGCCAAAGGTGCCATCTTAAAGATGGACGCGGACACCCTCCACAAGCCAACTGGCCAGAAGACAATGCCGTATCTATGTTATTACGGCTGTCAATACCGGCCCAGTCAGAGCAAGATCAAGCAAAACTAGACTCATTACAGGTATTGGTAATACCCGAACCGACTTATGGCACTCAATTGCAGGATTTCTCTATAAAAGGGCATAAAGGAGAGGGACACATTCAAATTAAATATGAAGAAGTTAAAGTTTTATTATCTGAGAATGAAACAGCCACATTGCGAAAGCCAAGTTTTAGCGTGGTCAATTTAGGTTACGGCCCGATGCATCCTGATACTCTATTCTCAGCACGCATAGCGCCGCCGATGATTGGTTTGGGTCTATTAGAAATGATAACCGAGGTTGATATTCTGGCTCAGGCCGACCCAGATGATTTAGATAACGATGGTATTTCAGGTCGAGCAGCCTGATCGCGAAACGCCAGCACGCAAAACCTCCAACTAGGTCGATTTGGTTGGAAGGCAGGTCAGCCAACCTTGGATCAACAAAATCAGAGTGCTTTTAATGGTGATATAGGTTTGTCGACACCCAGAAAATCAGCGCCTGGTGGTGACTGCACAAGCAATCAAAGTGTTTGTTTATTGGCACCATCGGGAGATTCAGCTCAATATGAGGGACGAGAAGTTGGGCAGATAATGACTGACCTGGTGTTATTTTATACTCAAAATTTAGCCGTCCCAGCTCGTCGTAACGTGGGTGATGAAATCGTATTGGCCGGCAAGCAATTGTTTTACGAAACAGGTTGCGTAGCATGCCATAAGGCATCTTATGTAACAGGTGTCGACGACAATAAAAAAGCATTATCTAGCCAAAAGATTTGGCCATACACCGATTTATTGCTACACGATATGGGTGAAGGGTTAGCCGATAACAGAAGCGAAGGCGTTGCCAATGGACGAGAATGGCGCACGCCGCCGTTATGGGGGATTGGCCTCACTCGGACTGTAAATGGGCACAGCCAGTTCTTACATGATGGTCGCGCGCGTGGTTTCCTCGAAGCCATTCTGTGGCATGGCGGTGAAGCTCAGCTGGCAAAACAAAAGGTGGTTGAAATGACAGCGGTTCAACGACAATCACTCATTACCTTTCTAGAGTCACTTTAATGAAATTCTTAACTATAAGGAGTTTAAATATTATGATTTGGCGATGCCTCGCAGGTTTTTTTCTAACCGTTTTTAGTCTGCAGTCCATAGCTGCAGATGACACTAAGTTCCGTGCCCTGAATGTTGGTGTGCTGGACCAGATAGTTATTCCTGCTTATCGTAACTTGTCTCAATCTGCCGAGGCACTTAACCGGCAAGCCATCGAATCCTGTGAGCAACCGAGTGACGCCAGTCTGAATCTGCTGCGTGATCGATTTACAACCTATGTCGATAGCTGGATGGCAATCGAGTTGTTCCGACAGGGACCTGTTGTATATCTATATAGACAAAGTAGAATTCAGTATTGGCCTGATAAACACGATGTGGTGAGTCGTCAATTAAGACGATTATTGGCTGAGCAAAATGTTACTGAGTTAGCTCACTCCGAATTTACTCACCTCAGTGCGGGTGTTCAGGGCATCACCGCATTAGAGGTTTTGCTTTACGACAACAAAGCGGCAGAGCTGTTTACGAACACCACCAAATCAGGTCAGTTCCGATGTCAATTTATTCAGGCTATTAGTCATAACCAACAAGTTATGTTGCAGGGCCTTAATGACGACTGGCAACGAGAGGATCGTGGTTATAGAAATCTGTTACTGGCTGAAAACAAGGGCTCGCAGGAACCGCGAGATACCGGTATCGATATTCTGCGATTGGTTTATGGCGAAATACTAGCGATTAAGTTACATAAATTAGGGCGGCCCCTAGATAATTCAATTGATACAGCCAAACCACAACGAACCGAGTTGTGGCGAAGTGGATTATCGCAGTTGAATATACAACGCAATTTGAAAACGGTAGCGCAATTCTTTGAGCCAACTTCACCCGTTAACAATTTTTATAATTTGGAAAATAGTGGTGACAATCAAACCGAACCGAATCAATCAATAGCAGAAAAAATTAGCCAGTTAATAGCGCAATCAAAACAACAACTGGCGCAATTATCGTTACCGATTGATGAGTCAGTGAGTGATGAGTTTAATCGTCAAATATTGTTATCTGTAGTGGATAGTTTGGAGCTGGTTGCGCAACAAATCGAAAACTACACCAATGTGGTTTATCAATCGCCGTTGGGGTTCAATAGTTTTGATGGCGACTAGTTTGAAAATAATCAATTTAAAAACCACGCGCTCTAAGCTGAATAGTACAACCGATAGAAGACCGTTACTTTCTCGTCGACAAGTATTGGCTACGATTGCGCTAACGCCCTTGCTAGGCTGGGGTCTATTTGGCAAAGCGAAATCAACGACAGGCTATGGCGCCTTTCGAGATGCCGATGGCCGCTATGGCGTTGCTGCCATTAACCTTGAAGATGGTGCTCCACTTTTTTATACGCCCATGGCTGGCCGTGCACATGACTTAGTACTCTCGCCAGACTCGAATCATCTGCTTTGTATGTCTAGGCGTCCGGGGACATACTTGTCAGTGATCGATGCCAACCATGGTCAAGTGATAACTCAGCAAACAGCCGCAAAAGGCAGACACTTTTACGGTCACGGCTGTTTTAGTGCTGATGGACGATACTTGTTCACCACCGAGAATGCCTATGATGAGGCGCGTGGCGTAATTGGTGTCAGAGAGGTTAGTCGAGGCTATCAGCAAGTGGCCGAATGGGATGCTCATGGCATCGGTCCACATCAACTGAATTTGTCGGCCAATGGTGAGCATGTCATCGTCACCATTGGCGGTATTCAAACACACCCAAAATCAGGTCGTGAAAAGTTGAACCTCGATTCGATGCAATCAGCACTGGTTTATCTGAACGCCAAAAGTGGTGAAATTATTGCTAGATACACATTGCCTGAAGCTCAGTCTAGCCTCAGTATTCGGCATATGGCGGTGACTAAGAATGGTTTGGTGGGTCTGGCCTTTCAAGATCAGGATGACTTTAGTCGGCACAATACCCTAGTTGGCTTCCATCAACTCGGCCAGCCAATACAGCCGCAGGCAGCTGAGGAAACTATTCAGCTCCAAATGCGTGGTTACTGCGCTAGTATTGCAGCGGATGTCAGTGGTCGGTGGTTTGGGGTAACGTCTCCGCGTGGGAATTTGATCACACTCTGGAATGGAGGAAGCCAAAGTTATATCAACTTTGCCACTTTGGGTGATTGCAGTGGTATTGCGCCAACCGATTTGGAAGGTGAATTTGTGGTCACTAGTGGGCGAGGTAAGTTAATTTATATCAACGCCAAATCAGCTAAGCAAAGTCATTTAAGTAAAGTTAATTCAACCAAACATATAGCATGGGACAACCATTTTATTAGTCGTATCGGATAAAATAGATAAAGGTTAAACAAGTAGCATTTCACAATAAGGGACTTTTAATTTTTTTTTATCGTTAATTATAATGTTCACAGCTAATCAAATATAAGTCTGATAGAAGGCGGCTAAAGAAGCTAAATCGAACTATCGTAAGTTTATAAAGCTCACTAAAAGGGTGTGATTGTTGCGCTTTTTATAATGAATTTATTTTTGTTTAATGGGTTTAAATGGTTTGCCTGATTTTGTACTCAACTCACGAAAATCGGATGAATAATCTGTCACACGACTAATAAAATATTCACGTTGTTTTGTAACGATAATTTTGTCAATGTCTAATAGTGCGTTTAGCCAAAAAAGTCTTACCTGAAGGCTGTTGTCGTGTTCTTGAACATCAGTTCGCTTTAACTCGACAAATCGATCATGTAGGTATTGTTCAATTTTTTCTTTTTCGGGACGGCTTCGCAAAAGGTCAGAAAATTCTTGGTGCTTTAGTTTACTTCGCTCAAACCAATATTGGCGTTTATCTGGACGAGCGTCGCTTACAATTCTCAATTGTGCCATCTGATTTTCATTAATATCGCCGAACCATTCTTCGATGATTTCAATAAAGCGAGTGAAGTTTTCTTCAGCATATGCCTCATTTGACATTAATAGCTTTTTTGCTTGTTCGTCTCTCTTTTCTATAAAGGCTTGATGATAGTAATCGATTTGTTTAATACTCACAGTTGATAATAACTGACGGGCTGTTGGAATGCTGGCCTCGACAAACCGAATACGGGCAGAAGAAACCTTATCAACGGTTAGATCGATCTCCTGACGGGTTAGTCCATCAGCAAATTGCAGAGTGAATTGGTGGAGCAGATCAGCATACTCAACGAGTTCCTGTTCTCTGTGCCATTTGAGAATACTGTCAATATTGAGTTTTAGCTGTTGTTGTTGGGGGCCAGTGAGTGAGAAGTAGTCGTCTATTTTGCCACGGATGAGCCAGTTGGCATTATTATAAACAAGTGATGTCGAACTACAGCCAGTGAGTAGAAGTGTCAATAGAAGCCATTTCAGAATTGATCTGGTAAGTATCGCTTTTGCGGGTATAGGTTTGACAAATATAAGTCTAAGCATAATAAGGGATTGGACATTTAATAACTGAATTTGGTTTCGTTTAAAATTAACAATTGTTGCCAAGGTTACCAGAGCTTAAGAGATAAATAGTGTTAATTGATCCTAATTGTTATTTTTAGGGATGCCTAGAGTGATACCATGTCACCCTTAAAATTAGCAATTTGTAATTACATCCTTAT
>JBNMQI010000099.1:0-8154 GCA_051277905.1 Gammaproteobacteria bacterium | reverse complement strand
TTTGTGATGGGTGTTTGCCAGTTTATGAAGGGTCGTTCGACGTGCATCAAGAAATGACTAATGCTAATGTTCGAGTCAGCCTTGGTGTTGGATGACCAGACTCATGCAGGTGGTATAAGTGATCCAGTTGCATCGTTACTGACCTGAGCACAATCTGGCGTTCAGTCATTAACGGTAAAATTATTGTCGAAGATGGTCAAATATTAGCGCTAGATACTCTTGCACTGGTAAATCGACATAATGAAATTTCGCAACAACTGTTAAGCAAAGGTGGGTGTGGTTTAAATTCTTGATAAATTTCACGATGAGCCCACAGCAACTGGCTTTATAAACGGCTGAAACAATTGCTTGAAGCTAAAACAAGAAGGCAAAAGCGATGATGGAGATCTAATACTCACTATTGGTTCAAGCAATGCATTAGATAAAATTTTCGGATATTTTAGATTAAGCTTATAATTAAGAATAATATTTATAGTATAATTCTACAAGACTCAATTAAATTTACCTAACTGGTTGAAAAATATGAACATTGATCAACTTTTTGAACAAAGCTTGCAATTGCTTGGTCTTGGAATGGGGTCTGTTTTTGTCATACTAATTTTGCTGATTGGCATTATTTCGGTTATTTCAAAATTGGTACCTGAAGAAAAATTTGTTGATCCATCGGGAAAAGCGCCTGCACCTGCATCACCAACTGTTAATACCCAACACATTGCGGCCATTCAAGCCGCTGTTCATCAGTTTAAAAAAAAGCAGCTTTGACATTATAAATGTCAATTCAAATTAATAGATCCAAATTAATAGTCTCAATTAGTCTAACTCATCAATAAGATGTCTAGTTTAGTTAATAAAGCATGCAACTTTTCAGGTACCTAATCCATGGCTAAACCACTTTTGCTGACTGACGTCGTTTTGCGTGATGCGCATCAATCGCTATTTGCAACGCGTCTTCGAATAGAAGACATGCTGCCGATAGCGGCTGAACTCGATAAGATAGGCTACTGGTCATTAGAGACGTGGGGTGGTGCGACATTTGACGCTTGCATTCGCTTTTTAGGAGAAGACCCTTGGGAGCGTTTGCGTAAGCTCAAGGCCGCTATGCCAAATACCCCCATGCAAATGCTATTACGTGGTCAGAATGCATTGGGCTATCGTCACTATGCAGATGATGTTATCGAAAAATTTATCGAACGCTGTGCTATTAATGGAATGGATGTGTTCCGTATTTTTGATGCGATGAATGACATGCGTAATCTTGAAACGGCGATCAAAGCCACTGTCAAAACTGGTAAACATGCGCAGGGTGCGATTTCCTACACTATTAGTCCAGTTCACAACAATGACCTTTGGATTGATATGGCGAAACGTCTAGAAGATATGGGTTGCCACTCGATTTGTATTAAGGACATGGCTGGGTTATTGAAGCCTTATGTTGCCGAAGAGCTTGTCAGCCGCATCAAGGAAACCTGTAGTATTCCGCTCACAATGCATTGCCACGCTACCACTGGATTATCGACAGCGACTTATTTAAAGGCGATTGAAGCGGGTATCGACATGCTCGATACCTCAATCTCCTCAATGAGTTTGACTTACGGCCACTCGGCGACAGAGACGTTTGTTTCTATTCTTGAAGATACCGAACGGGCCACGGGTCTTGACCTTGATTCACTTGAAAAAATCTCGTTGTACTTTCGTGATGTGCGTAAAAAGTATACGGCTTTTGAAGGATCACTTAAGGGCGTTGACCCTCGGATTTTGACGGCACAGGTGCCTGGTGGAATGCTCACTAATCTCGAAGGTCAGCTTCGTGAGCAAAACGCAATGGATCGTTTCGATGAAGTTTTAATTGAGATCCCCAAGGTCCGCAAGGATTTGGGTTATGTCCCGTTAGTCACACCAACTTCTCAGATTATTGGAACTCAGTCGGTCATTAATGTCCTCAGCGGTGAACGATACAAGTCAATCAGTAAGGAGACAGCGGGCTTATTAAGAGGTGAATACGGTGCAACATCGGCGCCAGTTGATAAAGCATTACAACAACGAGTACTGAATGGGGCCGAGCCAATTACCTGTCGTCCGGCTGACCTACTCTCTCCAGAAATGGATCGTTTAACTGATGAGCTTAAAAGTATGGCTCAGTCAGATAGTATAAAGCTGGCAGAAAATGAAGTCGATGACGTGTTGATCTATGCGTTATTTCAGCAAGTTGGCATTAACTTCCTAAAGAATCGGGATAATCCTGACGCTTTTGAACCCGCACCTGGAAATGAGCCTGCAGCACTAGCAGTAACCGCTGCGGCTCCTACTGCATTAACGTCTGACTTTGCCGCTGAAAGCTATAAAGTCAGTGTTAACGGAACACAATATGATGTTGTGGTGGGTCCGGGTAATAGTGATATTAGCCAAATAACTGCTGCAGCACCGGCAATAGCACAGTCAGAGGGTACTGCAATCAAGTCGCCGCTGGCTGGTAGTGTTATCGAAAGCTTGGTCTCAGTGGGCCAAAAAATCAATGAGGGTGATCCGGTAATGATTATTGAAGCGATGAAAATGGAAACTGAAGTTCGGAGCCAATGCAGTGGTTTGGTACAATCGATAAGCGTTAAAAAAGGTGACGCCCTTCAGGCAGAGCAAACTCTTATGACGGTGGGTTAATAAAGTGGAACAAGGTTTAATACAACTCTGGTCGTCTACAGGCATAGCCAACTTCACGATGGGTTCAGTGGTTATGATTATCATCAGCTCATTGCTGATTTACCTCGCCATTGCAAAAGGCTTTGAACCGCTATTGTTACTGCCAATTGGCTTTGGTGGCGTTCTTGCTAATATTCCAATTGCCGAAATTGCTGGCCCCGAAGGCTTGCTTGGTATTCTGTATCATTCAGGTATCGAAACAGGTGTGTTCCCACTATTGATCTTCATGGGGGTTGGCGCAATGACGGATTTTGGTCCGCTGCTTGCCCGACCTAGTTTGATGATCTTGGGTGCCGCTGCCCAGTTTGGTATATTTGTTACCTTGTTTGGTGCGATTGCGATGAATATGATTCCAGGTATGGAATTTACCATGGCTGATGCCGCCGCGATTGCTATTATTGGGGGTGCGGATGGTCCAACCGCGATCTATGTCGCGTCCCGCTTAGCACCTGATCTGCTGGGTGCTATCGCTGTGGCAGCCTATTCTTATATGGCACTGGTGCCTATCATCCAGCCACCCATTATGAGATTGCTCACTACGGAGAAAGAGCGAGCCACAAAAATGTCTGTTTTACGGCATGTCAGTAAATTAGAAAAAATTCTATTTCCGCTAACTTTGCTGCTAATCACAATTTTACTGCTGCCTTCGGCAACGCCCCTTGTCGGTATGCTTTGCTTTGGTAACTTGTTGAAGGAATGTGGTGTAGTCGATCGTCTTAGTAAAACAGCTCAAGGCGAGTTAATTAACATTGTCACTATCTTCCTGGGGCTTGCGGTTGGTTCCAAGTTGGCAGCCGACCATTTTCTTAATATTGAAACTATCGGCATATTACTTCTTGGTATGTTTGCCTTCTCAGTTGGAACGGCGGCAGGATTGCTGATGGGTAAGGTTATGTACCGAATGACGGGTGGCGCAGTTAATCCATTAATTGGGTCGGCGGGTGTCTCGGCAGTACCGATGGCGGCACGAGTTGCTAATAAAGTCGGGTTAGAAGCGAATCCTCAAAATTTTTTACTCATGCATGCAATGGGACCAAACGTTGCTGGTGTAATCGGTTCAGCGGTTGCTGCGGGTGTTTTATTAGCCGTTGTAGGCTAATGGCTTATTGATGAGGCAAAACAAGCTTCTAGCGTCAGGCTGATTTAGAGACAATTTTTATTTATATAACCAACATGGATGGAATTTCGATACGCCTGCATCTCGCAGGCGTTGATATTCTTTCCACCTTATCGGTTTCTTTTTTTCGCTGCTGGGCTAGATTTACTAATACTCGCAATATTGCTTTGCTTTTGAGCATGCCAAATTTTAACTGTCAACGGGTCACCCACTAATTGCTGGGTATTTGCGTTTACTGTCAAACCTGCAGCCTCAAAACAATTGATGATTTCATCATCAGAAAATCCTAGCCGGAAATGTTTAAACTCACTTCGTAAATACTCTTCAGTGTGTGCAGCAAAATCAACGATGATTAATCGACCATTGGTACGTAATACACGACTAGCTTCTCGTATGACTTCAATTGGATTATCACTGTAATGCAATACTAAGTTCAGGATGGCCAAGTCAGTGCAAGCATCCTCCATCGGTAACTGGTACATGTCACCTTTGCGCACATGAATATGGGTTAGTCCTGCTTGCTCGATATTGCTGCGAGCAATGGCTAACATACGACTGTTTAAGTCGACACCAGTGCCGCGTGAAAATCGGTCTGATAATATTTCGAGTACTCGTCCAGTACCAGTTCCTATATCGAGCAAGTCACCGATTGACTGATCGCCAATTACTTTTAAAAGTCTGTCATCTAATTGTTGTTCAGGCACATGCAACGCTCGAATACTGTTCCAACTATGGGCAACCTGTTGAAAATAGTCTTGTGCCTTTTTGGCTCGGCTATCACGTACTTGGTTGAGCCGTGACATATCCCGAACCAATAAATTGTCAGTCTCTGGAATTAGTGCTATTAAAGCATGCGCCAAGCTAGAAGTTTGATCTTGGTCCGATACTCGAAAGTACACTTGCGCACCTTCGGGTAAACGTTCTAACAATCCAGCTTCAACCATCAGCTTTAAGTGCCGAGAGACACGAGGCTGACTTTGTCCCAATATCTGCACTAATTCAGACACACTTAGTTCGCCACGAGAACAAAGGATAAGAATTCGGAGCCGAGTATGTTCACCTGCTGCACGTAAGCCCGATAATAAAGTGTCTAAATTATGCATTCTTTTATTTACACTATATAAAGATATGTTTATATTTGCATCTAAGTGGTTTTATTGCAACATATACTTATTAAAAGTAGGGAAATTGTTATAAAACAGTCACCAACTACCCAATAACACTGGAAAACGAATTGGATAATCTATTCGAAACAATGCTAGCTGAAAAGCATACTCTTTTAGCCGATGGTGCAACAGGCACTAACTTATTTGCGCTAGGGTTACAAAGTGGAGACGCTCCCGAGTTGTGGAACATTGAAGAGCCACAAAAAATTGCGGCCCACTACCGAAGTTTTATCGATGCGGGTTCAGATATTGTTTTAACGAACACGTTTGGTGGTACTCGCTATCGCTTAAAACTCCACAAAGCTCAAGAACGTGTTGCTGAGCTCAATATTGCAGCAGTATCGATCCTCAAAGAACAAATCAAAGACTCTGGCCGTACAGTCGTTATCGCGGGCTCAATTGGGCCAACGGGTGAAATCCTTGCACCCTTGGGTGAAATGATCCCAGAAGAAGCTGTTGCCGCCTTTGCTGAGCAAGCATTGGCACTCAAAGAAGGTGGGGCCGATGTCCTTTGGATTGAAACCATGTCATCGCAGGAAGAAGTTGAGCTCGCCGTTAAAGGTGCTTCACAGGCAGATTTGCCTATCGTTTTTACTATGAGTTTTGACACTAATGGCCGCACTATGATGGGCGTTGGCGCTGCTGATATGATGAAGTTACATCACAAAATAACACCTCATGTCCACGCCTGTGGTACTAATTGT
Organism: Gammaproteobacteria bacterium; assembly: GCA_051277905.1. Classification (GTDB taxonomy): domain Bacteria; phylum Pseudomonadota; class Gammaproteobacteria. The sequence continues at coordinate 2,473 of JBNMQI010000099.1, read as the reverse complement.
GGCGTTGGTGCGTCTGAGGTAGTGGCAGCAGTTTTAAACATGAAAGCGACGGCTGTCGAAGGTACTGATCCAGTAATTGTTGCGAAAGCTAACTGCGGCATACCCGAATTCCTCAATGGCAAAATAGTCTACAACGGCACTCCCGAAATAATGGCTAACTATGCCGTTATGGCGCGTAATGCTGGTGCCAGAATTATCGGTGGTTGTTGTGGCACATCGCCCGAACACGTAGCAGCAATGCGACAGGCATTAGACAACAACCCTATTTCCGTAGCTCCCACGTTTGATGACGTTTTAATTGTTCTCGGTGATATTACTGATGGGGCTAAAGCACAGTCGCGTGGCGAGCATACGGTTAAGGCTAGGCCAGCCAGTGGGAAACGTCGGCGTAAATAATTTGACCATATGTATCGGAAACAGGGCGCTAGATTTTGGTAATCTCTGGCTTCTTAACACCGCAATTAAAAGTAGAAGTTGAGCCGATATTGTGACCTTTAATGCTATGCCAGAAAAGGGTCAGTTATTGAGAATTATTTATTGGAAAAGGGTGGTTGGAAAATAGGATACTTCGCACAAGATCAAGAAGTGCAAGCTTATCGATACAGCTGAATTGCATATCCAATCAGATTAATTAAAGGCACCTTTTGACTCTCATGGAACAAAGTAGGAAGTTCTTTTAGAAATACCCATTAGGGTTAAATAATTTTGAAGAATTAGCGACATCTAAAGCCTTTTTCACAATTCCTGAAGCATGCCATATTGTAATTTCAGATGTCCCGCCAACTGCGTCGTCATGTGAAAGCAAAAGCATACAAAGGGCATAACTACCAATGCCGTCTGTCTTTGAAAAATCGACAACATACTTTAGATCTGAGCCCGCGAGTATCTAAGTAGGCAGCTCTAAAATCATCATGGAACTGAAAATCGAATATACCTGTGACTGAAATGGTTAAGTTCTCTTTGCCATTAGAAGTTTTGGTATCAATAGTCATCTTAATCCGTAGTAAAAATTTGATTCCTTTTTATTACCTACTAGACCGGATTAATGATATTGGTAGGAATTGAACAACAATAATGCGTAAAAGTTGAATGGAAGTTTTATCTCATCAATAAGCCTAGTCAAATAAGAAAAGGGTTCAAAACAATTTAATAACGCTGAAGACAAAAGTGTCGAAGTAGTCAATTGATTCTAATCCAGACAGGCTCCTAGGGTCTGTATATAAGTACGAACCCTAGTTGAAGAAAGGCCTCATACTCAGACTAGGCGGGTCCGAACCCACGTTAAAAACTGGATCCAACCTAAACTCATGCAAATCTAAAGCTTTCTGCTATTATCATAGTGTCCATAGTATTTTTAAGGTTTATCCTAATGATAGAACGCAAAAAATCAGACCTCCACGTGTTCGATACAAGTTTTTGTGCGAAACCTCACCAGAAAATGTCGATTTTTCAATTTCTTCAGATTTTTTTGCTTGGCTTTTTAATGAGCAACCCCGCTGTTGCTGAGCAAGATCTGGCTGACCCTTCACAAGTGATACAGGCAATTCAAAACTTAAACTGGATTACCGAAGAATACCCTCCATTTAACTATCGAGATCCTAGTACAGGGGAAATAACAGGAGCTTCGGTCGAAGTGTTAATGCAGATATTTGCCAAATTAGGGATTAAAAGCGACAGCATAAACCTTAAACTGTATCCCTGGGCGAGGGGCTATCACAAGGTTTTGAATGATGCTGGAACCGCATTGTTTTCAACCACTTACACGCTTCAAAGGCTGCAAGATATGAAGTTTCTGGGCCCAATTGCACCGAATGTTATTGCGGTTACTGCGCGCAAATCCCGGCAGTTAAAAATCGAGTCCGTAGAGGATTTGGATCAATTAAAAATTAGTGTGGTGAGGGATGATATTGGTGAGCAGCTCCTGCTTGGGCAAGGTGTCAAGCCAGAGTCAATCGACAGTCTTAATACCGGTTTGAGTATGGTGAAAAAATTGGCTTCTGGCCGAGTTGATGCAGTCGCATATACATTCGTCACAACATTAAGTCTGTTTGAGCGGGCAAAGATTAATCCAGATGACTTCGAAATAATCTATATATTAAAACAATCCAACATGGGTTACGCCTTCCACAACGATACCGACGCCCGCATCCTTGAGCCTATGCGTAAAGCGCTGGATGAATTAATCATTGACGGCACACGAGGGAAAATATTGTCAAAATACAGCCTCAAATCACCCAATGATTAGACTGAAAAAAACGATTGGTCTACGCTTACTGCGTTATGTATTTGGTTGTTATCTGATTGTTGCGTTGGCGGTTACTGGCATACAACTGGCCTCTGAGTATCGCCATGTTAAATCCAATTTGTTTACTCAATTATATGGTCTAAAAAATACCTTTAAGAACAGCATTGTGAATTCTTTGTGGTCGTTTGACACACCCCAACTTGAGGCCACGTTGTTTGGAATGCAGAA
>JBNMQI010000098.1:0-8203 GCA_051277905.1 Gammaproteobacteria bacterium | reverse complement strand
CTGGCGTAAAAGGGACCGATGCCATTTTTTCTGATGCTATAATACTTTGCAACAAACGAACCGCCTTGTCAGCACCACCACCTTTACCGGCCATGACGACAAATTCTACTGGCTTGATTGGCTCCCAGGCAGCAATCGCTGTGGACATAAAGGAAGACGATAGGGCGCCTACCATTGCTAATAATGTAAATTTCTTAATCACTTAGTAATCCTCCGGGATTTTATATTGCGAGATTTTTATTTTTTGAACTTATTTTGCTCAACACTAACTACAGACTGATCTTTCAATTGATACTTTACAGATTTTTATGGATAAAACCAAATAAAATTATATTGATAGCATCAGAAATTATATTAATAACATTAGGCTGTTTTTATTCAGGTAGATAGGTATTTTCTAATACACCTATGCCATCGATTATTACTTCAATTTTAGTATTTCCTTTCATTGGCATTGCTCCTAAAGAAGTGCCACAAGCAATCACGTCTCCGGCTTCAAGCGTCATGTCTTCAGACAACAGGCTGACGAGTTGAGCAGGTGAAAAAATCATATCTTTTATAGGGTAGTTTTGTCTTTCTCGGCCATTGACTAATGTTCTGACAGTCAATGCATCTACATTTATCAGCGTTGAAATGCAGGGCCCTATAACACCAAAGGTGTCAAAACTTTTGGCTCTGGTCCATTGTTCAAATGCCTTTTTTTCGTGTATTAGCTGCATCGCAGTGACATCATTGACACAGGTATAACCAAAAATATAATCCTCAGCCTGTGACTCATTCACTTCTTTGCATTTTTGCCCAATAACAATACCTAATTCACCTTCATAAAAAATACGCCCTGAGTAGGAGGCTGGAGGGATGATTGCTGACCCGATACCAACGACACAACTACTGGGTTTAATGAAGTAATACGGCGCTTCAGGGATTTCATTGCCTTGCTTCTCAGCTAACGCATAAAAGTTATTCCATAACGCGATTATTTTTGATGGCGAACAAGGCGCTAGTAGGGAGACGGTATCAACGGTGAAGACTTCATCTGTGGCTTTACTTTCATTAAACATGTCCCCCTCGTAGCGGGTAATCTGTTCGTCTTCTAATTGACCAAAATGAATGTTACCATTATGTTCAAACCTTACCCATTTATTCATTAATTTATCATCACGCTATTAGTGAGTGTCTCGCAACTGGGCTTTTTAAGATCAGGCATTCCCACCGATATCTCATTCTGATTTTTAAAGTAAACGTTAATTTTAATAACAATCCGCTATGCGGCCACGCTGCTGGATTATTGGCAAAATGGTGTCAATTGTGGGTGTTTTAACATCAACGATTCGACCTAGTTCCTGTACTGCAGTCACTAGCGCATCAATTTCCATTGGACGCCCCAGAGTTAAGTCTTGCAGCATTGATGTTGTGTGCGCGCCAACAGCAGCCGCACCAGCAATACGCTTGTCGACGTCGATAGCGAAGCGTACACCTAGCTTTTCTCCAATTGCTTGTGCTTCAAGCATCATGTTTCTTGCCACAGCACGCGTTCCAGGGTCAGTTGCGACGATATCTAATGTGGCATTTGTGAGTGCACTTAAGGGGTTAAAGCATAAATTGCCCCATAACTTGACCCATATCTCGTCGCGAATATTTCTGACTGGTGCTTTAAAACCCGCATTGATCATTGCCTTTGACAAGGCTCTTACGCGCTCTGTTTTTTCACCTGACGATTCGCCTAGCGTAAATCGGTTTCCGTCAATATGGCGTACAACACCTGGTTCAGATATTTCACAGGCAGGATAAACTACGCAGCCAATGGCTCGCTCTGGTCCAATGCCGTCCCACTGCTTACCGCCGGGGTCTACACTTTCAATTCTACGGTTTTCCCATTCGCCCGAAAGCTGGTGGAAATACCACCAAGGGACTCCATTGACTGCAGTCACTACCGCCGTATTGACACCCAAAAGTGGTTGCATGGCATCGACTACATTAGGCACCGAATGGGCCTTTAATGAAACGATAACAAAATCTTGCTCGCCCAGATCAGCAGGATTATCAGTGGCAACTGGATGAGTCACAATACGCTCACCATTCATATCAAGTGCCAATCCGTTGGCTTTTATTGCAGCGAGATGTGGGCCACGAGCAATAACAGAGACTTCCTCACCTGACTGTGTGAGTAATGCTGCGATATAACCACCAATGGCACCAGCACCATATATTGCAATTTTCATATTATCGTTACAGCCCAACTAGTCCAAGTTTTTCAGCAAGACCGATACGTTGTAATTTTCCAGTGGCACCTTTGGGAATTTCATCCATAAAAAGAATTTTTCTCGGGACTTTAAAATCAGCCATATGCTGAGCAGTAAACATTCGAATATCTTTTTCGTCAGCCGTCATGCCCTCTTTCAAAACCACAACAGCAGCCACTTCTTCCCCTAATGTTAGATGGGGCATGGAAAATGTAACGCATTGCTGGATAGCAGGATGATCCATTAGAATTTCATCAACTTCTCGTGGTGATATCTTTTCACCACCGCGGTTGATGATTTCTTTCAATCGACCTGTAATAGAGATATAACCGTCCGAATCGAGCACACCTTGGTCACCCGTGCGAAACCAACCATTGGTAAAATTTTCCTCATTCGCTTTTGGGTTGTTTTCATAACCTTGAGTTATGTTTGCGCCACGAATTACGATTTCGCCAACTTCTCCATTTGGCAATATCTCACCGTCCAAACTCATAATGCCCACTTCAGGGCCGGCCGCAATACCGACTGTTCCTGCTTTTCTTACGGCGGGGGGTAGTGGGTTACAGGCCATTTGGTGTGATGCTTCGGTCATACCATAAGCTTCAATAACCGGTGCGTTGAATACTTTTTCCAATTCAGTCATTACTTGAGATGGTAATGATGATGATGATGAACGAATGAAACGCAGTGGCACGGCATTAATAATATCCAGATTACGAGAGGCGCGAGTTAATATCGCCTGATGCATTGTTGGAACGGCGGTATACCAAGTTGGTTTTGCGTCGTCCATCCAGCCAAAGAACTTCAATGCGTTAAATCCAGGGGTGCAGTAGATGCTAGCACCTGCTCTCAAAGACGATAAAACTGCGGCGATAAGTCCATGAATATGAAATAACGGCATGATATTCAGGCAACGGTCTCCAGGTACCAGAGACAAGGTATTCATTATATTTTCTGCAGAGCTGGTCATATTGCGGTGACTTAACGGTACTATTTTTGGTCTCGAGGTCGTGCCAGAAGTATGCAATATGAGGGCAACATCATTTTCGTTGACTTCATCATTTTTCGTTGGAACCAAGAGTGTTGCAGAATCAAATATGAGGTCAAAGTCACCGGCAGCTCGGCTACTATCAGTGACTAAAGTAATTAACGGAATGCCTAGCTTTTGAGCGGCAGCAACTGATGGCGACTCACTATTCACTGCAACAACCAGTGCTTTAGCTTTCAAGTCGCTGAGATAAAACTCAAATTCTTCCTGACGATAAGCAGGATTTAACGGCGCAGTGGTCGACGCACCAGAGATGGCAACAAATGCTGTCGCCATTTCAGGACCATTAGGCAATACAATAGCGACTCGATCACTTTTTGCAATCCCGGCTTGCTTAAGCGCTTGTCGGGTACGTTTTGATAGTGCCCGTATTGCGGAATAATTTAGAGGAGGTCGTCCAGGAGCTTGGATGGCAATAGCGTCATCATGGCCAATATTCAATAAATCGCAGGTAGTATTAACAGACACAATAGTTGTTTCCAAAATGGTAAGCCCCAGGCTAATTGCAGTAATTATGTCGGTTCATAATAGAATCATATTCGCTATAATTGAAATAAATGCAGATTATTCCTATTATTCACACAGGTTATAATGGTGTTTAAAATTGATAGTGACTTAAAGTCAATCCAATGGCCTAGATCCTTCTGTTTAAGGAGTATCTAGGCATCTTTCGATATAGTTATAATAAAATAACCTTACCTTAGATCAATAACTAATAACAAGTCCTTGAGGGAATTAATTCTCGCCCCTGGGTGTTAATTTCATAAAATGATTAGATCAAATCTTGTCCAGGATTTGGCTTCAAAAACTGACTCAACTCCACTTATTGTTCATCACATTTAAATGGATCTGATAATGATGAAGCACAGGCCATACCTGTAGTTCAGACAAATGGGGTGTGCTTTTTGACTAAATAAAATAGGTATAATAAGACTTAGTGCTTAACGGCATATTCTTCCATTTTCTTTACAACTAATAGATAGTACTAATAGCCCTATTATTATTTCTTAGATTTTTATGGGGGTAATGTGGAATCGAAAACGCATCAATAGCCGGAACACTATGAATTACTAAGCACCTTATGTTTTTGCTGGCTTAAGCGTCATTGTGGATTTTGGCGGCATTAGTTAACTACCTCAAACTAACGTTAAACAAATTTGGAACCGAAAGATTGGAAGCCAGTGGTTTGAAAAGTGATGGCTGCTGTATTAGCCAACGGGCTATGTTTTCATCTGTCAGAACATCGATATGCTCGTTGAGTAAGCCAAAATCGAGTGGTAATACACAGTTGATTAATCGAGCGCGTTAATGTGAATAAAAATATTTGATGACTCTAAAACCTCAGCCTAGGCAATGCAAAAGATAAGAAGATGGTATTCCTGGCTGGCACATAAGTTACTTTCAACCTCATCAGCAAGTCGATTTTTAACTATATCGATGTCAGCCTTGAGTGCTGACCCACTTAATCGCGAATCAATATTAACGATGGGGTGCTTTTCTGCAGACAGGTTCAGCTAACTGACTAGTCGATTCCAGTTCTATGCTATGGCGTTGATCGTATCAAAGAGACAGTACCTAAGGTAAATACCCCAGATCATGGAAAATCGCCAATACTGTAATTGAATCGAGTCCATCGGTAATCAGTAGGACAGCATTTGTTGCTGCTGTCATGATTAACAACATCTTGAGTTATTAGAGGATTGGGCTATGTTCCAGATGATTAGAATTTTGATTAGTTTGACAACATTTATAACCCACAAAACTACAAATTTTGATGTTTCAATTGATTTAGTTTTTCACCAAGCTTTTCCCTCCAATCCGGCCGCCGCCGAATCAGAGGCACCAGGTATTTTCATCTCAAATACTTCCGTGATCGATGTATAGTCGTAATAACCCAAACGCGCCAACGGACGGATTTTGACAATATCCAGTTTGCCCTCCGGCGTGACTACCGTATCGTCAACATGAATGCGAACGACTTCGCCAAAAACTACGTCAACCCATCCAGCGGCGGAGTTACCACTTAGCCGATGGGTCGACAGGTAACGGCATTCAAAATGACAGGGGCTTTCTGCAACTCTAGGTCCGGGTGCATCAACCGAGGCCACTTGGGACACGCCCGCCTTTTCAAATTCGTCAACGTCAGACGGGAACTCTACCGCAGAGATATTGACCGCCTCACGTAAGTCATACGTCGCCATATTCCAGACAAACCAACCCGTTTCTTCGGCATTGATAACCGTGTCTTTGCGGCGCCCATCGCTCAATTGGTTGGCAGCAAACATCACCATTGGTGGGTCGAAGGTCAGATTTTGCCATTGACTGTAAGGTGCAAGATTGACCATGCCTTCTTTTGAAATAGTTGACAGCCAGCCAATAGGTCTTGGCACTGTGCAGCTCTTGAAAGGAGAGTAGGGCAACGGACAATCTTCTTTTCCTGGCACATAGTTCATCTTAGCTATTGATCGTTTAAGATGCTGGGGAGATTCAAACCATGCTCACGCGCACAATCTTTTGCGGATTCATAGCCAGCATCGGCATGGCGCATGACGCCGCTCGCCGGATCATTCCACAATACGCGTTTAATGCGCTCTGCAGCGGCATCAGTACCATCACAACAAATTACCATGCCCGAGTGTTGAGAGTAGCCCATACCCACACCACCACCGTGATGAAACGATACCCAAGTTGCGCCACCTGATGTGTTGAGCAATAAATTAAGCAATGGCCAATCGGATACGGCGTCCGAGCCATCCAACATTGATTCGGTTTCACGATTGGGACTGGCGACTGAGCCAGAATCGAGATGATCACGTCCTATCACAACGGGTGCTTTTAATTCACCTGACTTCACCATTTCATTAAAGGCCAACCCTAAGCGATCTCTGTCTCCTAAACCCACCCAACAGATTCGTGATGGCAAACCCTGAAAACTAATTTTTTCTTGTGCCATGTCGAGCCAGTTGTGCAGGTGAGCATCGTCAGGAATAAGTTCTTTAACCTTTGCATCAGTTTTATAAATATCTTCTGGATCACCCGAAAGCGCGACCCACCTGAATGGCCCGACTCCTTTACAAAATAAGGGCCGAATATAAGCAGGTACAAAACCCGGAAAATCAAACGCGTCTGTAACGCCTAAATTGAGTGCTTCCTGACGGATATTATTTCCATAGTCAACTGTCGGTATGCCTTGTCGATGAAATTCAAGCATTGCTTTTACATGCAAGGCCATAGATTTTTTTGCTTCTGCGGCGACTAAGTCTGGGTCACTAATTCTAGTTTGATCCCATTGCTCCATACTCCAACCGATTGGTAGGTAACCATTCACTGGATCGTGTGCTGAGGTTTGATCGGTAACAAGATCTGGCTTAATGCCACGTTTAAGTAGCTCTTGTAAAATCTCAGCACCATTGCCAACCAGCCCGACTGACAAGGCTTCACCTTTGGCGCAGGCTTCGTCGATCATTTGTAATGCCTGATCCAGATTGTTAGCTTTTTTGTCAAGGTATCGAGTTCGTAACCTAAAATCGAGCCTGGTTTCGTCACACTCCACACATAAAATGCAGTAACCCGCCATTGTTGCAGCTAGTGGTTGGGCACCACCCATGCCACCGAGGCCGGAGGTTAATATCCATTTTCCTTTGGTGTTGCCTTCAAAGTGTTGCCGACCGGCTTCTACGAAGGTTTCGTACGTGCCTTGAACAATGCCCTGGCTACCGATATAAATCCAAGACCCAGCTGTCATTTGGCCGTACATCATCAAACCCTTCCGATCGAGTTCGTTGAAGTGCTCCCAGTTCGACCAAGCGGGTACTAAATTTGAATTTGCTATGAGCACTCGGGGTGCGTCGACATGGGTTTTAAATACGCCAACAGGTTTTCCTGATTGAATCAGCAAACTTTCGTTGTCTTCGAGTTGTTTCAGGCATTCAAGAATTTTATCGAAGCAAGCCCAGTTTCGGGCTGCGCGACCTATGCCTCCATAGACGATGAGTTCGTCTGGTTTTTCGGCTACTTCTGCATCAAGATTATTTTGGATCATCCGATATGCTGATTCGGTGAGCCAGCTTTTGCAGTTCAGTTCTGATCCACGTGGTGCTCGAATATTACGTGTTTTATCGATACGATTGTTGATAAGGTCTAGGGACATTTTTTTCTCCTGTTAATGCTTATTAGGTATTCGTGTGTTGTATTCACTGGTGGCATAACGGGCACCAAGATTATATCGACTGCCGGGATAAATCAGCGTCACCTGTGTTACTACTTGTTTATTTTTCCAGGTGCGTCTATTAAGCTGCAAACAGGCATCGAATGGCCCTATTTTTAGTCTGTTTTGAGTTATCCCATCAGAAATGACAGCGCTGACAATATGCTCCATTTCATCTGGCTGAAACTGACTAAGCAAATAAGCCGTTGAGGTTATTTTGGTAAAGTCCTGAAGCAAAAATTCTGGGATTAGCGCTGGGTTGACGTATCGTGATTCGAGCTGAATTGGTATGTCGTTTTGATAATGCACCGCATTCATGTAATACAATTCGGTATTGATTGGAACATCTAGGTCAGCAGCAACTTCGGGGCTAGCCAGGCGCTTTTCTAACACCTCAACTTTTGAGCTATGCTGTTTGCCGTTGCCTGTTACTTCGAGTGCAATATCTTCCAATTCTATCAAGCTGGCGTGACGAGGCTTCTCTGCGACGAATGACCCTAAACCGTGGACACGATGGATTAAACCTTTTTGAGTCAATTCACGTAGCGCTCGATTCACCGTCATTCGACTAACGCCGAGTGCTACAACCAGATCATTCTCTGATGGCAGTTTCTGCCCGGCCAGCCAGTCACCAGTAGATATTTTCTGTTCGATATTTTTTTTGATTTGTCCATAAATTGGCTCTGGTGCCAACTTATCTATCTT
>JBNMQI010000097.1:0-8220 GCA_051277905.1 Gammaproteobacteria bacterium | reverse complement strand
TGTGCCATTTGCAGTCGTTGGGCAGAAGTTCACTGACTGGCAGCTTTGAGCCTAATAGCAGACAGTCGAACGTTAAACCTGAAGGAGAACTTTGTGCCAAAAGCCGACATAAGGTTCTAGTTTAGAAAAGGCTTAAATCGACCTAAAGCTGACGTAAGAGAGTTCAAACTATCAGACTATATTGAGCGGAAAATCATGATGCGATTAATCAAATTAAATGACGGCATGATCGAGGAGCGGACATTGAGCAAAGCTTTGCCCCCCAAAAATTAGAGCACCATCTCAAATATATTAGGCGGTTTGAATAAAAGTAGTTGATTAATAGACGAAAAATAGCCAACTTTCACTCCCTCAAGGATATAAAATAGATGTCAATATGGAAAACATGAGGCAAAATATTTTGATTTTAGGAAAATGACGTTTTATTTTACCTATACTCACTATACTCGCATTATCTTTCCCTGCATCTCCCAAACCGTATATATAGTGCATTCGTAAGGGTTTTTGAAATTAAAACAAAGGAAATAAAATGAACAGCGAAAAATCGATTGCCAGAGATGCAAAATTGTCAGCGACTGAAGGTGAACTGAATTTCCCGGCGCCACCTGGAAACGACTGGAAAATTGGAGATTCTTTTGATGTCTTCAACGGAAAAACAACTGGCGTCAATGCATTTTTTCAATCAATAACAAATGGTTTTGACTCCGAGCACTCTGATAGCAAAACTTTAATGATTTATACCGACGAGGAATGCGATTCCGCTAGCGAATATCAAGCAAGTGTAAAGGGTTCCGGTTGGGGGTGCACTGTCAAAGCGAATGCCGAAAGCGAACAGATAAGCACGTCCTCAAGCACGTCTGTCGTCATGATGGGATCCGCCTATCAATTTGGGAATGGAATACAAGTAAATACGACTGCGCAAACATTGAGTGATGAAGCTCAACAGCTTCTCAGCCAGAGTCCAGCCGATTTTCAAAAACGCTATGGAACACATTTTATATCTTCGGTTACTTATGGAAAATCAATTCTAGCTCAATGGACCGAAATATTTAGCTCGTCTTCAACCCAGAAGGCATTCTCTGCAAGTCTGCAGGCATCTTATTCTGACGGCGCAACGAGTGCTCAGGCGCAAGCAGACATGAATACTGCATCGACGGAAACATGCTCCAGCACCAATTCCTTTGGAAGCCTAAGTGCCGCCGGTTATGAAGCATATGTAGTGATCAAATCAGCTTCGGATATTGATACCGCTATGACAGAATTTGGTAAGGCCCCAATGGGCAATAGCGTAGTTACAGTTATGGTTCTTCCATGGTCTGTGCTTGACAATGCCAGCAACGCAAACGACGGCAGTACATTTGTCTATGACGATAACATACAGAATCTCGGCACTGAGATCGATAAGCTTACTCAAATAGCGGACGGAGGGCAGGCCTACCTCGACTCCGCAGCATATGCTGGAAAATGGCAATATGATAAAGTGAAAGCGGTAGTTACTAACGCGACCAACAAGGCCAATTCGCTGCTGAATTACGCACAAAAAGTAATGAATGGCGATTCGCCCTCCGACACTGCGGAAATCAACAGTCAGATCAGCCAAAATCCCGATAGCGGACAGCTTCAAAGCGATTTTACAGCAGCATCAAATAAATTCATACTTGGCATGTATTTCTTAACGAAGAACGGAACGGCCAAACCAAAAGATTTCTTGCCCAATGAAGGTGGTGCGCCGTCAGCTGATTCGACGGAAAATGGTGATTACATCACCCAAATCAATGAGCCTGGTGTTGCCTTTTCTTGGCCAGAGCCTAATTCAGAAAATAAAGGTATAATAGAAATACCGATAGCTGCATATCATGATAAAGAGCATGATTCCACTCGGCATATGTTTGTAACCCTTGATGTCGAAGATGGAACGATTCGCGCCCAAGTCCACGACACTGAAGCCACATCTGCACTGGGGATTCTGGGAGTGGATGACTCCAATAGTATAGAGCCCGCGAACGCTACCGTGAATAACTCCGCAAAAACCTCGGATCATACAGTTATCCTCGCCGTGCAGTAATCTGCATGTGACCGACCGGTGCGGACACGTAGGCAAATTTCTCCTGCCTACGTGTCCGTTTACGTGACCGGCCATTGAGAGCTCAAAATCAAATGTTTGACTGACTGAAATGCTCAAATGACCGCAATGAAAGGGAATTTTGCGAAAGCAGACCTTGGCGCAGTTGCAGCGAAAGCTCACAAAGTCCGCGCTGTGTGAATTCATGCACGGTGCCGCGAAGGTCGGCTTCCGCCCTTTGCGTCGGTTGCTGTGTCTGGGCTTAAGGTTCATGATTGATCATTTCGGCAAGTGCGCACAGGTTCCGCTTTTGGTTAAAGGCGGAACCTGTCGAATGACACAAACGGCCCACAGCTGACCTTGGTGCAACACGCAGCGAAGGTCGGCTACGAGCCCAGACAGCAGAGTTTCTGCGGCGTGGCTATTGGACGGATCAAATCTAAACATGACACCCATTTTTAAAAAGCAGCAAAAAAGAATTAATGCTCTAAGCTTTAAGCTAATCAATCAACCAAGGTGTCTGACGATAATAAAATACATGTAACTAAAATTTAGATAAAAAAGTTAGAAAACCGAATAATAACGGTACTTTCAAGGTTATTATCTAACTTTCTTTTAATTCATCTAAGTTTATGCTTATTTTAAGTGTGAAGTATCAATTATTAACTGTCATCTTTTAGATCCACTGGTGCCATTATCGATCTAAATTATTTCTGTATGTTTCTATCATGTAGACTGACAATAAAATACTTACTTCGCTGACTTCTTAGCTTGCGACCGACAGTCAAGTGTGAAACCTGACAGTAGTAGTAACATCAATTGTTTCTTCTATTTCGAAAGGAGTATTTGATTCAGTTGTCAGGGAGAAAATGGTACGTGACCAACATACAATCTGCTACGCTATATAACTCGTGACACTGTCACAGCTAATAGGGTGGGCCAATGCGATTTTCAATCACAGACGAAAACAATGTTCATGCGTGGTCATATATTCATAGTAAGTTTAAAAACGAACCATTTTATTTTGCTCATATCGAAGATTACGAACAGGAAAAGTTCATCACTTCGTCATTCCTTTCTATAAAACAGGATGACTCCCTAGCTACTAATCTAGACTCATGGTGTAAGAAGCACCTAAATGAAAAACAGCTAAACGCTTTACGAGCTGCGTTACGCAAAAAGAAATCTAGGCGTAAACATGCTTCCTTTTCTGTTGAGTTACCACGCGAAACGTACCTTGATTTAAAGTATCTTGCAGCAGCCGAAGATAAGAATATTAAGGACTATCTTGTCATGCTTATCGATATGCGTAATAAAGAAGCTTGCCCATCGTCCGTAAAAAGTCAAAATATCAATCTGTGACATAGTCACAGAAATGGGGTTAATCAGCAGCTAGTGTTGAAGACTAAAAATTAGATGCAAAAGTCCTATTTTCAATAAACATTTTTGTACGGGCATATTGAAGTTTGTGCCAATTGCGTTCATTGGGCACCCTTGATTTTTACTTCGGCTAAACGCCCAAAGCGGACTAAACGAGTTGTCTGGTCGAACGGCAAAAATGAGCGACATTGCGGTCGTTGGGCATCAACCAAGTTAATGCTTGAAAAATAACCAAAAAAACTGTTCATAAGGTTTATAGTGAAAATACTGCAAGCAGGCAGTCAAAATTAATAGTTTACTAAAGTAACCGTAAGTAGCCCAGTTCGTTAATTAACAAGGAATGCCATGAACATACTTAGATACTTTTCTCTCCTATTAATTGTGACCAGTACATTTGCGTACCCAGAGTCAAAGATAAATTTCGATAAAATATTTCTTGAGTTAGACAGTGGGGTACCAGCTATTCTAGAAGAACATGGGGCACCCGGTGTTGCCATTGGATTTGTGGAAGGAAGCAAGATTGTAGGTTATAAATTTTATGGATTCGCAGATGTAAAAAAGCAAATTGTCTTTGACGAAAATACTATGTTTAACATAGGTTCAATTTCAAAAGTGGCTACCGGTTGGGCCGTGATGCAGTTGGTCCAAGACGGAAAAGTAGATTTAGACAAACCTATCAACAACTACCTGAAACGCTGGAAGATCCCAGAGTCCAAATTTGACACTCAGTTAGTCACTTTGAGAAATATAATGTCACATACTTCTGGTTTGTCTGTTGGTCCAGTGGGTGGTTGGGATAAGCCTACGGATAAATCTATTGTTGATTTTCTCAACGGTGATAATAACGCCGCTGGAGACGTCAAATTGATAATAGAACCCAATACACAGTTTTCTTACTCAGGTGGTGGTTATGCTGTTATTCAGTTGTTGATTGAAGATATTAGCGGTCAAAAATTTAATGAATTTATGACAAGCAAAGTGTTTTTGCCGCTGGGAATGACATCGACTACGTTTGAAGTAAATGAAGAGCTTATGGGACGTTCAGCAACCCCATACGACGACGAAGGTAAGGCAACATCAATGATATATTTTGCCGCTACCGCAGCAGCCGGTATGCATTCAACAACCCACGATTTAGCCCTGTTTAGTTCAACATTCTTAAAAGATAAGAAAAGCATATTTATTGGTCAAAAACTACTAAAAGAAAAATGGATTTCAGAATTAATGAAGCCGGTAGAGGCGACCGGTAACCGAATGAGTATCAGTTATTTTATTGATGAAAAAAATGAGAGTGTCGGATTTTCTGGTTACAATAGAGGATGGATAGCACTTACAAGAACAATAATTGGTCGCAATTACGGCTATGCGATATTGACTAACAGTAATATTTCGCCCATCACCAATGAGGTAGATGCTTTGATTTTAAAAGCGGTGAATGAAAGTAGTCCTAGACAAGATTAAAACACAGACCTCCCACCGTATTTCTTACTGATATTAGATATGGCGTGGCTAGCGATTTTTTATCTTTTGGCGTATTCGAATTGATCGGAATCAGAACAACACCTCATTTTTTCATAAAGTTTAGCGTTGCCCATACCAGTTGAACTCACAGCGAATTGCCGCCGTTGGGCATATTCAATTTTTGTTGAGCTATCGCCTTAAAGCGGACATTAACGCCCAAATAATGGGCTAAAATGTTGAATGAAGTAAAAACAGCAAACTGTTTTTTGTCCGTTTAAAGGTCTTTTTAGCACTCTAGAAGTCAATCTGTCCGTGAGTGCTTTTTTTTGGTACTTGTTGCTGTGGCTTAGGTTGAAATACACTTTCGTTTTTTAATAAGATATCAATACCTAGCTCTGTAATAAAGTATGCGTAATAGTCATACCCGTCTTGCTCATCTGTTTCAATTGCTTTACTTAAAAGCCCCATACGTTCTAATTTAATAGAGGCTATTTGTAGAAGTGCGTCATTCACTGTTCTAAAGTTATTGGCAATACGATGGTATGCCAAACCAACTGGATCGCTAGTATGGCTTTGCAAACAAGCGGATAAGAATTTGAAATCTATTTCTGAAAGTTCATAATTTGCGGGATTGGCAACTATCTTCCTACTTTCAGAAAGGCTTGCATGATTAATTAACCCGATTCTTTCTACTTCAGATTTAATTAAAGAACAGGCTCTATTTGTTGCAGAAACTAAATCACCATCCGAGCGATTGGAGTCATAATCCGCAGGGGTTACGCCCAATAGATCTGTTGGCAAATGCATCTCTTGATCTCTAGGTTTTAGGATAAATGAACGTGACTTTCCTATAGCACCAATAAACAAACCCATTTCAAAAATCACATTGTCACGTACTACATGTTCCTGCCTGCTTCGTATAGATGCGATGTCATCAGGTGCAAATATAAACAAGGCAAAATCAACCGTAGAAGATTTTTCTACTAAATCATCAATTGTTGAGGACGAAAGTTTAAAAGTGCCATTTTTCCAAATCGTAATTTCAAATTCATGATCAAGATTTACGTTAACAGCCTCCGCTATATTTAGACTTTCTGCTGATGACGCAATAAATAACCTTGGTTTTCTCATGCGATATCCTCGATACATGTGAGAGTGCTAACGCTCGAATATGCGGCGCGTGCTGTTTGCGCGTCGGCCATCATTTGTTTGTTATAAGTACAAACAATTGAACCATTGCCCATACTCCTAAAAAAACAGGTGCAACAACTTCAATAGTTAATTTTAGATAAATCATTCGGTACAGCCAGCTAAGTTTATTGGTAATTTGCCAATCGGCAGCAGAAAGTGCATCCGCTTGCATATCCTTCTTATCTTGCTCATTAACCTGAGCTGGAATATCTGCAAAGTCTTCCTCACCAAATGCATGAGGATAACGGGTTAACATGATTTTTTTTGCTGATATTATTTTAAAAAATGGATGAATCCATTTTGCAACTTCTACAGCAGCGTTAGATATAAAATGTAAATAAAAATAACCTAAAACGGCAAAAAGAAACCAGCCGATAATATTTTGCTGGGGAGTAGTAAAACTAACACCCAACAAAGCAAATTTTGACGGTAACTCGCCTGTAAGACCTATAAATAGACAAATACCAGATAGTAGTAAGCTGTTTCGTCTTAATACCTTTGTTTCGTCTGAAAATGGACTGTCGTAAATTGAAAACGTTTCACTCATTTTTCTTCCTTGTTTGAATTAAACACCCGAACCATAAGTACTTATAGCGCTTATTATCGAGCATTTCGTATATGTAACTGCTCGAATTGATTAGATTCGTCAAGAATTTTAGACGTTACCTATTGATTTAATTGAGTATACTTTAATTTTTCCACTTAGAAATTGTGTTCAACTCAAAAATCAAAAGGAGACCTGACTTTAACGGCCCTTTAATGCTTACTATTAAAAACCATGTGTAAAATATTTTCCATAACTAAATTAGTGACTTAGCGATTTTAAAGGAAATAAAATGAGACCCTCGAAATTTACACATTAGGAATCGACGGCCATGACAGCATCCAATGTGGACATAATTCCATTTTGTAGACAAAGTGCGCTTTGGTTCCAAAGACTTAATTCAAACCATCAAACTCGCCCCATGAACCCGGAGCCATTCTTTACTTTCTAAATAATCTGGCATGATGCTTTCGACCAGCTTCCAAAACTGAGGTGAGTGGTCGTGCTGTTTGAGATGACATAGCTCATGTACCACCACGTAATCCACCACGCGATTTGGGGCCATAATGATTTTCCAGTTAAGATCCACTCGTCCTGAAGAAGTACAACTTCCCCAACGTGACTGGAATTCTTTCACTTTGTAGCCGTTTGTTTGTACGCCCACGATTGGCGAGTAACGCATTATCTTTTCACGCAATTTAAGCTCAGCACGACGCCTAAACCAACTTGTGAGCGCATATTTAATTAATTTGGACTGTGACGAGCCTTTAGGTGCTGACATCGTTAGGCGGCCTTGCACGAGCTTGAGAGGGGTGAGTTCACCCTCAATTACTTTGAGTCGGTAGTTTCGCCCCAGATAACTAAACGCTTCGCCTGATATATATTGCTTCTCAGTTATAACCTGAGTTTGTGGATACAGAGCTATCTTCTGTTGTATCCAAAGTTTTTTGCCATCAAGAAGCTTCTGAATACGTTCTTGGGTTAGGGTGCGAACCACCACAACCACCGCAACACCCTCTTCCACTTTGATTGTGGCTGACCTGCTCATTGGTTGACTGGTGGGTTTGCCCAAGATAGCGGACGTAGCGATTTATTTCGTTTACTTCCGCTTTGGGCGTATAGCCGAAGTAACAATCAAGGGTGCCCAATGACCGCAATTGGCACATTTGCGACGCTCCGCGAATGGCTCCAATGAGCTGTGAGTTCAACCGGTGAATGCAACGCTATACTTATAAACTTACGTAATTGGTTAAAAGTTGTCCTTCCAATCATCAGTGGTGATCAGCCGAGACTAACAAGAGCGATGGGTTTTCAAAGCTTAAATACTTTTTGGTGAAATCTTCCAAAAGAATCAATTGTCGAATTATACCAATTATTAAGTGGTTCTTGATCAGGCTCATCCCCTATTTGAATTTCGGGAGAGTTAGTTTGACCTTCTTTCGTCTCACCACCCTTTGTATTACCGTTATTTTTTTCAAGTTCATTAGAAGTGTCTGGCTTTTTTTTATCTTCTTTTTCGGAATAATCTAATACTGCATAATGCGGCACTTCCTCTGCCAATCGATTGGCAAATTCAAGGAGG
>JBNMQI010000096.1:0-8325 GCA_051277905.1 Gammaproteobacteria bacterium | reverse complement strand
CGCCTTGTTGAGCAACTGCCCAATCGCGGTGCAAGTGTTGCAAAACCCTCGGTTAAGGAAGGACAGGATTTATTTGCCGCCAGACGGGCTATCGAAGCGGCTAACTTAAAGACCTTGGCGGCTAGTATCAGTGAACCGCAAGTCAAACAACTCAGGCAACTATTAATCAAGGAGCAGGTCGCCTATCAACAAATTGATTTACAAACGGCTTTGTCACTGTCAGTTGAATTTCATCGTTTAATCGCAAACTTAGCCGGCAATAGTGTGATGACAGAGTTCCTCAATGACATTATTCGCCGTACACCACTAGTGATTTTGACCCACCTCGGTTCGAAGGCTCAGAATCGCTGTCGCAATCAAGAACATGCGGCTATTGTCGATGCCATTGCTGCAGGTGATGGCGAAACTGCGGTCGCTATCATGGAACAACATTTATTGCATATCGAAAACCAAATTGAAGATAAAGTCGAAACTCCAAAACTTGATCTTGCCGCCATCTTGCTGTCTAGCTAAAGTCGATTACCAATGATGAAGACGAATTCTAGTTTAGATTATCCACGCGATATGATCGGTTATGGTCCAAATCCACCGCAGGCTAACTGGCCCGGTAACGCCAGAGTAGCCGTTCAGTTCGTATTGAATTACGAGGAAGGCAGCGAGAATAATATTTTGCATGGCGACGCGGGTTCGGAACAGTTTCTTTCAGAAATTATCGGCGCTAAGAGTTACCCAGCTCGGCATATGAGCATGGAATCAATCTACGAATATGGCTCCAGAGTAGGGGTCTGGCGCGTACTTAATGAATTTAAAAAGCGCGGATTGCCGCTCACTATTTTTGCGGTCGCAATGGCATTACAACGTCATCCAGAGCTCGCAAAAACCTTTGTTAAACTCGGACATGAAATTGCCTGTCACGGCTTACGCTGGATCGACTATCAAGACATGGCCGAAGATGACGAACGTGAGCAAATGCAACAAGCCATCGCTATTATCCAACAGATGACTGGCGAAACCCCTCTTGGTTGGTATACCGGACGCGATAGCCCAAATACGCGGCGCTTAGTTGTCGAAAATGGTGGTTTTGCCTACGACTCGGACTACTACGGTGATGACTTACCATTTTGGACTCAGGTGAAAACGAGTAGTGGTGAAAAGAAATCACATTTAATTGTTCCCTATACGCTGGATACCAACGATATGCGCTTTGCCACACCGCAGGGTTTCAATAGCGGCGAACAGTTTTTTCAATATCTACGCGATAGTTTTGATCTGCTCTACGCCGAAGGTGCCGACTGCCCTAAAATGTTATCCATCGGCCTGCATTGTCGAATTATCGGTCGACCAGGACGATTCGTTGCCCTACAGCGTTTTCTCGACCACATACAAAACCATGATCGAGTTTGGATTTGTCGACGTATCGATATTGCGCGACACTGGCGAGAACACCATGCCTACCCGGACGAGAATTCCTCATCATGACTGAGAAAATTTCATTAGCGGCGCTCAACCAATTTAACACCGAGCAATTTAACGCGACACTAGGCAGTATATTTGAACACTCCCCCTGGGTAGCCGAGCTGTCTTTTGAAAAACGCCCGTTTGAATCGATTGCACACTTATATCTGGTAATGCTCGATGCTGTAAAGACCGCGCCGCAGGAGCAGCGCATGGCGTTAATCTGCAGCCATCCCGAACTCGCAGGCAAAGAAGCCAACGCCGGAACACTCACCGATGAATCCCAAAAAGAACAATCAAGCGCTGGCCTTAATCAGTGCAGCACTGCTGAACTGCAACAGTTACAGACTCTAAATCGAGCGTATCACCACAAGTTTAACTTTCCATTCGTGATCGCAGTCACTGGCTTGAACTCTAGCCAAATTATTGCTGCGCTCGAAACTCGCTTAAATAATTCAATAGAACTCGAGTTCAATACCAGCATTATCGAAATAGGCAAGATTGGAAACATTCGCCTCACTGCATTAATCGATGAATAGCGCCAGACAACGGATAAACCTGATAACCAATATATTTAATTATGTGTCTATGGTGACAATAGCGTTACTGTAGGTGTATATATAGAGAGCAAGACTGATCTAGTCGATCCTTATTCTATCTATATTTTTTGTTCGTTTGTCTACAATTTGACAGCATGAAATTCTTCTAATTATTCCGACAGAGCATATGTTTGATTTCGGCAGTTTGGTGGTGAGTTAGCGAACGGTGTTTCTTTGGCGATTTACCAGCGAAAGCGGTACTCAAAATCTGAAGCAGATCTCCGTGGGAAACCACCAAAACCACTTGATTCTGGTATCGTTGTTCCAGTTTTTCGATCACCTGAAAGCCACGTTGAAGAACTGCCTCAGGACTCTCCACGCCATCATCAGACTGATCTTCCATTTCATCCCGTTGCCAAATATTTTGATAGTGCTCCGCAGACATGCCGTCCCATTTTCCAAAAAAACGCTCTCGAAGACCTTTCTCTTGCTCAGGCTTTGGAAGATTCAGGATGTCCGCAACTAACTGAGCTGTTTCCACGGTTCTTAGAAAGTCAGAACATACTATTCGAGTTATGGCCTCTCCGGTGAATCCATGGACCGAAGCAGTAATCTGTTTGACACCGTGCTCTGTAAGCCCAAAACCCTCGCAGCCAATTTTAGGGTCACTTACAATGACTCCCGTTACATTGGCCTCACTTTCTCCATGCCGCATTAATAAATAACTATTACTAAAATCTGAATTTTTCATTAGTTTTTAAAAACCTAATATGAGCAAAAGCCTACAGGTCAATTCAATTACTCGATCAAATTGCCATCTGTATCATAGAAAGGGTAAGGCCCCTCATATTCACCGATGAAACTAAGATGCCCTATCAAATCGGCACCGTTCCAATGAAGGAGTTTAATCGCTCGAGGCTCTAGCCTGAAGGCCGAGGGACCTTTCGGATTGAGGTCAAGGGCGACAGAATGCCCAGGACCAGGACCGATAGCAGCAATGGTACCGTGCCAAGCAACTTCAATTTGGCGATGAACATGACCGCATAAGATATATTTTATTTGTGGATGTTGTTCTACCAGACTGCCCAGTGCATCAGCGTTTCGGCAGTTTTGCACATCCATATGTTCGATACCTGTTTTAAACGGTGGATGGTGCATAAACAATAATGTTGGTTTATCTGGTTGGGCCAGTAGCTGATGTTCTAACCAGTCTAGCCTTTCCTGACACATTAACCCGTAAGGCTTGCCAATAACTTGTGTATCTAAGCCAATCATTCGAACTGGATAATCCTCAATCACATACTGGATAAAGCCGTTAGCGGGTAAGTAATGGTGATCACTGAATTCTAATCGCATTGCGTCAGGCAGATCATGATTACCCGGTATTACAAAATAAGGCATAGTGAGTTGATTGAGTAACAAACTTATTTGTTGATATTCTTCTGGCCGACCAAAATCAGCTATATCGCCAGTCACCAATACGACATCTGGCCGTGGTGACAACACGTTGATGTGATAAACACATTGCTCAAGATAAAGACAAGTATCCACTTTTCCATAAGAGAGGCAGCCAGGCGCTCTAATATGAGTATCGGTAATTTGTGCTACCAGCATAGCTTTCTTTAATTACCTTCAGAGTGGGCGAGAATTAGATTTTCAGATTGCACGTAAATACCAATACTGTCCCCTTTTAAATATTGATCGCGCCCGGATGTTTCTATCACAATCGATTCATCTGATATATCACTAATTAAAATTTTAGTGCGATCACCTAAAAAATAGGAGGTCTCGACCTTACCAACCAAATTAGCATCAGAAATAGGACACACCTGAGCCTCTTCAGGTCGGAATAACACTTCGGCTTTACCGGTTGCACCCGTAAAAGGGAGTGATCCACCGTTAACGGTCAACTGACCATCAGTCACCCGTCCATGCAACCGGTTTACCGTGCCGATAAAACCAGCGACAAAGGCATTACGGGGCTTAAAGTAGATATCGCGTGGAGAGCCCACTTGAGCAACGTCACCATGATCCATTACCACAATGCGATCACCTAGAGCCATTGCCTCGCCTTGATCATGAGTGACGTAAACTGCAGTGATGCCCAGCTGACGTAACAATTGATCAATTTCAATCCGTAGGTTTTCACGTAGCAAGGCATCAAGGGCAGTCAGTGGTTCATCGAGCAATAAAACACGGGGTCGCGTTGCTATCGCTCTGGCGAGCGCGACTCGTTGTCGCTGACCACCCGATAATTGATCAATCATTCGGTGTTGTAATTCATCGATTCTCATCATATCTAACATTTCATCAACACGATGATCCAGTTCAGCTTTAGGCGTTTTCCTAATTTTCATGCCATAAGCAATATTTTGCCTAACCGACATATTCGGAAATAATGCATAGGATTGGAACACCATACCAACATTGCGTTGTTCAATTGGTTTAAGTGTTACATCTTCGTCACCAAAGAAAATCTGACCGCCTAAATCAGGACTTTCAAGTCCTGCAATGATTCTTAAAGTTGTGGTTTTTCCACAACCTGACGGACCTAACAAAACGACCGTTTCTCCCCCTTCAATTTCCAAGTTGATGGGGTTAAGTGCGCGAGTCCCATCGGCAAAGGTTTTAGCACAATTGACTAACCGTATTCGCGTTGCATTGGTTTCTTTATTCACGTTTTTCTCCCAACAACGCTTTGCTGCCTTTTGGTACCAGATACGAAAATAGCTGGTTTATCTTTTGAAGTATCTATTTTTTTTCTAGGCTTAGGGTTTCCATATGCCTGTATTGCAATCAGTAATGGCAATATCATTATAAAGAAGATAAGCGTATAGGCACTGGCAACTTCGAGTCGCATAGAGGCGTAGGCATCCGCTAACCCCACTGGCAGTGTTTTGGTTACAGGCGTGTGGAGCATCCAAGTTAAATTAAATTCGCCAATCGATAACGTAATCACCATGAGTGACCCAGCCAAAATACCCGAGCGAATATTGGGTAAAATGACCGTGAAAAATCGTTGCCAGAATCCCGCTCCAAGACTTGCTGCGCACTCTTCAAGCGTTCGAAAGTCGATACTGGATAATACTGCGAGCACAGAACGAACCATAAAGGGAAAGGTATACAAGACGTGACCCACCAGAATAAAAGCCCAGCTAGTACGAAAGTCACGGAATCCACCGTACGTAATGATTAATGCCAATGCTATAGCCAAACCAGGTATTGCAATTGGCAACACCAGAAACTCTTCAATGATTCGAGCCACGCGCCCTGACTTTTTAGCCAACACATAGGCCGTTGGAATGCCGAGAATTAAAACAATAGCAAGGCAGGCAATGGAAAGCCCCATGGACAGAAAAATAGTCTCTGAATAAAGTTCCCAAACCTCAATAATCCATCTAGTGGTTAAGCCACTTTTAACACCGACAAAATAATTGACTGTGACCCCAGCGGTCATCGACATGGCCACAGGAATAACTAAAAAAGCACACACCAACAGGGTGAAAGCAAGTGACGAATAAAATGCATTCGTTCGTTTCATCTGAGTCACCTCAACCTGCTGCTGCGACGCCAGAACCGGCAAAGGATCGCGATATATACAATGCTATCCAAGTAACCAGACCCAGTATTAAACTTAACGCTGCAGCCGTTACGAGATTGGCGTTTAGGGTGAACTCGGTATAGATCACCATTGGCAGAACATCAATATTAGTGGCCAGTGTAAATGCGGTTCCAAAAGCACCCATCGCCGTCGCAAAACAGATCGCGCCAGAGGCAATTAATGCCGGATAGAGTTGAGGTATAATGACATCTCGAATGACTTGCCATCGACTTGCACCGAGAGAACGCGCCGCTTCTTCGAGTGAAACATCAAATTTTTCTGCAGCAGCCATGATAGTCAAGATAACGCGTGGAATTGAAAAATATAGATAACCGATAAACAAACCCATCATAGAGTAGGCAAATACCCAACGATCACCCGTGAGCGCTTTGCTAACAAAGCCTATAAGACCCTGTCGACCACCGATCATAATAACTAAAAAACCAATTACGACACCGGGAAAAGCCAGTGGAAAGGTGAGTATCGAAATCAGCAAGCCTCTGCCTGAAAATCGATTTCGTTCCAGAAAAATCCCACTGATTGAGGACACTAATAAAGCAACTAGGGTGACACCGCCTGATAATAAAACAGTAGAGATTAAACTCTCGAGATAGCGCGGGGTAGTCAAAACAGTTAGATATTCGGCTGCACCATTCGGGCCACTGCCACCAATCGCAATCAATTTTGCCAATGGTAAAATGAAAAAAGCCAAAAAAACGATAAAGGCTGGAAGGATTAATGCAATTAAATAGGGTGTTTCACGATTTTTCATATTGTTTTTTCACTTTCCCGATACACCTTTCCCTTTTAAGTAAATACAGGCTGTGGATATATTTATTTGAGGAAAGGCAGAGTCAAGTGGTTGACCCTGCCTCTATTCTAATTAACGAACTTCGTTAAGGTATCGCTGCTTGAAACCATCTTGTACATCAGCCATTTTTTGATAGTCGACTGGTGCTGAACGAGCATAATCTGAAGCAGGTAAAAACTTGGCTTCGGCTTCTTTTGACAATGCACTTGCGCGCACAGGTCGCAAGAAAGCATTGGCCCATACAGCCTGCCCTTTGTCTGACATGATATGGTCAAGAATTGCCTTGCCCTTATTCATATGCGGTGCTCCTTTAACCAGACTCATGACATAAGGCACAATTACAGTACCTTCGGCAGGAATCACAAATTCAACATTGGCTTGGTCTTTATATATGGCACGATAGGCATTGAAGTCATAATCTAGCAAAATCGGAATTTCGCCTGACAAAACTCGAGCGTAAGCGGTTTGTTTTGGCACAATTGGCTGATTCTTATTTAGTTTCTTGAAATACTCAATACCAGGAGTAAAGTCATTAAGGCTGCCACCCATTGCTCGGTTAATTGCAACCGCTCCGGCATAACCAACAAAGGCACTCGAAGGATCAAGGTACCCCATCATTCCCTTATATTCTGGTTTCAATAAATCGGCCCATGATTGAGGAACCGGTAAGCCTTCCAGTGCATCTTTGTTCACAAAAAAACCAATCGTACCTGAATGAATCGTGAACCAATGTCCGTCGGGATCTTTAAGACCATCAGGAATTTCATCCCAATTCTTAGGCTTGTAGGCTTCAGTGACCCCTTTTTTTGCTGCAGTGATACCAAAAGACACACCATAATAGGCTACATCAGCCACTGGATAGTCTTTTTCTGTCAATAATTGAGACAGAGTCTGTCCCGAATTTTTATTGTCATGAGGAATCTCATAACCTAGGTTCTCCTCAATAGACTTTAACTGTGAGGCCCAATCGGCCCATTGTGGTGGGCAATTGTAGCAAATGGCATCCGCTGCAAACGCACTATTGATCTGACCCACCGATACAAACAACATGGCAACTATAGCGATAAATCGGGATAATTTATTTAGACATAATTTAAACATACTTTAATACTCTCTTTTTCGTTATGAATTAAAAATATATATTCCTAATGTGAAATTTTAACTTCTGTTTGTTTCATGCGTGTTACAGATTCCCCTGGACGGAATTTAAAAGGCATCAAACGCAATGTTTCCTGCCCACCTTCCAGCCGATCCAGCAACAACTGCACCGCCACTCTGCCCATTCGCCGTGAAGGTTGGGAAATAGTGGTGAGTGATGGCTGTATTAATTTACCAACATCAATTCCGTCGAAGCCCATGACAGAGATGTCATCAGGAACACTCATTCCAAGGCCAGTAATAATGCCAATGACAGAAATTGCAATAAGATCGGTCGAACAAAATATTGCTGTTGGTGGGTTGGGCTGAGACAGGAGCCAAGTAATTGCTACTTGCACGTTCGCTTTACTAAAGTCGACTTCGGTTAAAATTGGATCTGGCAATCCCTGCGTTTTGAAATAATTGGCAAAGCCTTTATACCGTGCTCGCGACCGATCAGAGTGATCGAATCTACCAGCAATGACGCCACTGTGTTTATGGCCTAGCTTTACGAATTCTTCCGCTGCCCGAGCACCACCAGCGGCATTGTCAACAGCAACTGCACAGCGATTGAGGTTTTCAGGCTGGTTATAGAGTAGGACATAAGGAATGTTCTCATCATCAAGTCGATCGCATAACGGGCTATTATCAGCATTGGCTACTGTCAAAATAAGCCCTTCAACTCTGTTATTTAACAAGGTTTCAACAGCAATTTCTTCCTCTCCTTGCTGATATTCGTTCATCGTCATTAAAGTTGAATATCCAGCCAGACGAGCTTCCTC
>JBNMQI010000095.1:0-8480 GCA_051277905.1 Gammaproteobacteria bacterium | reverse complement strand
TGGAAAGAAGATGTTGATCAGAAAATGTTTATGGCCCGAGGGGTATTTGGTCAGTTGATTTACGTTGATCCAGCTCACGAGATGGTTATGGTTAAATTATCCAGTTGGCCAGAATTCACTTCAGAATTGAGATTGAAAGATGCCCTCAACGCAACACATGAGATAGCGAATGCACTCCAAGACTAATCTGACCAATTGGCGAACAGCACCTTACAGCCAGTGGGGTTTTCAAAATGTCAGACAATTAATCCCGACTGCTAATATTCAATCTGCAAAGTCATCTTCGTCATTTAATGAAGGTGATGGCAGTGTTCTCGATAGTAAACAGTTTTCTTGTGCGGGCGAGCAGAAACTTGAAACAATATTGAACGATAGCCACACTGACAGTCTCCTAGTATTACATCGAGGTAAACGGGTTTGGCAATGGCAGGCAAAACACACCCATATCATTCAACCTCATATTGTTTTTTCAGTGAGTAAATCGATTACTGCTATGCTAGTTGGTATTCTGATTGAGCAGAAAATACTCGATACCACTAAACCCATTCTGTATTACCTGCCAGCGGTAAAAGGTAGTGCCTACTCAGACTGTAGTCTGCAGCAGTTACTTGACATGCAAGTCGCCCTTGAATTTGATGAATCTTATCTGGAGCCAACGGGTGACTTTCGTCGCTATCGTGACTCTACGGGTTGGAATTCGGTTGATCAAAATAATCCAGGTCCAGACTTGGAAACTTTTTTATATAGCCTGAAGAAAACCGATGCCAATCACGGTGAAGTGTTTGAGTATAATTCGCCTAATTCTGATTTACTGGGCCTGTTAACTGAACGCGTAGCGGGTGTCGCTTACGCCGATTTACTGTCAGAGTTGATCTGGCAACCAATAGGGGCCGAAAACAATGGCTATGTCACAGTCGACAGAATGATGCTGGCGCGCGGTGCAGGTGGTATCTGTGTGACAGTTGACGATTTGGCTCGTTTTGGTCAGCTTATTCTTGACCGTGGAGCGGTGTCAGGCAAACAGATTATTCCCGAAAGCTGGATCGATGACACCACTACTCGGGGCAGCCAGAGTGCCTGGCAAAAAGGGGACTTTGTTGGGTTATTGCCAAAGGGTTGTTATCGCAATCAGTGGTATCAAGTTGGCGATGAGGACCATAGCATTATGGCGCTTGGTATTCACGGTCAATGGCTTTATATTAATCCGACATCTGAGGTGGTAATCGCCAAAATGGCCTCTCAACCAGAACCAGCTGACGATCGGCTTGACGAACAGACGTTGCGAGTTTTTTCTGAGCTATGTCGGTCTCTTTAAAGTTTTAAAACGTTAAAGTCGTTAAAGTATTTAATTTATAACATTCAGTTGCTGTATTCGCCAATGCTTTAAAAACAGCAATTGCTGAATTTAAAATTAGGAATATTAAACTTGAATCTAGTTAAATGGATGTATCAATTTGGGTTCAATACAATTTTAAAGGCTAGTTAACAACCAACGCTAGTGATCTGTAAATGGTGACAAATTAATAATGAATACTACGCCTGATACAACGAACGCTGGTGAAACTGAAACCATTGAATATCAACGATTTGCTGTACACTCTGACGCATTATTTAAACCTCTAGTTCTCATTTTTGTTTATGTCCAATAAAAAACCAATCGCTTTTCTTATGATCCTGGGTGTTAGCTGGGGCTTATACTTTTCGTTATTGAAAATTGCTGTGCTATCCGGATTAAGTTACTTTGGCATAGCAACATTATCGACTCTGGGCGTATGTATTGGGATGATTGCTATTGCATTGGTTCGCCGTAAGTTTCCACTGTTTGGTTTTAAACATATTCGGTTTTACGCCATCTGTGCACTGGTGGGATATTTAATTCCAATGCTTTGTGAATTACAGGTAATTGGTTTAGTGCCTGCAAGCGTACTGGTGCTGATTGTGAGTCTGTCGCCAGTTTTGACCTTACTCATTGCTTGGCTAATGAAGACGGATCGAATCAATGCGATTAGAATTCTAGGCATGATGCTAGGTACTATTTCAATATTTGGTATTTTATTGCCTGATGTTCGCAATCAGACAGCGATTACTTGGCCATATCTGTTTCTGGCTGCAGTTGTGCCACTTTCTTATGCCATTTATCACAACTATATTGCGAAAGCCTGGCCGGATGATTCTGATACTTATCAGGTGGCTTGCGGTGAAGCGATATTCGCAAGCCTTATTCTTGTAATAGGGTCTCTTTTTTATTGGGACTCTGGTGACATCCAATCGTGGAATGATGGTCACAGTGCATTACTGTTTATGGCAGTCATTGCATTGGTTGATATTTACATTTATTTTGAATTAATTCGGTTACGAGGCCCTATCTTTACCTCTCACGCGAATTACGTCATGGTTGTCAGTGGTGTTTTTTGGGGCATGTTGTTATTTTCAGAACAGGTCACGACTATGATGTGGCTAAGTGCGGGATTCCTGTTGGGGTCATTGTATTTAATCAACTTTGATAACGCCGCTCAGAATCGCTCAATCAAATAAAACGGCCTAGTTGAATGGCTGTAGAAATATCATATCCCCAACGTTCTTTAATCAATAATGCTGATCTTATACGTCTGCAGCTTTAAAATTTAATCGCACCACCGTCAATTCACCCTAAGTCCGACAAGCTTCTCGGTATTGTTGCTATTTTGACAAGTCACTAACGCTCAAGTAATGAACACTGAATAGTTTATCTTCATCAAGCCAGCTTTTCTCTAATGTAAATCCAGCGGCAGTAGATAACTCGGTAAAACTCGCAATGCTGTATTTATAAGAGTTTTCAGTATGAATTGTCTCTCCTTTTTCAAATTGAATTGCATTGCCATCGACGTTCACCGTTTGCGAATTCTTGCTGACAAGATGCATTTCTATTCGATTCTGATCATTATTGTAAAAGGCATGATGCAAAAAATTATCAAGATCAAAGTCCGCGTTAACCATATTATTGATTGAGTTCAAGACGTTCAAGTTAAACTCTGCAGTAACACCTTGGGCATCATTATAAGCTGCGTTAAGTAAATGATCGGGCTTTTGCAGATCAACACCAATCAAAACACTTCCATCAAGACCAATCCATTCGCGCAAGTTCGACAAAAATGTTTGTGCAAATGTAGGCTCCATATTACCAATAGTAGAACCGGGATAAAAAACCACGCGCCGACCACTTTTAAGTTCAGTGCGTGCTTGCCATTGATCAGAGAAATCGGCACAAATAGCATGAATACTCAGCCATGGGAATTCTCGGCCTAATTTTTGCGCTGCTTGATAAAGAAAATCAGCCGAAATATCCAAAGGCACATAAGCTGCAGGCCGCAGTTTTTCGAGTAATAGCCGGACCTTTTCGCAGCTACCGCTACCAGGCTCTATTAATACACAATCTTCACCGCAGTAAGCCGCGATTTCGCTGGCATTATTGATAAGAATAGACTTCTCGGTTCGAGTCGGATAATACTCATATTGCTGAGTAATTTGTTCAAATAATTCTGAGCCTTTCTGGTCATAAAAATATTTGGGGTTAATCTGTTTTTGATCACGTGACAGTCCTTCGATTAACTCAGCTAGGTTATCGTCAGGTGCAGGCTGTTGATCTTCGAACAAGACGTTGGATAGTTCTTCTGCAGTAGCAGGCATCATTAACTCCGATAATAAATTAGTCATTTAACTTTTTCGTTAACCATATACCATTAAATTGTCAGCAGTCCTTTGCATAGGAAAGTTATGGTTAGAGTGTGTTACGGCGCAAAAAAAGGTTAACTTTTCTCTTCTAAAGCCATGGGTTGAGTGTTGTCAGACATATAATTGCTACCCTTTTTTACAACTAAAAATATCAACAGGGTGAGGAAGGTAAGTATTGCCGTCTTCAACTATAGAGGTTGATAGCAAAAAATCAGAAATATCTTTTTGTAAAGGTTCTGGTAGGAGTCCTGTTCTTGTTTGTACCGTAAAGTCGATAATATCTCTGCCTTCTTGACTTGTAGAGTTAAAGCCTGAAGTAGCATCTAAATTGGCAGAGATTCGAGTTTCACTATAATCGATCCCACGAGCGTTAAAATGGCGCCTCAGGTCGTCAGAGAAAAAGCTCTTCTTTCTCATTTGACGCTGCCAAATTAAATTAGCAATTGCGTTTAGAGACTCGTCAGGTGCGACCACAATGATTAAAATCCCCCCGGGATTCAGCGCATTCAACGCCGCATCAATAGCATCATTTCGATCATCCAAATAATAGATCGAATGAACGAAAAGAATGAGATCAAATTCCTGATCAAATGAACGGTCTCCAAATTTCTCTACTAAAACAGAAGTGTCAACATCCATTTGATCAGAATTCTGGGCATTCATTCTTTTTAGAAACTGGGCCGCTTCAAGTTGGTTTGGCTCAATACCAAGATATTTAACCTGCCCCATTAGACGGTTCAGATACTTTAGAACATGCTCGTCAAAAGAACCGGTTCCACAACCAACACTCAAAATAGAATTAGAGCTCTTTAGCATATCAGTCAGAATTTTTTCTTCTAACCAATCCAAAATCCTGAACCGTTGATCACTGTTAGCTTCAAAAACCTCGAGACATTGAGCGTAATCTTTGTCACTTAGGGCATGAACCTGTTCAAGGTTGCTGACTGAACGATCAATAGAGTCGATGATTCTGCTTTGATCTGAAGTATAAAGATCTTTTGTTAGGTTCAATTCTCTATCGTTATTATTGGAAGCGAATGAGTTGTCGCCATCGTTATCAGCTGATGATGTATACTTCAGAGAGTTTGATCTGATTGTCTATACCCGATTTTTTATATATTAAGAAACTGCAGACTTGATACGAAATCAAAAAAATATGACTGTAATAACCAAATCTATTCCTGCTTTCAAAAATTACGATACATTTGACAGCAATTCTATGCATTTAGAAGGAGTAATTATACAGGGTCTAAATAGTTTTTACACCCACACGACCGTAGATAGTGTTATTGCTCGTGACTGTCCTCTGCTTGAAACCTATCATCTAGGCCGTATATAGGGAGTATTCTGAGGCGCGGTTGCCTTGCTCAATATTGAAAAAATGCTAATTAAGACGTAGCCTACTGGTTCAAACAAGTCGTCAGATTTTTTCTGTCTTGAATTGAATTAGCATTTTTGTTTTTTGGAAATAATACTCATGTCAAAACCTGCAACAACGACGAATTCAATATTGCCGCTAACCGACTATTTGTCAGACGCGCACAAAGAGCACGATGGCATTGAGTCTGAATGGGACCAAGATAACCAGCAATGGTGGAATTGGTACATGACTTTGGCCGACAATGAAGCCGAAACAACTAGCTCGTTAAATGAGCGTGCGGTGTATCAATCAGATCCTGACGTCAAAATAGATCCGAGTGAACTGACCCGTATTCACCAATCTCTTTCAGACCCTTATGATCTAAGCCAAGACTCTATTGACCAGTTCGCAAAAGATGGTTATATCAAACTCAAAAATGTTATCGATCCTAATGCACTAAAACTGCTGAGATGGCGCATCAGTTCAATATTGCTAGAAGTCCTAGGGCGTAAACCGGGGTTGGCATTTAGAAGTGACGAAATGATGTGGCTACAAGATGATCTGGTTCGAAGATTCGTTCTCAGCAAACGGGTTGCTCAGATTGCGACAAAGCTCTTGAAGGTAGATGCAGTTAGACTCTATCACGACAACGCTTTATCAAAGGAGCCAGGCTGTGGCCGAACCCCTTGGCACTATGATCACCATCATTTCCCTATTGATAGCCTGAACGTTTGTACTGCCTGGATCCCGTTGCAACCCATCCCTAAAGAGATGGGTCCCTTAGCGTTTGCAGCCGGTATGGAAACCTACAAGCTCGTCAACAATTTGCCCTTCAATAAATTCGATGCGAGCTACGACATACAATTAGGCAAAATATTTTCAGATAATGACGTTCCAATTCATGATGATGAATTTGAGCTAGGTGAAATCAGTTTTCATCATGCCTTATCTTTCCATACGGCTGGCGCCAATATGACTAACGAATCCCGTATGGCATTAGCCACCACCTATTTTGAAGATGGCGCAAGACTGACTTCAAGTCAAACCATGATCTCTGGAGATTTCCAAAAGTTTATGCCTGGCGTTGAACCTGGCGGCATTATCAATAGTGATTACAATCCTATCTGCTATGGATCAGCTAAACCAACGGTGAAATAAACCGATAGGGCATTCTGATCGGTCAACGCCAAACGGCCTCGTCAATGAGTGTCGCCTGTAACAGAGCTTTGTGGCGGTTACTTTCATAATTAATGTATAGGATGAGGTTATGGAATACGTTATATATATCGTATTCGTCGTAGCGCTTTTGCTGGGTTGCGTGTTTTTATGGTTTTGGCAGCGCCACAGAGCCAGAAAAAATAGTGTGATGGCGACTGGCTATCGAGCTAGTGTTGATAATGACAGACCAATGGTCAGTATTCACGTTTTCGAGGACGGGGACGATCCTGAAAGTGGTCGTTTTGAGTTCTACCTCCGTAAGAAATAGGTTTTGTATGGATTAGCCTTTAAACCTGTCGTTCTGACTTTTCTACCTGGGCCACTATTCTGGCTAGAGTGATTGACAGCTAGGGCAGTGAAATATAGGCCGTCCTCCAATATTGTTTCTCTCGATAGCATTGCCGCACACATGACAAGCTTTGCCAGCTCGCCCATAGGCACTAAACCGATAACCCTCTCTGTTAGCAATGCCGTTGGCTTTTAGTCGAGCAACGAGCTCAGGGGAATTGGTGATCCCCTGCGTTTTATAAGACTGCTGGGTGATACTGAGGATATTACTAGCCAGCTTTCTGAGCATTGTGGGACTGCATTTTGACGCTTTAGTTTTAGGGTGTAATTGAGAGAAAAACAAGATTTCGGCACACAGGTAAGTGCCAAGTCCCGCAAGGAAGCGTTGGTCTAGCAACAGTGTGGCTAATTGTCTTCGTGCAAAAGCGGGTGATAATAACCTAGCGACTACAGTATCAATATCGGGCTTCTCCGACAAAATGTCGGGACCAATCTTCGCTAAAAAGGGATGGCTGCTAAGTTCAGTTTTACGCATGACACTGATGTCAGTAGCACTGTATAGCAGGGCAGCTTTATCCTCCGTTTCAATCGCCAAGCGTAACTGTCGATTAGTGTCGGGTCGTGTTCCTCTATTGGCGACGAGCCATCGACCATACAATTGGTTATGAGAATAAATAACCCAATGGTCGTCAAAGTAGGTCAGCATTGCCTTGCCCCTTGTTTCCACAGAGGTGACCACTAGACCAGATAGTGTTTTCTCGAATTGGCGCAAATGATCAAAAGTAAACTCAACGCGGGTAAGGCTTTTTTGCACCAACACCTTAGCGATTCGATCTGCAGCTAAACGTATTTCTGGGCCTTCAGGCATATGGAAATTCTCTTAAACAACCTAATGATCGATATGACATGCAACAGAGCATTCCATATTACGAATTAATGATGCGCATAGATAATTAATCACTTCTGTAGGCAGGAAGAGAAAAATACCCTTCTATGGTCTGCCAACCAAATACTACCGTAACTCAGTGCTAATTGATCAATCATAGTGAAAGAAAATGGTCACACGTATAGCCACACATATGACCTTATTAGTTGCTCAATTACTTCGCGGTTAGTAAGTCAATCCAGCTAGTAGTAAACTTTTTTGACAACATATTTTGACGCATTTCCCAAGGCTGCTTTTTAGCGACCAATCTTGCTGGCATTATTTTATTACGGCCAAATCGGCGGTTGATCATATCCTTCACTTCATCTAATGGGTCATTCGATGGAGCCTCAATCAAGTCGAACTGGTGGCACTGAGCTGGTGCGATGTCCATGAGCATAATGCCTGCTCGTTGGTATTCATAACCGGGCCTAAATAATTGGCTTAAAAGCTGAGTTGCATATCGAGCAATCACGGTTGTATTTGAAGTATGTGTCGGGAGTGTCACGCTAGCAGACCGATGATACTGCTTAGCGTTTTTTGAATAGGGGTTAGTATTGACCACAACCTGCAAACAACGCATCTCACTTTTTTGACGTCGTAATTTTTCTGTAGCAAGACTAACAAACGTCAATAACGCCTGATGTAGTTGATCCTTGTCAGTAATTAAATAGCCGAATGATCGACTACACACAATTTGTTTTTTTGCTTCGATATGGTCATCTAAAGCGAATACCGATTCGCCTCTCAGCTCCTTCTGAAGCCTGGAAAGCACCACTGAAAATTTATCTTTGATTAATTGATCAGGTGAATTCACAAGCTGCATAGCCGTATAGATACCCATCGATTTTAACCGAATTGAAAGCTTTCTACCGATCCCCCATAAGTCATCAATCTTCGTCACCGCCAGAATATCTTCCTCATCATGGGCTGATATCAGATAAACCCCGGAACATGATTTAGCCACTTTGTTAGCGA
>JBNMQI010000094.1:0-8573 GCA_051277905.1 Gammaproteobacteria bacterium | reverse complement strand
ATCATAAAGATTGTAATCATAAACATATTTATCAACGCCTAATGACTCGTCTTCACAGATTGCAGCGTCCCCTGTTTTTTGTCTATAAACAATAAAATTATCGTTGACTGAAGTGTACTTTATTGCGTGACTATCCGCACCAATACCGACATTAGCCTCGCCTTCTGACAGGTCATTCATTACAGAACCATGGATCCACGATGATATGGCTGCGCCATTGTCCATACTAGTTTCATACAACTTATATGTGGTTCTATTAGTCTCTGGGTCATTGACATAACTCAAAGTACCTCTCATTGCATCTACTGTTGCATGCTGCCAACTCATAGTAAAGGAACCAAAAGGAATGTCATTTACTGTCCTGTTATCTGGATCAGTAACATCAACCCCTACCGTCTGTTGATATTCAACAGTAAAATGATCGGAAGGCTCACCCACTTCATTAGCTCCACCATTAAACCAGATATTTGCATTTTGTGGGGTACCGACTGCATTATCAGTCTTACTTGCATCTACCGTCATAGTAATCATGTCTGGCGTGGATGATACTTCTCCTGTCTCACATTTTGATTCATCAGCATTTGCTTTATATTTAAGATTAACGAGAGAGTCATTTCCTAGGCCTGCAGCGTTACTGACACAGACTAAAAAATCTGTAAAAGTTAATGGGTCGAGTGTCTCACCCATATCAAACCAGCTGTCTACTGTTTGCTTGAAATAGTCTGTCGTTACATCGTTTTCATCAAATGCCGCCTGAACTGAAGAAGTTGCAATGAAAAGGTACGTCAGTGCAGCTAAAATATAAACATTAATTTTTTTCATTTTTTGTCTCCTATTGTATGGGCTGAGTGTTTTGTGGCGTCTTGAAAGACTTCACAGTCTCAGTGGAACTACCCCCACCACAGGCGGTAATAAAAAAAACAATCAGTAATGTTGCCAATAGGCGATTAACACATTTCATATGGGTACCCCTTGATTTGTTAGATTATACATTTTATTGATTAAACTATAATTATATCGAAAGCTTTAAACGCTTTTATCGTAAAATTCAAGTTTAGATTAGAATATGGATAAGTCAATAAAGTATTTTCGGGTGGGGGTTTTTCTTCTCTCTAATGGGCAAAAATGTTAATAGTTAGGACCCTTCGCTTAGAGGTTAGCAATGCACTTAAATTGGGTCTATTGCGTGGTATTGCTATTGGGCCATTTATTATGCTGCTTACTGTTGGTACTGAAGCAAAAAAGAGTCAGGAAAAAGGACTATTTTTACAGAGGCCTTAAGGTGCGTCGCCATTTTTTTGGATGGCTAGTTTAATTTCTGTTAAAGCGAGTTCCATATGTTCGTTGAGTATGCGGTGGATAGTTTGTTCCAAAGCAGGGTTATTTGATAAAGCATGGCTGGCTGGATCAGCTCTCGTCTCAGTTTCAGCCTCGAAATAAAGTTGAGTGACATCGATATGCGGTTCTTCACGATCGTTTGCCTCTAAAATTAAATCTTCACTATGATTTAGCTCGAGATCAGTCAGCTTAATGTCAGTGCCTTTCTCGATTAAATCGGTCAAAACTGGAATGTGATCGTTTTTGAACATGAGTTATAAGTATGAGCGGTCAGTGGTCAATTAAAGAGTGTGGTGGTTGAGTGGGTAGCCGCGCTCTTTATAAAAGCTGTAGTGTTCGCGTGCGCTTTGTTTGTTGTCTTCGGTGATTAGCTCGATGACCCGTTCAAACTGAGCGAAATAGGAAGGCACTAGTAGCGATAGGTTGATTAACAGCTGACGTTTACCTTGTGGATCGGGCTGGTCATGGATCAATATGGGCGACAGGAAACTATTAAACTCACCGATAATATGAGCATCATGTGGAAGAAAACTGTCTTCACTGAATATCCACAGTTGCTCATCAAAATGAGCCGTTTGTTGTGGGCTTTGCGTCAACAATAGTGTCTTTTGATTATTGTCGAAAGCTTTTTGGCACAATTGGCAAACAACACGATCCTGGTTGTGTTGTTGCGGGTTCAATTGATAAAAGTCGACGCGTGTCATGGCAATTGATGTCAGCTCTTAACTATTATGAATTAGCAATGATCAAGAATAAATTGAGTTAGCAGCGGCACCGGACGACCGGTAGCTCCTTTTTCTGCGCCAGTTTTCCAAGCAGTGCCTGCAATATCGAGATGTGCCCATTTATAATCTTTAGTGAACCGAGACAGAAAACAAGCTGCTGTAATAGTACCTGCATCTCTGCCGCCAATATTGGCAATATCAGCAAAGTTACTATCCAACTGTTCTTGATATTCGTCCCACAGTGGCAACTCCCACAATTTGTCTTCGATTTTTTTGCCTGAGGCTATCAGGCCGTTAATCAGTGTTTCATCATTACCAAGTACTGCAGAAGGCACTTTGCCTAGTGCAACAATACAGGCACCCGTTAGGGTTGCAAGGTCGATCACATAACGCGGATTAAACTTCGCTGCGTAGGTTAGTGCATCACACAATATTAGCCGGCCTTCAGCATCAGTATTGAGTACCTCGATGGTTTGTCCCGACATACTGGTGACAATATCACCAGGCTTGGTTGCGAGACCATCGGGCATGTTTTCAGTAGTTGGAACGATGCCAACGACATTTATGGCTAGTTTTAGTTCTGCGATGGCGCTTATGGTGCCAAGCACGGCTGCTGCACCACACATGTCATATTTCATTTCATCCATGCCAGCGCCACCTTTTAATGAGATACCGCCGGTATCAAATGTGACGCCTTTACCGACCAGTACGATTGGCTTATCTTTAGCTTTTCCACCTTTATATTCAATTGACACCAGTTTGGCTGGCTCACGGCTGCCCATACCTACGGATAAAAGTGAGCCCATTTTTAATTTTCTCATATCGGCTTCTTCAAGGACTTCGACCTTTAACTGTTTATTGCCTTTGGCTAATTGCTTTGCTTGTTTAGCGATATAGCTGGGGGTGCAAACATTGCCGGGTAGGTTGCCCAAGTCTCGAGCCATGTCCATTCCTGCACTAATGGCTATTCCCTGAGCCATTGCTATCTCGGCTTTTTTCAATGCACTACGACTAGATAAAAGAAGAGTGAATTTCTTTAAACCCTTTTTCTTTTCCGCTTTGATGCTTTTCATTTGGTCGAATTTATATTCACCATTAGCGAGCTTCATAACGGTGTGTCGGATATTCCAATCAATCCCATGGCCACCGACGGCAATGTCACTGAGGCAGCTATAAGCATCGGTAGCACCCGAATTAGCCAACGCGCTTTGTACACTGGCGATCACGCGACTAAAAGAAGGCTCGTTCAAATCTGCTTCTTTACCGATACCAATCAGTAAAATTCGGTCAGCCAATGTGCCAGGCACATCATGTAATAATAAGGTCTGACCTGCTTTGCCATCCATGTCACCTTTACTTAAAATTTTAGACAGAAATCCATTGCTTGCTTCGTCGACCGCTTGTCCAGCTGTCGATAATTTCTGTGGATGTGACACCGCAATGATTAAGCATGCACTTCGTTGCTTTTCAGGAGAGCCCGTTTTTAAATTGAAATCCATAGATATTCCGATGTGATATTATTGATAACACGATAAGATACGTGAAGAAGAAAAAAAAACCAGTCGAAAGTACCTATTTTTTCATATAATTCAGCATAGGTTTATTCTCATTAATTTAAACGCAGGTTAATAGGCTTGCTGATAATGTTGGTATACATTACTACTGTGTTTGTTTAACGCTAGTTTAAGAGTTAATCCCCTCTTAATGGCCTAATAAGCGAGCTTTTTAATAGTGGATGATGTTATCGATATTATTTTGTATCAATGTTAGGCCATAATTATAATTTTATATATTTATGGAATACAACCTTGGTTAGTCACTGAAAATGAATACTAACTCCGAGCTATCATAATTTTCTTAATGCCCAACATAATTACTCGCTATATTAGTCTTGAAGTGCTGAAAAGCAGTTTTGCGACTATTCTCATACTATTTATTATTCTGATGAGCAATTCTCTAGGTCGTTTGTTGGCTGATGTTGCTGATGGTGAAATTCCAAAGCAAGCACTTTGGCCCGTATTGTTGAGTCAGTCAGTCAATATTTTTACCTTATTGCTGCCTATTGGTTTTTTTCTGGGCATCGTATTCGCGTTTGGTCGATTATATAAAGATCATGAAATTTCAGTTATGAGCGCTTGTGGCATGGGTTATTGGCAGTTTTATAAACCCATACTTCTCGTTATCTTGCCTGTTTTTGTCCTCAATACATTTACAAGCATCTGGCTAAATTCATCAGTACAGCGCAGCGCCCAATCAATAGTTTCTTATAGCAAAAATGTACATGAGTTTAATCAGGTTAAGGCTGGCCAGTTTAATCAAAGTAAAAGTGGTGATCATGTTTTCTTTATGGAATCAATTAGTGAAGACAAGCTAGTGTTGAATAATGTCATAATTAGCCAGACGACAGCAAAAAATAGAGCTTTAGAAACGGCAAAATCAGGGCGCTATAAAGTAGATGAAGTGACGGGAGATTTATTTTTGGTGGTTGGCCCAGGCGAAAGAACAGAGATAGAGTTAGGAAAAAAGAATGTCAAAATTATACAGTTTGAAAAGCACGGAATATTAATGGCGAAGAAGGTTGTCAACGATTCATACAGAATGCGTGAACGAGAAAAATCACCAATACTGCTATGGCACTCAACCGAATTGAAAGACAAAGTGGAATTAATGTGGCGCATATCAATCCCTTTCGTATTAATAGTGTTGGCGCTGTTAGCGGTGCCTCTTTCTTATATTGCACCCAGAAAAGGTCAGTTTGGAAAAATTGGTTATGCGTTGTTGGTTTATATTGTTTACTTTAACTTGATGGCCTTTGGCCGATCACAGCTTGAACAAGGTAACATTCCTTTAATGCTTAATTTTTGGTGGATCCATTTAATTTTTATAGGTTTAACCATTATATTGTTAGTCAGAGGAAATCGAGGGTCTGTGTTACCTAAAAGGTTACTCATCAGATGATTTTAGATCGGTATATTTTACGCCACATTATTCAAGGCGCCTTCTTAACCTTATTGGTATTAGCAAGCATTAGCCTATTCTTCATCTTCATTGGTGAGCTGGGTGATATAGGGCGAGGTTATTACACTATGCTGCATGTTATTGAATATATCGCTCTTCGCATACCTGGCAAGGTGGTTGAATTTATGCCATTAGCCGTTTTAATTGGCACCATCTTGAGCCTTGGTGGTCTGGCAAGCAATAGCGAAATCATAGCAATGCAAGCGTCTGGAGTGTCGGTCGTTGGACTGTTACGGCCGGTGATTTTGTCCGCTATTTTGTTAGCTTTGTTAACGTTTATAGTCGCTGATGTTGTCGTTCCAGTAAGTGAAACTAGCGCGCGATCAATAAGGAC
The DNA here is from genome assembly GCA_051277905.1 of Gammaproteobacteria bacterium. GTDB lineage: Bacteria > Pseudomonadota > Gammaproteobacteria. The sequence goes on along the minus strand of JBNMQI010000094.1, from coordinate 3,158 downwards.
GTCGGCAATTAATAATACGCCGGCAATAATAGGTAAAAAGGGTATATGGGTGAAAGATGCCAGTCAGGTGATTCACATAGATGTTCTTAGACCTGGTGGTCGGGCAGAAGGAATAGAGATATATCAATTGAATGAAGAAGGAAAATTAATTCAAACTCTAATAGCTGAAACGGCAAATCAAATAGAGGACCAATGGCGATTAGAGACAGTATGGTCAGTTCAATATAAAAACCATTCCATTCAATCTAAAGACTTTGTTGAATTAATTTATACGGGAAAAATTTCAAGCAAACTGCTCGATGCTTTATTAATCGAACCGCGACAAATGTCGAGTGTTGATTTACACGACTACAAGGCATTTTTAGTCAAAAATAATCTAGATGATTCGGTCGAAAGTTTAGTCTTTTGGCAAAAGATTTTTTTGCCATTAACGGTAATAGTAATGTGTCTTTTAGCCGTGCCTTTTGTGCTCGGTTCTCAGCGTCAGGGTAATGCAGGGCAGCGCTTAATTATCGGTATTTTATTAGGCCTTGCTTATGTTGTAAGCAGTCGGTTAATTACTCAGTTCGGCATTCAAGTTAACTTGTTACCCGTTATAAACGCTATTGCACCGACGGTATTATTTTTTATACTGTCTATCTATTTATTGTATAGAAAAGCAACTTCTTAAAAAAGTGAGTTTATTGTAGCTTCTTAGGGAGCCCTGAGACGTTGATAATGCTCGTTTGACTGAGCTTATCATGCCATGTGTAAGGCTTGAATAAGCGCCACCAGTAGCCTATTCCCAAGCATGTTATAGACAATAGGGCGAAGGATAATCTTAAAAAACAAATTGCCCAACTGGGGTTGCCCCCAAGTTCTGAAATGATTCGTATTTTCCAGACCCGCATACCAAGAGTCTGCCCCGACTTCTTCCAAAACCAGCTATAAAAAGTAAAAACAATCAATATGAGATAAAGACTAAAAATAGGACTCGATTCAATTGCATTCCCATCGTTAAAAATGAGAGCTATTGCAGTTGAAATAAATAATATAGCTATGATTAATAAACTATCATAAATCATAGCCGCTATCTGTTTGATTAAACTGGCTGGTGGGCAGTTGCTATAAGGGTTGCCTGACATTGATATACCCGTTGTCGGAAGTAAATATTTAAAAGGAGCGCCATATTAGTCCCAATATTGAAACTATCAATAATAAATTAATATTTCTATGCTATTGTAAAGTTAAAAGATGCTTTTTATAATGACTACTGTTCATATTTAACCTTGGAGATTTAATGATGGCGATTGACGAAAAAGATGTAAAACTGGAAACGCCTGCAAAGACTAAAGCGACTGGTAAAGTAGTTGCTAAGAAAAAAGCAGTTAAACCTGTAGTAAAGAAGTCGGCAGCGAATTCTGTAGTGAAGAAGAAGGCAACCAAACCTGTAGTAAAGAAAACGGCAGCTAAACCTGCAGTGAAGAAAACGGCAGCTAAGCCTGCAGTAAAGAAAACGGCAGCTAAACCTGCAGTAAAGAAAACGGCAGCTAAGCCTGCAGTAAAGAAAACGGCAGCTAAGCCTGCTGTAAAAAAGGAAATTAACACGCCAGTGTTAAAAAAGAAATCTGCAGTAAAGAAAAAAGTAAAAGCTGTTGTTAGTGGATCTTTTGCTGCGACTAAAATGGAAATGCTAAAAGTAAATTTAGCTAAGATTAATCAAGAACTATCAGATCTGAAAGCTGAGATTAAATCAACTAAGAAAAGAGAAAGTGCAGCTGCTCTTCTAGCCAGTCAACGAGAAGCTGCAGTAAATAAGTTTCTTATTAGTTGGGATAAAAAAGCCAGTGCGGCTTTAGAAAAGTCTTTGTCAGTTAAAAAGAAGGCAGCTAAAAAGAAGGCAGCTAAAAAGAAGAAGGCTAAGAAATAGTTATTTGTTTCATTATTTTTTATTCTAAAAGGCACTTCAATAGTGCCTTTTTTATGCTCATAATAGGTGTCGTATTTTTTGCCGCTGTTATTAAGAAACTCTCACCATCTGTTGTTACTGCATGTTGACTATGAGCGTATTCTCTTAGGGTATGCGCAAGTTTGACAGCATCTGAATTAAATCAACTAGAGCCACTTTTTTGGTGAACAAGATCAACAAACTAACTGAGCTCGATCCATCGATAGATCATTTTATCGATACGATCTGGGCGCAGAAAGGCTTGGCCACTTTAACGCTCACGGCTTATCAGCAAGATTTAAAACAGTTTTCAGTCTGGTTGTTAGTGACTAAAAAAGAACTAAAGCGGGCTACCCCAATTGATATTCAGTGTTATCTTGCTTTTCGGTTTGAGCGTGGCTCATCTGCTCGCTCAAATGCCCGAATGCTATCTACTCTAAAGCAATATTACCAACATCTTGTTCGAAGTGGTGATCGTCCAGACAATCCCAGTGCTTTAATCAGTACACCTAAAATACAACAACTATTACCCAATACGTTGACAGAGAAGGATGTTAATCGACTATTAGAAGCACCTAATATTGACAATAGTTTTGGGTTGCGCGATCGCTGCATGCTTGAAGTGATTTACAGCTCTGGATTGCGTGTTAGTGAACTAGTTTCTTTAACTGTGAACCAAATTAATGTTAATTTGGGATTAGTCAGACTTACCGGAAAGGGAAATAAAGAACGAGTGATTCCTGTAGGAGAAGAGGCCTTGTACTGGATAGCGCTTTACCTTAAGCAAGCGCGCCCATTGTTGGTTAGTTCGAAAGTGCCAAGTGACGCTCTATTTCTGTCTAGCCGATCTAGTGCAATTACTCGCCAAGCCTTTTGGCAAAATATTAAAAAGCATCTACTGGTCGCTGGTATTAAAACCAACTATTCACCACATTCATTGCGCCATGCATTTGCAACCCATCTACTTAATCACGGTGCTGACCTAAGAACAGTTCAAATGCTGCTTGGTCATAGTAGCTTATCAACGACTCAAATATATACGCATATCGCTCAGGCTCGATTACAAACATTGCACGCTAAGCACCATCCCCGAGGTTAGTGCATTATGACTATTCATAAGTGTGAAGCAAGCACAGATTAAATAGGTTTTACGTCTATACTCAATCTTTAAAAGGTTAACCACACGATTTAAATTAACCTTCCTTTCGTGAATCTACAGAAGCATAAAGGT
>JBNMQI010000093.1:0-8583 GCA_051277905.1 Gammaproteobacteria bacterium | reverse complement strand
TCAACCTCGACAAACAACGCACTAACGTTGATTTGCCCGAACCCGATAATCCCATAATAACGAAGGTTTCACCTTCATGAATGTCAATATTGGCATTACGAACAGCCGCAATCAGTCCGGCTTGTTTAATTTCATCTAATGTGGGGGTTTGTTTAGATTTGGATAGAAATGCTTCTGCGTCATTTCCAAATAGTTTCCAGATATGACGACAAGATAATTTAACTGGTGCTGCCATGAAGGAAGGTTCCAAACTGAATAGATCAAAAATTACACTCAACTGCCAAACAGTTTGTCCGTATCTGGCAGTTGAGTGGGTGGGGTTTGCCTTGCTTTATTATTTACTTACTTATCCAGCTAGACCAGCGATCCTTGTTTTTTGTCATCCAGCCTTCAACGACAGCTTCGATCTTTTTATCGTTAAGGTCGACATCTGAAACCATCGCGCCCATTTCTGCATTATCCAACTTAAACGCTTTAATAATGGCATGTGCTCCAGGCCACTTATCTTTTACACCGCTCCACGATACCTTCCAAATGGGACCGCGTGGTTTACCGCAGTCGTAAGCAAGATCAGGATTTATGCCAGTCGAAGGGTCGCTATAACATTCGGCGCTATATTTAGGGAATTCGACCCACTCGCCGTCATACTTGATTGGAGCCCAATGTGGTGCATAAACCCATAACAAGATGGGTGCTTTGCGTTGATAAGCTGATTCAAGCTCAGCGAATAATGCCGCATCAGTGCCAGCATGGACGACTTCAAAGTCCATTTCCAACGCTTCGACTCTTTCATCATCAAAACCACCCCAGGTCACTGGAGCGCCCAGATAACGGCCATTGGGTGCGGTTTCTGGCGTCGCAAATTCTGCCGAACACGCGTTTAATGCCTTCCAGTCGGGAAGACCTGGGCATCTTTCCTTCATGTAGTTGGGGTACCACCATTCTTCTATTGCTTGCATACCTGTTTCGCCGAGGTTCTCTACTTTTCCCGACGCAGTCGCTTCATCCATTGCTTCGCGGCCTGTCGTTTCCCATATCTCCATTGCGACATGAAGATCTCCCGTTTTGAGTCCAGCGAACTGTGCAATGTAATCGGCCTGTATATAATCTATGTTGTACCCAGCTTGCTGCAATACACTCCCCATAATTCGAGTGGTTAACAGTTGCCCAGTCCAGTCATGCAATGTGAGTTTAATTGGTTCCTTTGACTCAACAGCAGCAAAACTGCTGGTTGCTGTCAATATCGATATGGCCATCAAGCCAGTGATAAGCGTTTTATTCATATTTCCTCTTTTTATATTTTATTTGGTGTCATTAGTATATTTAAATAAATACCCTCACTTGTCAATAATAAACAACATAATGCCACACATATAGAGGCTTATATTTTTATTTTGTGGCTTTAAGTGTGGGAAACTGCAATCTTTATTGTGTATGATGCGATTAATATTAAGTCTAGAGATAATCATTTCCTATCAATTATGGTTGATACACACGTCATACATCACAGCAATCACCGCGAGCGGGAAGTACTGGAAGCACTACGGCATTTAGGCGGTAGTTGCAGAATTCAGGCTCTCGCTAAACATTTGAATGTATCAGAAGAAACTATTCGTCGCAGTGTCAAAACACTCTCTGTATCCGGAGTTGTTCGTAAAGTTCATGGCGGTGTTCATCTTAATGAGAGTCATATCGAGCCTTCATTCATTCAGCGATTCGTTAAGAATGAACCCGCTAAAAACTCAATAGCTGAAAAAATGGCCGACATCATTAAGTCAGGTGACACATTATTTTTAGATATTGGATCAACTACCGCCCATATCGCCAAAAGCCTCACCAAACACAGTGATTTATTTATAGTCACTAACTCGATCACGGTAGCGCAGACACTAGCCACTATAAAAAACAATCGAGTATTCCTGGCTGGTGGGGAATTACGTGCCCATGATGCGGGGGCATTTGGCCAAGAAGCACTTGATTTTGTGAGTCAGTTCAACGTGCAATATGCCGTATTGTCTGTCGCGGCAATTAATGCCGAATGTGGGTTCATGGTTCAGGATATTCGTGAAGCTGCCTTTTCGAGAGCTATTGCAGCTCGTTCTCGTATTACTATTGTTGCTGCAGACAGCGCCAAATTTGGGAAGTCTGCACCCATAGTATTGGACGCACCTTCAACATTTGATGTGTTGGTCACCGAACAAAAACCACCTCTAAAAATTCGTGATATGCTCCAAAATAATGACATTGATCTAGTGTTAAGCAGCTCAGCTTGAACATTAAGAGCAGCATTAGTAACCATTGATAGCATTACTACCTTGGATTTCAACACTCCCCGTAATCCAGAATATTGATTAGCATCGAATATTTAAAGCTCAAAGTATTGTTATCGTTATTAACCCCAATGACAGGTTTAATTCAGCATAATGCCAATCAATAATAAGGAGCCACTATTAAGTTAGATGCAATGTTAGGAAAAAAGGCTAGACGGCATATTATTGATACCTCAGTCAGCATTCCTTAAAAATCCAGTCAATGTCCGCTTCAAAGTATTTAAATTCTAGACTTAAGAAATATCTTCTGTGTGGCAGCTTTTCGCAAATTAGCAGTCATTTTGGAGCTGACCTAAAATTAACTCTTCGTGGAAGACAGACGACATTCGAGTGAACAATAAATATAAACCTTCGGTTTAGTATTTAATATTCAATAGCCCTACCTATACTATTTAAAAATAGGATAATCTCATCAACTTGGAGACAATTAGAACTTACCTTGGGGCATCTAAATGACCAGTACTAGAATTAACTCTTCCGATTCGATCTTCGGACATTCAAATATTAGTGATACTACAGCAGAAGCACCATTCTTCGGTGCCAGTACTTTCTTAAGAAGACCATATAGCAGAAAGCTCGAAAATATTGATGTTGCGGTTCTTGGGGTTCCATTCGATCTTGCAGTTTGTAATCGTCCAGGAACAAGATTTGGGCCAAGGGCAATACGGCAAGCCAGTCGTGATGTTTCGAGTTGGGACAAACAATACCCCTGGGGTTTCAATCCATTTAATCATATTAACGTGGTTGACTATGGGGATGTTATATATCGATATGGAAATGCAGCTGAAATGGTCGAACAAACCCAAGCTTGTGTCGCTGACATTTTAAACCAAGGATCACAAACCTTGAGCCTTGGTGGCGATCATTTCGTGTCTTTGCCCATCTTACGTGAAATCGCTAAGAAACATGGTCCCGTATCGTTAGTACATTTTGATGCTCATACTGATACTGAAAGAAGTAATAATCCTTATGATCATGGCTGCATGTTCTATCGTGCGGTAGAAGAAGGAATTGTTGATCCGACCAGATCCGTTCAAATTGGAATACGAACTGATTACGATAGTGAAAAAGATCAGTTTACCGTTTTAGATTCTGCAACAGTTCATCGAATTGGTATTGAATCTACCGTCGACCAGATAAAGCAAGTGGTTGCTGACCATAAGACCTACTTGACTTTCGATATAGACGCTCTTGATCCTGCCTTCGCACCGGGCACAGGTACGCCTGTACCTGGAGGGTTAACATCCAATCAAGCGCTTGAAATTTTTCGAAAAATGAAAGGTATAAACTTTATTGGGATGGATATAGTCGAAGTCGCACCTGATTATGATCATAGTGAAATTACGGCGTTGATCGCCGCTCAGCTTGGACTTGAATATTTGTGCTTACTCGCTTCCTCAAAAATTTAAGGCATAATTGATAGATCAACTCTATAAAATTAGTTTGCGGCTAGATAACATTAAGAACCTTTGCTAGATCAATGATCGTCTTGAGCTTCTGTTAAATCAGCAGTTGAGTGACTCACCAATTATTCGGTTAATATAAACGACAACTTTAATAGCACAGTAGGCCTTCAGATTATTTAGATTCTAGGCTTAAGCAATATCGTCTATGTGGTAGTTTTTGGCAAATTAACGGTCGTTCCGACATTATCTGAACTTAGCTCTTTACTGCACTAAGCTGCTAGGCACAGTGCGACAAACAATAGCCACTATCGACAAATGCTGAGATTCCACAAGATTTTTTCTATTGGGTTTAAAAAGAGGAGTCGATAAAAAAGATAAAAATCTTAAGGTGGAAAGATTGCTCCAACGTTCTCACCGTTATGTTTTGAAAGATAGTTAGGCACATGGGTCCTAATTTAAAAGAAGATTTAGCTCATCTGAGGGATACATATGATAAAAGTAACGCCTTTGCTTTGAGGCCCATCTAAAACTCTGATGTCGCCACTATGGGCGAGAGCAATAGCCTTAACAACGGATAAACCAAGCCCTGAGCCGCCTTTAACGCGAGACCTCGAATTTTCAGCTCTCCACCATCGATCAAACACCCTTTTATGATTAATTTTGCTAATTCCAGGCCCTTTATCTAACACTTTAATGTAACCATGTTCGCCACTGAGGCCAGTCTCTACTCGGATATACCTACCAGATGCAGCGTACCGTTTAGCATTTTCAATCAGTGCGTTAAGAGCTTGCCGAATTCGTGCTTCATCGCCCCTTACTAGCGCAGGTTCGAGTCTGTGCTCGAAAATAATTCCATTACTTTCAATATCTGGCGCCACGCTTCTTACTACTGAGAGAGCGACATCAGCGAGATTGATGGCATCTTTTTCAAACTTAAATCGTCCAGTACTTAAGCGCGAGATTGTTTCGAGGTCATTTACAATGTAGGACAAGGTATCAACTTGACCTATTAAAGACTCAAACAAATCCCTCGAAGTTTGAAAAGTACCATCAGACATTCCTTGAAGGCGCCCTCTCAACACAGTCAATGGAGTGCGAAGTTCATGGGCAATTGCGGCGGCTGATTCGGTGGATTCACGCTCTGCAGATTCTAAATAGCGTGTCATTTTATTGAACGAAAGAAGTAGGTCACGAGCCTCTAGTGATACCGCTAGTTTTTGATCTACCTGAAAATCAAACGCGCCACTTGCCACTTCTAAAGCTGCGTGAGTAACTGATTCAATCGGTTGACTAAGACGCCGCGCCATAAATATACCAATAAAAACCGAACAAATAATGGCAAGTAAAACGAAAACCAATAGAACCACAAACTCGCTAACGGCATAACCTTCAGTCCACGAAGTTGAAAACAAATTGACTAACGTTGTTAATGCTTCAGCATTAACAACGTCATTCTCGATAAGCGCCGTTAACGTTTCACGGTTGTTTTCGCTCAGGCTCTGCATCCAACTTTCATGAACGTATATATAAAACCCAAGCATACCAAATATGAAAATCGCTAACGTGATCACTGCGGTGAAAATCATCGCGATGGCCAGTTGCGTGCGAAGGTGCAAACGTTTGTATTTCATAGCAGTGGCTCGAGACGATACCCAACCCCTCTTACCGTTTGCAAAAATCCTTTCACACCCGCCGTTTCTAACTTTCGCCTGGCGTTTGAAACATGACTGTCGATAGTACGTTCTAATGCTTCTCCCTCAGGGAGGCAGGCATCAATAAGCTCCGAACGACTATAAGCGCGCCGTGGTGATGCAGACATGTGCTCGATCAATAAAAACTCTGTATGGGTTAAAGCAAGAATTTTTTTATCCTCACCCTCACAGACGAAGACTGCGTGGGCACTTGAATCTATATCCAACAGCCCCACTCGTACTAAATATTCGTTGTTGTCTGAACCTTTTGTGCGGCGTAAAACGGCCTTAACTCGCTCGACTACTTCAAGCGTATTGAATGGTTTAAGAATGTAATCATCGGCCCCAAGCCGCAATGCGGAAATCTTCTCAATGTCTTCCGCCATTGCCGTAAGCATAATGATTGGCGTATTTGATACCTTACGGATATCACGTAATACATCGATACCATCGCGCTTTGGCATTTTGATATCAAGAAGAATCAGGTCTGGACTTAGTTGTCTGAACAAAATGTAAGCCGAGACACCATCGGCTGCCTGAATAGTACGGAATCCTGCTCCTTCTAAATAAGAAACAATGATTTCTGAGATTTCTGGTTCGTCCTCGACCACTAATATTAGGGAATTGCTCATAGATTGATTATGCATGTTCGCCAATTAAACATCCGTTTAATTGGCTATTTGAAATTATTAATTAACTAATAGCGGCCTGTGTTTTCGTTGTTTATGAACAACACGTTTATCTTAAACCGAAAACACACTTCAGGCGATACCTAGCTGCCTGATAGCTCTCAATCTGTCAGTTAACAGATTTTCTGCAATCTCCACATTATCTCCACACAGCCTCCATTAAAACTTTACAGAGCGCGAGTAGACTTCGCTCCAGTTAGAACGGTAAAGGGTGAGCTCGGGCGAATCTCTAAAGATTAAGATGACGGTTAAACTAGGAAATGATAATGAACGAAATTGATGTCCGAATATTAGAATATAGTGGTTTTTTCACAGTAGTAGCCATAATTGGCGTTATCTTTTATGTATTCACACTTGCAGAAACAATCTTCGACGTAGCAACTAAGCGACGCAATGGATGGCGCGAAACAATGGCGAACGTTGCGATAGAAATCGGCAATCGGATTCTTGATAACACGATTATAGGTGCCATCTTCGTCATCGGATTTTTTACTGCCGAGCATTTCGCCTTCTCAGAAATTCCAGTGACCTGGTGGAGCTGGATACTCGCGATCATCGCTGTCGATTTCACCTACTACTGGATGCATCGAGTTGAACATGAACGTCGGATTCTTTGGGCAGTCCACAGCGTTCACCATTCTTCTCAGGAGTACAATTTATCAACGGCACTTCGTCTGTCTTGGTTAGAGAGTCTATACGAATGGCTGTTTTTTGTTCCCTTGCTCCTGATAGGTTTTGATGCGATTCAAATACTGTCGTCATTATTAATAGTAGTGCTCTATCAAACTTGGATTCATACCGAAAAAATAGGGAAACTCGGTTGGCTCGACGGCATTTTTAACACGCCATCAGTACACCGCATTCACCACGCCACTAACGCGGCCTATATTGATAAAAACTACGGTGGCATCCTGATTATATGGGACAGACTGTTTGGCACTTATCAGACTGAAACTGAAAAACCCATTTACGGCATTACCAAACAGCTGGGTTCATCTAACCCTTTGACTATCAATTTCCATGAATTCGGATCGATATATAAGGACATAGTCCAGGCTAAAGGAGTATCAGATGGAGTTCGCTATGCGTTTGGACGCACCGGTTGGGAACCATGCAAAAGCACTCCAGAAACTGCCGGTGAATAAGTGACTAAAATGTTTAGATTCTTTTTAACAGGAATGATTTTGTCAACTTTAGTTTGATAATGGGCGCAATAATGCTGGCTAGTTGCACGGCCTGTTCAGCGTATTCAAAGGCGGCATAGCTGCTTAATTTGCTGTGATAGCGACATGGGTATGCACACATCGTCCTAACCCGACATGTTTTTTTCAACCAAATATAAAATGATAAACCTCAAACTGGAAAACTCCATGTTCAGACACTCCCTTTTTGCTGTAATACTTCTTGCATCCACATCAGCCCAAGGAATAGAAGTAACCACCAATGCACATGCCGTATTTAACTATGATGTTTTTGCTGAAAACGACTACGTTGGTGACACAAAAGTTCGAATTATAAAAATGTCACATGGTGGATATCAAATTTTAGAGAACACATCAATTCAGACGGAAGATGTATGGGGTGAAACGAGCATACATTTAATAGCGAATGAACAGTATTCGCTTGAAAACAATTTGGTTGAAGATGATATCAAAACCTACAATCAAACACGGGCCTATTGGACAAAAATCGATAGTTTGGAGGAAAATCTTTGGATTCATTTTTCTGAAATAGAAAATCAGACGCAAAAGGAAGAGAGCGAAATAGTTGGTTTATCCATGGCAGTGTTAAATGGCTTGGTTCCCACGTTAGGCGAAGCAATAGGAGTCTCGCAGCTTCTATTTTCAGATAAAAAAGCCGAACCAATAAGTATACGGCTCCCAAAAAACTCGTATCACACCACATTAGCCCACTTACCAAAGTACTGGTCAATTCAGCAAAAAAACTACCCGCAAAAATTAATATATTGGACAGAGAAACAATCTCTGTTTTGCACATGGACGTTGAAGACAGAGGACTTGAAGTTATGAGTTTCAATGGGACTAAAGTATCAACCAATCACTACATATTGGTTTCTAAAAATAAAGCGCCTCTTAATATCTGGCTTGCTGTAAATGAAAACAATACCCCCTATTTCTTTCAACTCAAGGGAGAAGACGAAGACGGCTTCTTTACTATAAAACTTAAACTCTAATCTGGACATAATTATGAAATATTTCAACGCAACATCTATTATCCTTAGCTTGTTCCTTAGCACTGTGTTTGCGGCCACTGCACAAGCCAAAGAAAATCAACTGCCGGTAGAAAAGAATTGGGGACTAGTCATCAGTGGACTGCTTATCTGGACACCAGAGTTCACGGGCTCTGACGAGTATGAGATTATAGGTGGACCGAGCATCGAGAGTTATTTTAATCTTACTGAACAAAGCACACTGTTTGCAAACAACTCGGGGATTGGATTGGACTA
>JBNMQI010000092.1:0-8599 GCA_051277905.1 Gammaproteobacteria bacterium | reverse complement strand
GCAACCAATAATCAGCGGTTACCCAACGCCGAAGTGCTTAATCGTCAGTTAATGGAATTGATGATCAACGAGTCTATTTTGATTCAGAAAGCCAAGGAACGGGGCATCAACATCACCGATGGCCAACTCAACCAAGCAATGATAAATCTTGCTAAAAATAATCAAAAGAATTTAACTGAATTCAGAGCTTTTTTGATTGGTCAAAATATTAACTATGTCAAGTTTAGAGAAAAAATTCGACAAGAAATGTTACTAGGCGAATTGCGCCGTCAATACTCAGCTCGCACTGCTAGTATAAGCGAAGCCGAACTGAATGACTTTATTGGAAGAACTGGCGATGACTTAGAGGACGCTGAATATAACATTTCTCATATCTTGCTTGCCTTACCTGATGCTGCGACTCCAGAGGAGATAAGTACAGCCTTAGAATCCGCTAATGATATTTTGGCGCGGCTTCAGCAGGGCATTGAATTTAACACCCTAGCCAATGAGTTTTCAGCTGGATCTAACGCATTACAGGGCGGCAATCTCGGTTGGCGTGGCAGAGCAGAAATTCCGAGCCTGTTTTCAGAAGAGGTCCTCAAAATGCAACCCGGTGACTATGCCGGTCCTTTGCGAAGCCCGAGTGGATTTCACATCATAACGTTGAATGAACGTCGCGCTATTGACCAAGTACTCACAGAACAAACTAAGTCCCGACATATCTTAATTCGAGCCAACGACCTTATTAGTGAAGAAAAAGCCAGAGAACGCTTAGTTGAATTACGTCAACGTATATTAAATGGCGAAGATTTTGCAACATTAGCAAAATCAAATTCAGTCGATTATATTTCAGCAGCGGCAGGTGGAGACATAGGCTGGATAGCCTCAGGTGCGACGGCAAGGCAGTACCAAACGGTTACCGACACACTGCCACCAGGAGAAATCAGTGAGCCATTTAAATCTTTATTTGGATGGCATATTGTCGAAGTCACTGGGCGCCGTACTCTAGATGAAACGACTGAAGTCAAACTCTATAAAATTCGAGAACAGTTATTGATGCAAAAGCAGAGAGAAGTATTTCAAATATGGCAGCAAAGATTAAGAGCCGAAGCTTATGTGATCATCCCTGATACTGATGCTGACCCTGTTAGTAGTTCTTCTGACTTAGATGCCTAACTCACCCTCGTTACTTCAAATCAGGCCTTGCTTAGCCATCACTAGCGGTGAGCCAGCAGGTATCGGTCCAGACATAATTGCCCAGATCAAGCTCGATAATTTTGATGCCAGACTTATTATCATTGGCGATCAAGCGTTGATAAAGCAGCGTGCCAAACAGTTAGGTTCAACCCAACAATATATTGCTTATGATTCTAACCAAAAAAACACCGACCCAGACTTGTTAGAAATAATACACGTGCCTCTAGCAGTACCCTGTAAGGCAGGTGAGCTTAACAAAAACAATGCAAGCTATGTACTCAAGACACTCGAACGGGCCTGCAAAGGCTGTCTGTCAGGTGAGTTTGATGCCATGGTCACTGCTCCCGTACAGAAAGACATCATTAACGACGCAGGCTTCCCGTTTAGTGGACACACCGAATATCTTGCCGAAATGTGTGGCGTTAAAAAGCCAGTAATGCTGCTCGCAACCGACAGTTTAAGAGTGGCTTTGGCTACCATCCACAAGCCTTTAAGAGCTGTCCCCGACATCATTACAGCCGAGCTTATTATTGAAATCAGCGAAATCCTTGATCACGACCTGCGATCACGATTTGGCCTCGACAATCCTCATATTAAAGTATGTGGACTCAACCCTCATGCGGGTGAAAATGGTTATCTGGGTCACGAAGAAATTGAATCGATTATCCCCGCCATTGAAATTCTGCAATCTAGGGGTATGAATGTCAGCGGCCCTTATCCCGCTGACACCGTATTCACTCCAGCAGCTCTGGCTGATGCTGATGCCGTTTTGGCGATGTACCACGACCAAGGTTTACCCGTGCTGAAACATGCGGGGTTTCATAACGCCATTAATACCACCCTCGGCTTACCGATCATCCGCAGTTCTGTCGACCATGGCACGGCTCTGGATCTGGCGGGCACCGATCAAGCAAACGCCGGTAGTTTAATGGCTGCAATTGATTCTGCGATCTTTCAAATTAACTGTAAGAATAGCAACCGAAATAATTATGCATCAAGCTCGTAAACGGTTCGGTCAGCACTTTTTGCATGATAAAAATATCATTGCTAGAATAGTCAGTGCTATTGCACCTGCTGAAGGGGATAATTTATTAGAAATCGGACCGGGTCAAGGCGCCCTGACTTTTCCTCTTTTAGCAGAGTGTAAGCAATTGACAGCGGTGGAGCTTGATCGAGATTTAATCCCTATACTCCAACGCAACGCAGCCCAATACGGTGATCTCAATATCATCAATTGCGATATTCTAGAGTTTGATTTAAACGCGTTAGCAGAAACCGATAATCGGCAATATCGAGTCGCAGGTAACCTACCCTACAATATTTCGACACCACTCATGTTTCATTTAATGGCGTCGATATCGCATATTCATGATATGCATTTCATGGTCCAAAAAGAGGTCGCATTGCGTATTGTCGCGAATGTTGGTAATAAAAACTATGGCCGACTCTCGATCATGATGCAATACTATTGCCAGTGCGAATATTTATTTGACGTGCCACCCCAATCCTTCACGCCACCACCAAAAGTTGATTCGGCTATTATTAGATTAATACCTCATCCTCAGCCAATGATTGAGGTGAAGGACTTCGAGCTGTTTTCAATGATAGTTAAAACAGCTTTTGGACAACGCCGGAAAACCATTTCTAATTCGCTCAAAAAAATGATTGACCCTAGCTGTTTTGAAGCAGCTCAAATAGACCGCAATCTGCGAGCAGAATGCCTAACCGGTGAAGACTTTGCTCGACTAACTAACACTAAACTTAGCCAGGACTCAGATGACTAAACCACTACTTTCACTTATTTGGGCGATGGACGAAAACCGTCTGATTGGCAATAACAATGCTCTGCCTTGGCACTTACCTGCTGACTTGGCTTTTTTCAAACGGACCACTATGAGCAAACCCATTATTATGGGTCGAAAGACGTTCGATTCGATAGGTAGGCCCTTGCCCGGTCGTCAAAATATCATCATAACCCGCAATAGTGCTTTTACTGCTGAAGGATGTGAAATTGCCAGTAATATTGAAGAAGCAATGTCACTCGTTTCTAAAGACGCACCAGAGGCCATGCTCATTGGCGGCGCGAGTCTATACCTACAAACGTTAGAGCAAGCAGACGTTCTGTATTTAACTCAAATCCACCATGCCTTTACTGGTGATACTTGGTTTCCAGACATGGATATGACCCAGTGGTCAGAAGATTACCGAGAGGATTTTGAGGCGGATGAAAAAAATATTCACGCGCATTCATTTATGAAGTTTTCACGCAAAAAATAAAACTTATCGGCATAGAGAACTACTTTGCTTAGTGAAAGCGAAGGGCATCAAGGATAGACAATACGACACAAATGGAGATCAAACCCCTGAGCAGCAACAGCAACAAAACTTACATTATCGGCAGACAAGGTCATATACGCATCAATGATCCAGCTGTTAGTAAACAGCATGCCGAGTTACAAATCATTAATGGCGAAATCTTTATACGTGATTTAGGTTCGACTAATGGCACCTTTCTGGTTAAGAATCAGCGATTGGTGCCAATTCAAGCCGTTTATGTACAGATCGACCAGTTGCTTTTATTTGGTAATAAGCAATATACGATTAGAGCCTTACTTGAAATGGCTGGCGACTTTACGACTTAATTTTTTGGCTTAGCTCGGCATTCGATTAAAGAAAAAAACTCGCTATTCGCCCTTTTTTTGTTGTCGGGTATAAATAAATTTCGCGGCCTTGGTCACTTCTTCCTTTACCCATTTGGCCATTTCCTCTCTTTCCCCTGGCGCCAGATAATAAGCCATGTCGACTTCATGGCATATATATCGCGAAGGTAAGCGAGTCAACGCATAGCAGGCTACGTCCAAAAAGAAATCTTCATTACAGTCTGTATAACGATTACTCAGCTCGGTTGAAATATAGTCAAAAACTAATCTCTCGTAAAAATTATATACGCTCGAATAATTCACAGCCCGTCCTTTAATTCTAATTATTTCAATATCGACCAATCAATGCTGACCTTTAGCCTTATTGGCAATCAATACTATGCCAACAAGGCTCCACAATATCTATCTGCAATGCAGTGAGGCATCGACCCCAAACACAGCCACCATCTAAAGCAAAGTGTCGACCATACTTCCCAGTCGGCAATGTCGCCCAATGTCCAAAAACCACCTTAACTTCAGGGTCTATCTGACCATTGACTTGGTACCACGGCGTTAAATTGGAATCTTGGTGTTTTTCAGGCGCCCCTTTTGCCTCGAAGTTTAGACGATAATCAGGGGTTAAAAATCGCATTCGGGTAAATACATTGGTGATACAACGCAGGCGTTCAAATCCAGTTAAATCATCAGACCAAAAGTCAGGCGAATCGCCATACATTTTTTTGAAAAATCGGTGGCTTTCACTACCCTGCAATACTTGCTCTATCTCAAGAGACATTGCAAGGGCCTGCGCCACGTTCCAACTGGGGTGAACGCCTGCATGCGTCATCATTGTTTTTTGCGAGTCATCATAATGAGCCAGCGGAAGGGCCTGTAACCAGCTCATCAGCTCATCACAATCAGGGCTGGTGAGCACCTGTGACAAAGTATCGCTCTTATCAAGAGTTCGTTTGCTGTGATAAAGCGCCAGTAGGTGCAAATCATGGTTGCCTAGCACAGACACCGCTCGGTCACCCAGAGACTTGATAAACGTTAAGGTCTGCAGTGACTCCGGACCACGATTGACCAAGTCACCACAAAACCATAACCAGTCATTAGCAGGGTCAAATTGAATTTTATCAAGCAGACGTAGCAGTTTTGAATAACATCCCTGTAAGTCTCCAATTGCATAGACAGCCATCAATCAGTCCAGATCAAAACAGAAATATTAGTGCAACACTCTTGGCGTTGACAACACAAATTCTTCAATAGTAGCATCAAACTGAAAGCCATCATCCGCTTCCATTTGGTAGCTGCCTTTCATTGTGCCAACAGAAGTTTCCAACATGGTGCCGGAGGTATACACAAACTGTTCACCCGGCTTCAAAACCGGTTGTTCGCCGATCACTCCGTCGCCTCTGACTTCTTGAACTTTGTGGTTAGAGTCGGTGATGACCCAGTGCCGAGTTAATAGTTTAGCGCGCTGCTGCCCTTTATTAACAATGGTGACAGTGTAAGCAAAAATATAATAGTTTTTCTCAGGGTTTGATTGATCTTCGATATACCGAGTTTGGACGTTAACCTGAATATTATTGAGGTTTGAATCTGTCATAAGAATCCCTGTATTTTAAAAAAATAGTAATAAATATCTAACCGCAACGGTTACGGTTTTAAACCGCGACTGCAGCCTTAATGTGTTCGTGACTTTGGTAATCTTTCAATTCAAAGTCTTCAAATTTAAAATCGAACAGGCTGCTCACTTCGGGGTTTATGACCATCTTAGGTAACGGATAGGTCGAACGACTTAACTGCAGTTTGGCTTGATCTAGATGGTTGTTGTAAATGTGGGCATCACCTAACGTATGGACAAAATCACCTGGCTCTAAATCAGTCACCTGAGCCACCATCATCAATAACAAAGCATAAGAAGCAATATTAAACGGCACACCGAGAAATATATCCGCACTGCGCTGATATAGCTGACAGGATAACCGTCCGTCAGCAACATAAAACTGAAAAAAAGCATGGCACGGTGGCAAAGCCATTTGGTCAATTTCTCCCACGTTCCACGCACTGACAATTAATCGGCGCGAATCTGGGTTGGTCTTTATTTGATCGAGTAACTGTTGGATTTGATCAATAACGCGCCCGTCGCGCGCCTGCCATGAACGCCACTGCGCCCCATAAACTGGCCCTAGATTGCCATCATCATCAGCCCATTCATCCCAAATTCGAACTTTGTTTTGCTTCAAATAGGCAATATTTGTATCACCCTTCAAGAACCATAACAGTTCATGGATAATCGAACTCATGTGAAGTTTCTTAGTGGTTATCAACGGAAAACCTTGGCTCAGATCAAAACGCATTTGATGACCAAACACTGATCGAGTGCCCGTTCCCGTGCGGTCAGTTTTCTCACTGCCACTGTCCAAGACCTGTTGCATTAACTCAAGATATGGTTGCATTGCTACCTGCTCTACGTGCATAAGCGATTATAATTAGACCCGCTAAGATCATCGGTACTGATAACACGATACCTTTTGTAAGCCAGTCTGTCTGCATCAAATAACCTATATGTGCATCCGGTAAGCGGATAAATTCAACGCTGGTTCGCGCTATTCCATAAAGCATTACAAAGTACCCCGAGACCATCATTACTGGCTTAGGTTTCGACGATATAATCCAGAGTACAGCAAACAATAAAAAGCCTTCAAGTAACATTTCATACAGTTGCGATGGGTGTCTCGCGCTATAGCAAAGCGGACCAGCAAAATCAATAAATCGGTCCGCTGGAAATTGCTCGCAGGAGAGCTTAATCGCCCAGGGAACATTGGATGGCGCACCCCACAACTCGGCATTAATAAAGTTACCAAACCTTCCAGCGGCTATTCCTAGAGGCACCAGTGGCGCAATAAAATCAGTGAGCTGGAAAAAGCTACAATTGAGTTTGCGTCGATACCATTCCATTGCCAACAGAACACCAATAAACCCGCCATGAAAAGACATACCGCCTTCCCATATTTTAAAAAGATACAGGGGGTTATCGAGAAAGGTATCAAAGTTATAGAACAATACCGAGCCAACCCGCCCACCTAGGACAACGCCCATCGCCCCATAGAAAATTAAGTCATCGATTTCAGCTAGCTTAATTGGTGCGCCAGCCACTTGGGCACGACGTTTGCCCAGCCACCATGCAGATCCAAAGGCCAGTAAATACATCAGTCCATACCAATGCACCTTTAAGGGTCCTAAGGCAACAATAACTGGATCAATTTCAGGGTAGGCAATCATAAAAACGGGTACAGACGATAAAAAGGGAAATTATGCCTGAATGAGACGACTTAATTAAGCAAAACTGGGATTTGTTATGTTATCAGTGATAATTCGTGGGGCATTAGTGGCTTTGGGCTGCCTCTAAAAATCATTCGTTAATAGCCTATCCAAACAATACAAGGTTCCAAACCACGATTAACAACAAAACGGCTAAAGCAACGGCTGCCGATCCCATATCTTTTGCCCGGCCAGACAGCTCATGTTTTTCTTGTCCAATCCGATCAACCACCGCTTCTATTGCCGAGTTAAGAATCTCTACAATCGGTAACAATAAGACGCTACCCACGAGCAATGCTTTTTCAACGCCATTGCCGCCAAGGTATAACCCCAGTGGGATGAGTACGATAATCAACCAAACTTCTTGCCGGAAAGCCGCTTCGTGTCGGTAACACGCAACTATCCCCTGTCGACTGAACTGAGCCGCTTTGATTAACCGATTAAAACCTTTGTTTCCAATATAAGCCATAATAAATACGGGGAGTTGGAGGGGATATTGTTGGACGCATTTTAGCTAGTTAACCAACCTGTTGTTTGGCTAGTGTTCGTTCTAGTCCTCTGGCTGGTTCAGGCAGAACCAACCAGAGCAACATCGACTCAAATAGCAGTGCGCGTTATTCTTCTTCGGCGATTAACTCTGCGTAAGCAGTGGCATCGAGCATATCATCCACTTCGCTAGGATCATCAATCTTAACTTTATACATCCAGCCATCGCCGTAGGGATCATCGTTAATTTTTTCTGGAGAATCTTCTAGTTCTGAGTTCACTTCGATCACTTCACCTGAGATAGGCGCATAAGTATCTGACGCCGCTTTTACCGACTCAATAACGGCAACAGTGTCACCCACAAGCACAGTACTACCTTCTTCTGGCAGTTCGACAAAAACCAAATCACCCAATAACTCTTGGGCATGATCCGAAACACCGATTGTCGCAATATCACCATCGACGGATAACCATTCGTGTGTTGACAGAAATTTTAACTCGGAAGGTACATTACTCATTTTCTTCTCCTACTAATTAAATACAAGATTTGCCATTACGGGCGAAAGGAATTTTAACTATATGTGCTTTCAACATTTTATTTCGTACTTCAACATCAACCTCACCCGTCACTCCCGTTGGGATTCTAGCCAATGCAATTGACTTACCTAACGTGGGTGAATAACTACCTGAGGTAATTTCACCCTCTCCTTTAGTTGTGATCACTTTCAAATGATTACGCAGAACGCCTTTATCTTTTAAAACAATACCAACCAGCTGCTGCTTAATACCTTGTTCTTTTTCTGCTAAAAGAGCCGATTTACCAATAAAGCTTCTGTCATCAGATATCGATAAAGTCCAGCCTAGACCAGAGCAAAGCGGACTTGTAGTTTCATCCATATCGGTACCATACAGGCTCATACCCGCTTCGAGCCGCAGCGTATCACGCGCACCCAAACCACAAGGTTTTA
>JBNMQI010000091.1:0-8638 GCA_051277905.1 Gammaproteobacteria bacterium | reverse complement strand
TTATTGGTCGCAATTGAAGGTGCGATTTTATGCGAAATCATATTCAACGGATGGTTGAACGGCGTAATCGCCGAAATGGCGTTGAGCGGCTCACGTTGGGTAAATATCTTTCGCTTTTTTCCATGTGGCGTCAAATCACAGGAAAAAATCTGCCCGTCATCTTTAATACAAAGCTGACCCGCTAGCGAGTAAACGTCAAATGCACGCCCCACTTCGTAGATGCTGTCCTTCTTGCTTAAACCACATTCAGCAGTGATCAAGTCCGAAATTTCTTCTTTACGCTCAACGATAGTGTGCGCAATTTTAGTCAAAATTTGCTGACGCTCGTAACGGGTTAGCGTCGGCTTATAAGCCGCAGCGATCTCGAAGGCTTCAGCCACTTGTTCACGACTGGCGCGAGGTACAGTACCCACTAGTTCATTGTTAAACGGGTTGAATACTTCAATAACCCCATCTGCATCGCCATCCACCTTTTTACCAGCGATACGCATTTTTTCATGTCTAATAGTCATTCAAATTCCTAGCATAAGTTTTAAAAAGTAATCAGCATCACTGACCCATAGTGATTTTTAATCCATTTCACATAGTCAATAATGCCGTATCAATCCTTACTCAACGTGATTGAGAGCAACATTGAAAATATCAAAGTTTCTTAACTGGTGAGTTGCGTCCAAGTTAGTTGCCAGACGGCTGAAAATCAGAGGAACTGTTTGCTCAGTAACACCACCATGTGACCGTAAAGGAACCGTCAATCCTGAAAGATCATGTCGTGAAGCCGTTGTGCCTAAAACAGTATCCTTTTCAGATGTCAAAATCAGGTCGCCCATGCGGTCGTAGGCTAATTCGAATTTATCACAGCCTTCTTTGTTGGTGAGTACATGTTCAATTCCAGGAATGGCTTTCAGTTCAGATACGATGTGTTCAACATCAGCGTCATCAGCAAGATAAACAGTGGCATACGAACCTAAAGCACCGTGGTGTACGACGTATGGATCGGTGATCGGCAGAATAACACGAGCTTCTGCAGGGGATAAAATACGATCCATTTCGTCTTGTAGGTAAATGACTTTAGGGTCGCCAGCATCATCATGCTTAGCGTTCATGCCGTGATCTGCTGTTAACGCAACAACAGCACCCAGCGCGTCGAGTTTGGCCCAATAGCTGTCCATCATCGCGTAGAATGAATTCGCGCCTTCACTGCCGGGTGCGAATTTATGCTGGATATAATCAGTGGTTGATAAGTACATCAAGTCAGGCCGAACCGTTTCCATCAATTTAACGCCCGCAGCGAAGATGAATTCAGATAGTTCGGCGCTATAAACTGAAGGCACTTCCATACCGACCATTTCAACAACGTTTTCTATACCATTGTCGGCTAAAGTGACTTCATCAGATTTTTCTGACGAGAAACAAACCGCACCGTTTTCGCCAAAAGCTAGCTCGTTACCCAGTAGGCGACGTAGCTTGTCTTTTGCAGTGACTACAGCAATTTTCGCGCCTTGATCTTGAAAAGCCTTAAAGATAGTCGGGGTGCGCAGTAAATGCGGTTCGTTCATCATCACTTCTTTATCATTTTCACGGTCGTAGTAAAAGTTACCACAAATACCATGAACCTTCGGTGGAACACCGGTCACGATAGAAATATTGTTTGGGTTGGTAAAACTAGGGACAACACAATGTGCGCGAAGATCAGATCCTAAACCTTCAACCACTTTTTTTGTCCAAGGCATAACACCGGCTTCAATTGCTTTTTCGATGTAATCAGGTTCTGAACCATCGATACAAACCACAACACGTGGTCTAGTTGGCCATTGGTAGCTACGCCCATTGACGTTAACTGCTGATTTGTCTGAATTCATAAGACTTAAATTTCCAAAGATTAATAAAGTTTAAGTAAAGACTATAGCCTGATATCTCTCATCGGATTAATCGATATAATGAATAATTTGTATTGACTATATCTATAGACATCTCGCATAGACATGTCCTTTGAACAATAGTTGCAGAAAACGAACGTCGCCTACTAACAAGATAGCGCTGTTTATTCTTTTTTAGTCGACTGAATCATTTCAAGGAATGCATCCGTTACTCGCAAACTTCGACGTTCTTTGAGGCACACCACATATTCATCGAGTGTTAAATCTGCATCGCTGACTATTAATGGGTGCAAACGAGAGTCAGCCGATAACTCTGTTTCCGCCACAATACCAACGCCAAACCCTGCCGCAACCGCTTCACGAACACCTTCTCGTCCACTGATTTCCATGACGCTGTTAAATACACCACCAGAAAGTGCGACGGTTTCTTCAAACAAAGAACGCGTGCGCGAGCCTTTCTCACGTAGAATAATTTTCTGACTTAATAATTCTTCCATTGTGATTGTTCGCCGGTCGGCCCAGGCATGGTCCTGATTCACAAAGGCTAATAAGCGGTCGGGGGCGAGTGGAATGAAATCGAGCCGATCATCATCTTCTGGAATGAAGGGTAATACAGCAATATCGCAACGCCTCGATTCAAGCCAAGACATAAGCTGTTTAGAATTACCGTATTGAATAGATATATTAATACCCGGAAACAACCGTTGAAATTGAGCCAGTAAAGGCGTCACTATATAGGGTGAGTCGGCAGCAACCATTAACTGCCCCGATGTTAAAGCTCGAGCAGACTGCAATAGTAGCTCAACCTCTTCTTCATAACGGAAAAGATGACGAGTAATACTATAGGCCGATTGCCCAATATCGGTTAATTCGATACGACGACCCAGTCGGACAAATAATTTAATCCCATAGCGTTCTTCTAGCTCTTTAACCTGACCTGAGAGCGTTGGCTGAGTAATATGCAAGGCTTCTGCGGCTTTGGTAAAGCTACCATGGGTCGCGACCGCATGAAAAGACCTTAAGTGCGCGTGTGATATTGGCATATTCTATTGGCCTAGCCTATTTCAGACATTTGATATATCGATTTGATGAATACTAGTCAACGGCGGTATAAATGGCAAATAAATTCAACTAGCGGCCTACTAAGGGCTAAAACTCGGTAATAAAATGACAACTGCACAAAAAGTAAGCTCTCCTACTGGCGATCCTTATCTATTAACCCCTGGGCCTTTGACAACTTCACCATCAGTGAAGGAAGCCATGCTGCATGACTATGGTTCAAGAGATAACACTTTTATTGAGCTAAACGCAAACATGCTCGAGAGCTTGGTCAGTATCGTAAACGGGCAAGGCACTCACGTCAGTGTTCCACTACAAGGCAGCGGCTCT
Organism: Gammaproteobacteria bacterium; assembly: GCA_051277905.1. Lineage (GTDB taxonomy): Bacteria > Pseudomonadota > Gammaproteobacteria. Next base: position 5,372 of record JBNMQI010000091.1, on the reverse strand, counting down.
TTTGTGGTTGAAGCGATGATTGGAAACTTTGTACCTGCTGATGGCAAAGTATTGATCCTAGTCAACGGCGCTTATGGTAAGCGTATTGTAAAAATGTGTGATTACTATAAGCGTCATTTTATTATTCAAGAAACGCCAGAAGACGTACCTGTTGATCCAGTTCAGCTTGATAAAACATTATCCGCTAATGCTGATATTACGCATGTTGTCGTAGTTTATTGTGAGACAACTTCTGGAATCTTAAATCCACTGAAAGAAATTTCAGACGTAGTCGCTAAACATAAGCGCGGTCTTTTAATTGACGCCATGAGCGCATTTGGTGCACTGCCACTAGACACCAAAGAAATTACATTCGATGCCGTTGTTGCGTCGAGTAACAAATGTTTAGAAGGCGCGCCAGGGTTAGGTTTTTGTATTGCTAGTGAATCTGCAATGGTAAAAACTGAAGGCAACTCTCCATCATTAGTACTTGACCTTTATGATCAATGGAGAGCCATGCAAAAAACCAAACAATGGCGTTTTACGCCACCAACCCACGTCATCCTAGCGTTTGCACAAGCCATTAAAGAATTTGAGGCAGAAGGCAACGTGGCAGGGCGTGGTGGTCGATATCGTAAAAACCATGGCATATTGATTTCTGGTATGCGCGACATGGGCTTTAAAACTTTATTACCTGATGAGCTTCAAGCGCCCATCATTGTTACTTTCCACATGCCGACTAATCCAGAATTTGATTTTGATCAGTTCTATGATGGTTTGCGTGATCAAGGTTATGTCATTTACCCAGGTAAGTTAACCGTCGCTAACAGCTTTCGTATTGGTTGTATTGGTCGCCTTCAGCAAGAGCACATGGAAGGCGCTCTTAGTGCCATTAAAGGTATGGTTGAAACATTTGGTATTAGCCAAATTAGTTACGACTAACTGAATATTTATATTCCAGCCTGCTCGCGTTGTGACGAGTAGGCTGGTTAATTTTTAGTTTATTACCCAGTAGTCAAACGCATTAATGCTTGTCATGGGCTAGAAGCAATTAACACCCCAGATTCAAAAAACTAAAAAATTAAATAAACCTCCCACATGAGATTGAAAACATGACAGCTCCAATTCCAGATCGTGCTAGCGCCGTTATCATCGGGGGCGGCGTCATTGGCGCCAGTGTTGCTTATCACCTAGCAAAACAAGGATGGACAGATGTTGTGCTCCTAGAGCGTAAGCAATTTAGCTGTGGGACCACCTGGCACGCAGCGGGCCTTGTCGGCACCATGCGCGCAAACGAATCTCATGCGAAGCTATGTGAATACTCCATGACCATATTGAAAGAACTCGAACAAGAGACTGGCCAATCAACGGGCTTTAAACAAGTCGGCTCACTCACTATCGCGCACAGCCAAGCTCGCTTTGAAGAAATAAAGCGCATTGCTGCAATGAACAATGCGTTCGGTATTACCCAGGTCGACATGGTCACGCCGGAAGAAGCGAAGGCAATCTATCCCTTCCTTAAGACAGACGATTTACTCGGTGCCTGTTGGGTTGGACAAGACGGGACTGCTAGCCCTGTCGACGTCACCATGTCTTTTGTTAAAGGTGCACGCGGTCGTGGCGTCAAGTGTATCGAAGGTATTACCGTGACTGACGTTACATCGGCGAATGGCTCAGTCACCGGTGTCATGACTGACCAAGGACCCATCGTGGCCGATTTTGTGGTGAACTGCGGTGGTTTATGGGCGCGTGATCTCGGCAAAATGTCGGGGGTCAGCATTCCACTTCATGCCTGTGAACACTATTACGCAATCACCGAAAAACAAGACAACATTCCAAATGACTTACCGGTATTAAGAGATCACGACCGCTGTGCCTATTATCGTGAAGATGCTGGCAGTCTTCTAGTCGGTGCGTTCGAAAAGCATGCTGTTGCTTGGGGCCAACAAGGTGTACCGAAAGATTTCGCTTTTGAAGCACTCGAAGGTCACATGGACGAGCAGTTAATGCCAGTCTTAGAAGATGCCATGGAGCGTTTACCCTTCTTGCAAGATGTCGGTTGGCGTAAGTTCTTCTGCGGGCCAGAAAGTTTCACCCCAGATGATCAATTCCACATGGGTGAAGCCCCCGAACTGAAAAACTATTATGTTGCCTGTGGTTTGAACTCAGTGGGCATTCAAACCTCCGGTGGCCTTGGACGCGCATTGGCCGAGTGGATGCACAAAGGCCATGCACCGATGGATCTATGGGGCAACGATATTCGCCGCATGTTCCCATTCCAGTCAACTCAAAACTACATCGAAGAACGTGTCACTGAGTCACTCGGTCTACTATACGAAAATCATTATCCTTACCGTCAAATGACCACATCACGTAATATTCGTCATTCACCCATTCACGAAAAACTGGCGTCACACAATGCTTGTTTTGGTGAAGCCTCTGGTTGGGAGCGCCCAAACTGGTATGCCCCTAAAGGTGTCGAGCCACAGTATGAATATAGTTTTGGCAAGCAAAACTGGTTTGAATACAGTGCAGCCGAGCATAAAGCCGCTCGTGAAAAAGTCGTACTATTCGACCAGAGCTCATTCTCAAAGTACCTGGTCCAGGGACGTGATGCTTGCAAAGTATTGCAGCGAATCTCGAGTGCCAACGTCGATGTTGCACCAGGCCGAATGGTGTATACCCACTGGCTGAATGATCGCGGTGGAATAGAAGCTGATTTAACCGTAACCCGATTGGCGGAGGACCAATATTGGATTGTCAGTGGTTCTTCACAAACCATCAAAGACCTTAACTGGTTGCAACGTAACATTGCTGAAAATGAGTTTTGTTGTGTGAGTGACATAACCAATGCCTGGGCTGTATTTGGCATTCAAGGGCCAGATAGTCGGGCCCTATTGACCGAAACACTCAAACACGACATGACAACCGAAAAATTTGGCTTTGGCTCATTTCAGAAAATCGAGCTAGGATCTTCTTGTGGCTATGCTGCACGGGTATCTTACGTCGGTGAGCTAGGCTGGGAACTCTATGTGCCGGTTGACCAGGCTCGTCATGCTTTCGATTACCTATGGGGAAAAGGTCAGTCTCATGGTTTGACCCTAGCGGGAATGCACGCATTAGATTCGTGCCGAATGGAAAAGAAGTTTGTGCATTACGGCCATGACGTCGCCGAAACAGACACACCATTAGAATGCGGCATGAGCTTTGTTTGTGATTTCAATAAGAGCGAACACTTCATTGGACGTGATGCAATCTTAAAGCAAAAGGAATCCCGTTCTTTCATGAAAAAACGCCTCGTCCAGTTCTTACTTGGAGATCCAGAAGCCATGCTTTACTCGCATGAACCGATACTGCGTGATGGCAAGATAGTCGGCCATTTAACCTCTGGCAACTATGGCCATACACTCGGCGGCTCTGTCGGATTGGGTTATATCGAAGTTGAGGAAGATGTTACTAAAGACTATTTGGAATCAGGCAAGATCGAAATCGATGTGGCTGGCGTACCCGTCTCAGCAAAGGCCAGTTTGGTGGCGCAGTACGATCCGAAGGCGGAACGTATGCGGGGTTAAATTAGAAGTATGTTATAGGTTGAATCGAATAATTCGGCCCAAACTGATTCTTAGTAAGTTAATCCCGTAGTTAGGGTGCTAGTCTTATATGAGTATAAAGCCTCACCATCGAGGTTTATAATCGCGTTTTACAATAACCAAGGTAATCCCAGCACGGAGCTGGTGCTTTAATCCCGCCTCTAATAGTTAACTGATAATTGTTATTCGATAAACCAGCATCAACTCTCGATTGCCCAGTACAAGGTAGTAGGCGCATAGGTAGGAAAGTCAGTATTGTAGGCCTGATAAACCACAGGCCCCATCAGGCGTGTCCAAATTACAAATATCACCAAGCGGTAAGCGGTCGAAAGAGGAATAATCGTGAAAATCTCTTAGATGCAAATGTTTTTGAGAGTTTGCTGGAAGGCACTCCGCTTTACCTAAAGGGATGAAGGTAAGGGGCGAGAGCAGGATGCGGTAAGCTTTTCCGACCTAAGCAGATAACAATGGCATGGCCAAATAATCGAACATCGAACTTTTATGTTCTGATTATGGTTAAAAGCTCCATTCTGTTTAATTCAATGACCTTTTAACTAATCTAGATTTTCCTAAAGGCGACGAAGAATTTTTGGGTTAGATTTGAGATTTTTAATAATTGGGGTGCCATTTATTCTTGCTTGTTTCTTTAATCGGCAAATCAATGAATTGTGGATATTCCCAGCGGGCTAAGATGGGTTGCCTTCAACACCTGATACGCTACTCGAAACAAGAACCCTTCTTAAAATCAGTCTGTCTGGCTGACATCTTTAGATAGGGTTCTATGACTGCTATATTTTAACCAAAACTCGCTGCTTTTTGATAAGCTGCGCGTTGCTGAACTCTTGCCAGGTAAGCCTGAGTCTTCTCTTGACCTTCTAGCAAACCAATTCTGCCGGCGATTTCTAGAATTATCGTCATCATGATATCGGCTGCGGTAAACTCAGCACCAGCAAAATATTCACGTTCCACCAAAACAGATTCAATGTAACCAAAGTCTAATCTGACTTCTTTAGCAATATAGTTATCCATAGGTTGGTCACCACTGCGAGTTTCCATACCCATGAAAAGTTGACACATTACCGGTAAGCCGAGAGATCCTTCAGCAAAGTGTGACCATTCCATATATTAATAATATTCTTTAGTCCCTGCTTCAGGACGAAAACGCTTTTCGCTATCTTGATCGATGATGTATTCCATCACCGTACTGGATTCGCACAAGGTAATATCACCATCAACCATTACCGGCGCTTTATTTAATGGATGCACCGCTTTCAAACTCGCCGGCGCCAAACAAGTTTGCGCATCACGTTGATGATCGATACGCTGATAAGGCATTTCTAGCTCTTCTAACAACCACAGTACACGTTTAGAACGAGACTGGTTTAAGTGATGTACTGTTAACATAATAGATCTCCGCTACTTAAATTTATAATTCGTCTGGCCCAATACGCATGACCAGCTTGCCAAAGTTCTTGCCTTCTAATAAACCGATAAATGACGTTACACTCTGTTCTAAACCTTCAACTCGGTATTCACGATATTGGATCTTCCCTTCTGCTAACCACTGCGACATATCTTCGCTAAATTCATTATACCGATGTCCATAATCCTCAAATACAATAAAGCCCTGCATCTTAATGCGCTTCACTAATAGGGTGCCCATTAGTGCAAACAGTCGATCGGGTCCCTCGGGTAATTCAGTCATATTGTATTGAGAAATTAACCCGCAGATTGGAATGCGTGCACAACTGTTTAATAGCGGTAAAACAGCATCAAAAATCTTGCCACTGACACTTTCAAAAT
>JBNMQI010000090.1:0-8660 GCA_051277905.1 Gammaproteobacteria bacterium | reverse complement strand
TTTTCAGATTTAATTAAAGCGTTCAACTTTTTCCTGAATTTCTTCGAACCTATATCGAGCTGCAAATCAAGGTTAGCTCTTTTTTTCTGGCTCATACCAACATCAACCGCTTCGAGAACAACACGATCTTCTTCAAACGCACCACGCGCACCTTCATTCAATTTATGCCGAATTACCTCGTCCTGAATATTAGTATTATAGTGTTGGAACCAGTGGTAGCGGCTGGAGTGCGCATCAATTGGCGTAATGAAATGATAAGAGCGCATACGGTAGCTGTCTTCCGGAAGGCTGTCGTTATCACCACCCAATCCAGCGCGCGCATAGGTACTCATATTAATCGCGATTGATGGCATCACGGCCTCATAATATTGCAATCGATCAACCTTACCTTTAAAAGGAAGCATATCAGCATAATAAGGTGGCGGCGCAATGTCTTTAATCCAGCGAGATACCAAAACACCGGAAGCCGTGTCTTCAATAATTAAAGCAACATCTTCGGTTCCAGCTGATGCAAATGATCCCCGATGAACCCAAGCAACATGCGATGGATCGAGTAGATTGTCGAGTAAATATAAATAATGACACTGGCATTCGAGCACACCACCATCAGTCAACCCCCAATTCGGATCATCATAATCTTCTAGCTCAATAATTTTGGATGGATCGACCAGCTCTGAATCACCCATCCAAATCCACACAAGCTTGTATTTTTCAACAATTGGATAACTACGCACAACAGCGTTACTGGGAATTTTATCTTGAGTGGGTGCGTTAATACACTTTCCACTGGAATCGAAAGTGAGCCCATGATAGCCACACTGGACGGCATCTCCAACCAGCTTACCCATTGATAAAGGTAGTTTTCGATGCGGACAAGCATCCTCAAGGGCAACCACCTCGTGTTTGCTATTTCGATAAAATAACAGGTTGTCACCCAAAATTTTAATAGACTGAAATTGACTATCAATCTGCGCACTTTGAGCAACCACATACCAAGCATTCTCAAGAAACTCCGATTCCTGATTTATGCACTGCAGTTTATATTGCACCATGATTACTCTCGTCTGGTTATTAAATTGAATATGCAATCAAAGCCAGTCACGATGACTTATACTCAATTTACGGCCTATCGGTTCGACAGCATCCAATCATTAATTTGGGTTAGTTCTTAATGAATCAATATATAATATTTTCTAAACTCATGCACACGATTATATTGACAAAGCTATATATTAAATTCAAACTTAATTAATAATTTAGAAGGTATTGAAAATAAAGAGACTATTGAACGCATCAACAGTTGATTCTATGGCAAGGTAAAAATGCACGAAATAAGGGCATTAGTGCTTCTATAGATAATATAATCCTTTATTAAGTGTCTAAAAGAAATAAAATAGTAATCGTGCAAAAGCCTCATATAATAGTGGCGCACAAATCCAAAGCTTGTTAATAATAATTCGGAGGGGGCATGTCTACAGACACTAGTATTAATATAACCGACAATAACCGACGAAAACGCCCGCCGAAGACTCTCAATGTGGCAACCCATCTTCGTACAGTGCGTGAGATCGGAATAGCACTTCTAACCTTTACGATTATTTTATCGTTAATCTGGCAAGGTGCTTTGGCTATGGAATATAACTGGCAATGGTATCGGGTCAGTCCCTTTTTTTACAGAATTATTGATGGTGAATTCATTTTTGGACCTCTTTACTGGGGCTTGATGGAAACGCTTAAACTCGCCTCTGTCGCTGGCATCATAGCTATTATTATTGGATTCATTACCGCATTCGCCCGCATGTCGAATTCTCGCGCTGGGAGCACAATTGCGACTTTCTACCTTGAAGCAATTCGAAATACACCACTGATAGTCCAGTTGTTTCTATTCTATTTTGTACTAGCCCCAATTTTTGGTATTGATCGGTTCTGGTCGGGCGTACTTTGCCTCGCATTTTTCGAAGGCTCCTTTGCGGCTGAAATAATTCGTGGTGGTATTCAGGGTGTTGATCGCGGGCAGTTTGAAGCCAGTGATGCTACTGGGCTAACGACTTATAACAAATACCGTTACATTATTGTGCCGCAATCTATGCCTTTAATTCTTCCACCTTTAACTGGGTTACTAATCTCCCTAATTAAACATTCTGCTATCGTCAGCGTTATTGCGGTTTCCGAGCTGACGACAACTGGATTGAACTTAATCTCTGATACCTTTATGGCATTCGAGATCTGGTTCATTATTGCTGGCATCTACTTAACCCTGACTATTTCACTATCGATTGGCGTCGGTCAGTTAGAGAAGAAGCTTAATGTTGCAAGATCGAGTAATAGATCCTAAGGAGGACAACGCTCATGACTATTAGTAAAATTTTTAAAACTTTAACCCTGGTCACATTCCTGACTCTTTCAGGCAATGCTTTGGCAGACGACCTACTCACTGACATCCAGAAACGCGGCGTTATGAAAGTCGGTATGGCAACTTTTGTACCTTGGGCAATGCGCGATAAAGATGGCAATTTAATTGGCTTCGAGATTGATGTTGCAACCAAGCTTGCTGAAGACATGGGCGTCAAAGTTGAATTTGTACCGACAGCCTGGAGTGGCATTATTCCTGCGCTTATTGCTAAGAAATTCGACCTAATCATCGGCGGTATGTCAATCACACCACAGCGCAACCTGACAGTGAACTTCACTAATCCCTACGCCCATTCAGGTCAACAAATGGCGGCCAGCATGCAGTTGGCAGATGGCTTTGACTCAATTGATGATTTTAATAAGTCGAGCGTCACTATTGCTTGTCGTCGTGGTGCTACACCCTGTATAGCTGCTCAAAAAATCTTTCCTAAAGCAACTGTGCTCCGTTTTGATGATGATGCTCAGGCATTCCAAGAAGTTGTTAACGGTAACGCTCACGGCATGATCTCAAGTGCACCCAAGCCACGGTTTTGGTCTGAAGCATATCCAGGCAAAGTCTTTCTGCCTTTTGGTAGCGAGAACCTAACCCGTGGTGACGAAGCATTTGCATTACGTAAAGGTGAACATGACGCACTCAACTTTTTCAGCAACTGGATTACTATTAATACCAGTAATGGCTGGCTCGATGAAACTCACGCTTATTGGTTCCAGGATCAATCTGCATGGAAGGATATGGTTGCACCTGAATAAATTTTTGTCAGTTAATTAGTATATAAAGGGCCGGTAACAATTGACCCGTAACCGGCCCTTTATTATGAATAATAACTGTCAAGAAAACTAATGAATAGAAATATCCCACCACCATTAAAAATAAAAAAGCGTCTGACTCTTGTTGACTGTTTGCTCTACGTTGCCGTGGCGCTGTTTATTTTTTATGCCGTCTACCGAGTCAATGACGTATTGATCTACCACTGGAACTGGTCAAAAGTACTTGGTTTTTTGGTTAAATTTGATGACGAGACACAATCTTGGGCCTCAAATCTATTGTTACAAGGCTTGTGGACAACATTGCGGCTAGCACTTTGGGCGACTGTCCTTGCGACTGTTTTCGGCATTATTATGGGTTATTGGCGTACCTGTCAGAATTTAACCCTGCGTATTATCAGTCGCACTTATGTCGAGTTAATTCGAAATATGCCGCCGATTGTTTTTATTTTCATATTTTATTTTTTTGTTTCAAGTCAAATTTTCCCCGCCCTTGGAATCGAAGATATCGATAGTGAAGGTGCATTTGCATCAAGCACTATATTTCATTTTATGTTCGGTGATCCACGATTATTTTCAAATTTTCTTGCAGGCATGATTTGTCTGGCACTATTCGAAGGCGCCTACATTACTGAGATTGTTCGAGCTGGTATTCAAACGACTGAAAAAGGGCAATGGGAAGCTGCTCGTGCTATCGGGCTGTCACCATTTAATGTGCTACGCGACATTGTCATTCCGCAGGCAGTTCGAAAAATTCTTCCACCGCTGGCAGGCCAGTTTATTACCTTGATTAAGGACTCGGCAATAATTTCGCTAATCTCTATTCAGGAATTGACATTCGTCGCTACAGAGGTTGCCGCCACGACCACACGGGTATTTGAAACCTGGATTCTGGTCGGATTTATGTATTTTGTACTTTGTTACAGTTTCGCTCTGTTATTTGCGCATCTAGAAAGACGCGCTAAACGTACCCAACGATAAACGAGATTAATCCATGTCTGAAAATATCACTGACACCCCACTCGTAGAAATTGCTGGATTATCTAAATGGTATGGAGACTTTAGCGCTTTATATGATATTAATCTGACAGTTGCATCAGGTGAAAAAGTCGTCGTTTGCGGCCCCTCGGGTTCGGGTAAATCCACCATGATTCGCTGTATTAATCAACTCGAAGAACACCAGGTTGGCACTATTATGGTTGATGGCCGTGAGGTTAAGCCCGGTATGAAAAACATTGAAGAAGTTCGACGTGATGTCGGTATGGTTTTCCAAAGCTTTAACCTGTTCCCTCACCTCTCAGTAATCGATAATCTAACCATCGGACCGATGCGAAACAAAGGCCACTCAAAAGCGCAAGCAACTGAAACTGCCATGCACTTTCTAGAACGCGTTCACATTGCAGAGCAAGCCGATAAATACCCACCGCAACTTTCGGGTGGACAACAACAAAGGGTGGCGATTGCAAGAGCCCTCTGCTTGAAACCCAAAATTATGCTTTTTGATGAACCAACTTCCGCACTTGACCCCGAAATGATTGCTGGTGTTCTTGATATTATGATCGAGCTCGCAGAAGAAGGCATGACAATGATCTGTGTTACCCACGAAATGGGTTTTGCGCGCAAAGTGGCTGATCGTATTGTATTTATGGACGAAGGTGAAATCGTCGAGGTCGCTGAACCTGAAACTTTTTTCAACAATCCTGCAACCGAGCGCTCAAAATTATTTCTCAGTCAGCTTTTAGGTCATTAAGGTAACCCAAGAATCTAATAGCAACGCCTAAGGTTGCTGAGCAATAAACATGTCAAAAACTCTAAATCATCTTCACACTAAATCACCCAAAAAATACAATTTAGGCTCATACAACCGCTTTGTTACCAACAAAAGTCAGGCCACATTAGACTCTTTTAATGAAGGCTTAATCTGGATTTATGCCTTCGATCTAGAAATGGCAGGTGGTTGTTTTCGTGAAGCAATTAAGCAAGATGATAATTGTGCTATGGCTTGGTGGGGATTAGCCTATTCTTCTGGTATTTACTACAACAAACCATGGCATCGAATGCAAAAAGATGAGCTGGCACAGAAGCTCCAACTCACTTATCAAAGTTCACGAACAGCAGCCGAAAAGACAGATCACATAACGCCGCTTGAATCCATGCTAGTCAATGCTTTGCTAGCACGTTATCAGTCACCGGCACCCGTCAATGAAGCAAATTATCATCAATGGGACGATGACTATGCTGCTGAAATGCGAATTGTTTATGCCGCGTTTCCAAACGACGACGACGTCTGTGCCTTGTTTGCAGAAGCATTAATGACCCGCACACCCTGGGCATTGTGGGACTTACGCAGTGGTGAACCGGCTCAACAAGCATCAACTCTGGAAGCGATAGAAGTACTAGAAACCGCAATGAAACGATCTGAATCAGTCGGTGGTGAACCTCATCCTGGCGTATTGCACATGTACATTCATCTTATGGAAATGTCCCCCTTTCCTGAAAAAGCCTTGCGTGCCTGCGATAAGTTGCGGCAGCTGGTCCCTAGTTCTGGACATCTCTGCCATATGCCTTCCCATATCGATGTACGTTGTGGTCATTATTACGAGGCAGTTGTCTCCAACGATCGAGCAATTGAAGCCGACAGAGTTTATCTTGCGAATGAAGGGGCAATGAATTTTCACACCTTGTCACGCATTCATAATTTCCACCTAAAGATTTACGCATCCCTTTTTCTGGGTCAATACAACTCGGCAATGGAAGCAGCAGAAGAATTGATAGCGACCACGCCAGAAGCGTTACTGCGCATCGAAAGTCCAGCCATGGCAGACTGGATGGAGGGTTATATTGGTATGAAAGCGCATATTTTTATACGCTTTGGTAAATGGCAAGAAATCATCAATGAAGCGCTGCCTGATGATGCTGATTTGTATCGAATGACCACTGCTGTTTGGCACTATGCAAAAACAATTGCCCATGCTGCACTGGGGAATGTTCCCGCAGCGGTTGAGCAAAGCCTAGTGTTTTATCAGGCGGTTTCTCAGGTGCCAGAAAGTCGATATATTTTTAACAATAGTTGTCTTGATGTGTTGAAAATTGCAGAGCAAATGATGTTGGGTGAAATTGAATATCGCAAACAAAACTATGAAGTAGCCTACGACCATTTGCGTCAGGCTGTGCAGCTAGATGACGATCTTAAATATGACGAACCCTGGGGATGGATGCAACCCGCTCGCCACGCGTTAGGGGCACTGCTGCTAGAACAAGGTCATATTGAAAAGGCAAAACAGATCTATCTCGATGATCTTGGTTTATCTGACACACTCGTCAGCACTTCGCAGCATATGGATAACCTGTGGAGCCTCCATGGCCTCGTTGAATGTCTTGAGCGCGAAGGTGATCTAGTTCAAGCCAAGCATATGCGAACTCGGCTCAACTTGGCTAAAGCGCGTGCAGATGTTCCGATAGAGGCATCGTGTGCCTGTCGACTTCAACATCACGAATAATAAAAACTGGCTAATAAAAAATACAATCTGTTTTATTTAAGGTGTTAATATTTAGTTTAATAACTTAGTCGCTTGAACAGATTGGTCTGAATATGAAAACATTAATACTACTAATGATAAGTTGCTTTGTCGCTTTACCCTTATGGGCAGCAAACTCTGACTGGTTAGAAGGTAAAACAGATGACCGCTATGAAATTACGGTTTATCGTAGTGCCACCTGCGGTTGCTGTAAAGCCTGGGTAAGCCACCTTAAAGATCATAATTTTGACGTAACAGATATTACTGTTGATGACGTCAATAAATTCAAGCAACAATTTAATGTTCCAACGGACGCCGCATCTTGTCACACAGCAATGGTAAATGGGGTGGCAATTGAAGGTCATGTACCCGCTCAAGACATCAAACGTGTTCTTAAGGAAAAAGGCACTATCAGATTATTGACTGTGCCAATGATGCCATCAGGCACACCGGGAATGGATATGCCAGGAGCGCCAAGAAATGAGTTTAAGGTTTATTCAATAAGCCAAGATGACCAAGTAGACGTCTACAACACCTATAATAATTACTAATTCGAATATAAAAACCTAAGTCTCTTAACTTATTTCTTTGATAAACGCCTTAAGCTCTTTACTGCTAGGGTGTTTTATTTTTTAATTCGAAAAAACTAGTCAAATCTGAGGTTACACTTTTAAACCTACGAGGAACACCATGGCAGGTGCAAGTTTACTAACGCTAATTGATGATATTGCAACCGTGTTAGATGATGTTGCAGTGCTGAGTAAAATTGCAGTTAAAAAAACAGCAGGTGTACTTGGTGATGACCTCGCATTAAATGCAGAACAAGTTGCAGGGGTAAGAGCTGAACGTGAAATACCCGTTGTTAAAGCTGTTGCTATAGGGTCTCTTAAAAACAAATTTATTTTAGTTCCCGCCGCCCTACTGATTAGTGCAGTGGCCCCTTGGTTAATTACACCATTTTTAATGTTAGGGGGCGCTTATTTGTGTTACGAAGGTGCAGAAAAAGTTTGGCATGCGCTCACTTATTCTAAAGATAAACAAAACGCTGAAAAAATTATTGAAGCAAGATTTGAAGATCAATCAAACGTTGAAGTTGATTTAAAAACATTGGAAAATAAAAAAATTAAAGGGGCAGTTAAGACCGACTTCATTTTATCTGCCGAAATAATAGTGATCGCTTTAGGGTCGGTGCAACAAGAAAGCCTTACCACCCAAATATTGGTCGTGTCATTAGTGGCAGTAATGATAACTTTTGTTGTTTATGGCCTAGTTGGACTAATTGTTAAAATAGATGATGTCGGCTTATACCTGCTAAAAAAACAAGGGCAAGGTATTTGTCTGACGATGCAGAAAAATATGGGCAATGCGTTACTTTCCTTCGCACCTAAACTAATGAAATCATTAACCTATATTGGCACTCTTGCTATGTTTCTTGTAGGTGGAGGTATTATCTTGCACGGCATACCCTCACTGGCTCCGATAGCCCATAGTTTGGTGTCTTTAGCTCAAAGCATTCCTGAAATAGGGGGTACTGTTGTCTTGTTAGTGCCACCACTGCTTGGAGCATCAATTGGGATCGTACTTGGCGCTATATTGGTAACAATCCACTTTGCCATAAGTAAGTTACGTAAACCACTAACAGTATGACTAGGCAACAGATATGGTAGAGATGCATTAAAAAATTCGATATCTGAAAACAGTGAAAACTACGCTTAAGACAACTCAAAAAAATCCAATTTACAGTCGCATCCCTTAGTTCAATAAATACTGTAGCTATACCCACTTAACTTTCTTATATGCCAAACCAATCGTTGATTAAATCAACTATTCTGCCAAAAGCGAGTTAATGCCTTTTAAATAATCTTTAGGGTGCCAGTTAGTGGGTAGCTACCAAAAAAGTTTGTGTACAACCTTCCACGTAGCCATATTCCAATGCTGGCGATACTGAGCAGTAGATAGCTTATT
>JBNMQI010000089.1:0-8722 GCA_051277905.1 Gammaproteobacteria bacterium | reverse complement strand
GGTCCATGTGATGCTTCAGCGTCAAAGAATAGTGAATCACCAGGCTCAAGGTCATATATTTTATTGGCATGACGATAAGCCACCTTACCTTCAAGCATATAAATTAATTCTGTACCTGCATGCTGAAACACAGGAAACACTTCTGACATATCTGAAATACTGATTACGTAAGGTTCGATTGAGTAAGGCTTACCAATCGTGTGGCCTAACAACTGATATTGATGGCCAGCCCCTGAGCCACGCCTTTCAATTACTAAGCCTTCACCCGCTTTAATCATCGTTACATCACGCTGCTCTTCATATCCTCGAAATAACGAAGTAACAGGCACATTAAGGGCATGGGCGAGCGCACTCAAGGTTGCCAAAGATGGTGAAGTAAGACCGTTCTCAATTTTGGATAACATGCCAGACGATAGCTGTGCTTGCTTGGCAACGTTGGCGACGGTTAAATTAAGTCGCTTTCGAAGATTCCGTACCTGCTGACCTATAGCACCCTCCAAAGTAATGCCTGATTCCTGTTTTGCATCAGAAACATTATTCGTTATTTTGTCGGATTCTACTTTAGTGGTCTTGCTCATAATCAAGTTAGTTTAGTATTTTAAGTTCTATAGCATACCAAATATTGTATAACTCTGTACATTGCCTGATTATGCTTAAACATCACGATAATCAATCTTATTAATCAAGAGGTAAACGGCAAACTATTGAAGTTTTTTAAAAACACATATAACTCTGAACAGAGCTTTTAATTCATCTATTGAACAATGGTCTTCAACGTAATTATCGAAATCAACTTCTCTAATTATATAATTTTTAAAGGAATTACTGACCCTTATAATAAATAGAGTCGGCAAGGTAAAGGGCCATAGCTGTCGGCTAATAGTCATGAGTGTACAGACCTTACTGAGATCATCCAGTCTAATTTCGTCCGTCAATCAAAAAATGGTGTCAGAATCGAGAACATCTGGCATGGTGGGTGGCCTGGAAAATTCGGGTTTCTTTAGGACCACAATATAAACTCGAATCCGAGCAATTTAGGGTTCGTTTGCACCCGTAAGATCAACCATAACTAGTTTCTATTTTTTTGCAGGTATATACCAAACCATGGAACGACTTGATTTCGAGATATTCTTCAAGCCCCATCATGCCCATTACCAGATTGGTTATAGCCACCAAAAGGTGATCCATATTTCATTCCGGCCCCATTAGAATTAACTGATCCAGCCCTTAATTTCGATGCGACTCGAGCAGCACGATCTGGATTGCCAGTTTTAAAAACGTTAACCGTTTGACAGTTGGTGCTTTGTCTTGTGTTACTGCAATAACAGCACGAGCTGACCCAGTAAAGGACATCATCTGAACGTCAGAATGTCGAGACATAGCCGGGCCTACGATTGGTCCATCGGCATAAACTATGGCTGGTGCTGGGGTGTGCTCGAATGGATTTAGAACGCATGTTGGGCCATTAGCAAGGCTGGCGCGAGCTTTGAAACGATTTGATTCATAGGCCAGTTCCAAGGTGTAATCAAACCATAGACACCTATCGGTTCACGCAATAAAATATCACCATTGGTCAAAGTAATCTGCTCCTCGATCGCTTCTAATGCCTAGATGAAACCTTGTAAATGACCCACAGCCATATCTGCTTCACGGGCCATCGAAATTGGTGCACCCATTCATACGCATCGATTAAGCGAGGTCTTCAAAGCGCGCTTCAGTCACCACTTTTAATCAGCGTAAAAGCACCCGATGTTTAAACCGATCAATTGTTGGAGAGTGATATCTGAGGTTCGTCAAATGCGGTGAGCTCTGGCAACTCTGCTGTAAAGCATTCAATTTGAACCATGCAGGTGTGTGAAATCGGGCCCTGCGCGAGCTGCGAAGTGCCAATATCAGGCGTCAGTAGGTTTGGGTTTCCGTGCTTGCATAAACTACCAGAGACGCCTGGCTCTAGTGGGTCGTACCAAGCACCCGTACTCATTTGCACTACGCCCTGCATTACCTGATCATCGATAACTACGCCACCCAGACAAGCGCCACGATGATTAAAAACACGCACGATATCGCCATTATTGAGACCCCGAGTTTTAGCGTCCTCAGGATGTAACATAATAGGTTCACGCTGCTTAATTTTTGCCGCACGACTGTGACTACCATGGTCTAACTGCGAATGAAGCTTTGTTTTCGGTTGATTTGAAATTAAATGTAGTGGGTATTGACTAATATCGCCACCAAGCCATTCGATGGGTTCCATCCAAGTCGGGTGTCCTGGGCAATCGTCATAGTTAAAACTGGCTACTGTAGACGAATGAATTTCAATCTTACCTGATGGCGTTGCTAACGGATTTGCAACGGGATCATCGCGAAAAGCTTTCAGCATTATGACTGATTCAACCGGCGATTCAGGCTTAAACCAACCCACTTTTTTGAAGTCCGAATAGTTAGGCAAATAGATCCCTTTGGCTTTAGCACGTTCGACTGTTGCTAGATAAATTGACTTTATCCACTGTTGTTCGTTAAGACCCTCCGTGAAACTATTCTCAATGCCCATCTCACGCGCTATACCCGAAAATATGTCGTAGTCATTGCGGCTCGAGCCAACCGGTTGAATCGCCTGTTGCATATCAATCACATAAGGATCACGGGGCGATATGGCTAAGTCGTTGCGCTCCAGAGACGTTGTACAGGGCATTACAATATCAGCATGTTTTGCCATGCTGTTCCAACACCAGTCATGCACAATAATAGTGTCTGGTTTTTGCCAAGCGTTGAGCATTTTATTCAGGTCTTGATGATGATGAAATGGGTTACCACCTGCCCAGTAAACGACATGAATATCGGGATAATTGTAGCTAGCACCATTAAATTCGAATGCGTCGCCCGGATGCAACAGCATGTCACTAATTCGCGCCACAGGTATAAAGTCGGATACCTCGTTCTTGCCCTGAGGCAAAGAAGCACCAGGCACTTTAGTATTGTGACCGCCAATACCGTTTGTGGCCGAGTATCCGAAGGTAATACCTCCCCCGGGTAGGCCGATCTGACCTAACATCGCTGCCACCGTAATCGCAGCCCAATAAGTATGTTCACCATGATGTTGACGGGTTAACGACCAGCTGACCGAAATCATGGTTCGATTAGCCGCCATACGTTGAGAGAGTTCGCGAATTTTTTCTGCGGGAATAGCACAAATGGTAGACGCCCACTCGGCATTTTTTTCTACACCGTCATCAGCACCATTGAGGTAATTTTGAAACTCATCCATACCGACCGTATATTGTTCGATAAAATGCTTGTCTGCTAGCTGTTCATCCACTAATGTTTTTGCAATAGCAATTAATAACGCTGTGTCTGTTCCTGGCCGTATGGCCAACCACTGTGCACTCAAGGAGTCTTCTATATCTGCTCGTATGGGACCGATATTGACCATCTCAATACCTGAATCGCGCGCTTCAAGCATATGCTCACGCTGAACATGACGTCCAATACCACCCGCATTAATTTGCCCGTTTTTTAGTGGCATGCCACCAAATGCAACCAACAACTGCCCGTCATCAATGACCGATTGCCAACTGGTGGTTTCCAGTAACATGGTCCAAAAATCACCCAAGACGTGTGGCACAATAACTTCTGCAGAAGCAAAACTGTAAGTGCCAACCGAACGCGTGTAACCACCAATGCACTTTAAAAAACGATGTAGTTGACTTTGTGCATGATGAAAACGACCCGCACTCGACCATCCGTATGAACCACCAAAAATCGATTGATTACCGAACTCAGTTTTAACTCGAGACAATTCTGCAGCAACCAACTGTTCAGCTTTTTCCCATGACACTTCAACAAAAGGATCAGCGCCACGTAAATGATTATTGCTGCCAGGGCCTGATTCGAGCCAACTTTTTCTGACCATTGGCGCTTTAATTCTGGAGGGTGAATCAAGCACATCAACAATGCCAGAACCAATCGGCGAAACGTCGCCGTCCTCTTCAAATCCATGTAATGCTTTCACAACACCGTTATCGGTTTCAACGCGATAGGTGCCCCAGTGCGAGCTAGTGAGTGGCAAATTTTTATCGATAGGCATAAAACAGTTCCAGCATTATGGAGCTAGTTATTATACTCCAAGTCCCAGTTCGGCCTGACGCTTTTTACTCCAGGCCTGAGTCATACGATCAACAATAATTGCAATAATAGCCATACCTGTGCCTGCAACAATACCGAGTCCAAAATCTCCGTCGCTCAATCCGATATAAACCAGCTGTTCAAGTCCGTTAGTGCCCACCAGTGCGGCGATCACTAACATGGCAATGGCATACATGATGGTTTGATTAAGCCCTAACATCATCACCGGCAACGCCAGTGGGATTTTGACTTGCCACAACAGTTGCCGATTAGTGCCACCCATCATTTTGGCTGCCTCAATAACCCCTTCAGGCAGATTGCGTAGCCCGTGTTCGGCATAGCGTATGGACGGTACAATGGAATAGGCGATGATCGCCAGCAGCGCTGTAAACTCTCCAATTTTAAAAACCATAACAAACGGAATGATAATGACGAATAGCGGCATAGTCTGCAATGTGTCGTTGATCGGTCGGATGATGGCTGACACCTTTTCGTTAGTCGATGCCCATATTCCTAAGGCAGTTCCAAGCACAAAAGAAATTATTGCTGCGATACCGCAGAGATAAATCGACAACATAGCTTCAAACCACATGCCGGTGACCACCAGAAAAATTAGTCCTAAAAACGTACCGAACGCTAGGTTCCTACCACCAATTCTCCACGCCGCAAACACGCAAATCAGCAGCATTGCCGGCCAAGGCATTTTGGTCACTCCAATGTATAGAAAAAGAGCAAACAAGAGTACTGATATGGCAATTTGTATGCCCCAACGCCGACCACTCCAAAGTGCCAGTGTCAACGTGCTGATGGTGTAGGCTATAATATGCCAAGTCTTTAGCTCAAAACCCCAGGTAAATGGGCTAATTGCGCCTTGCAAACCAATTTTAGTGGGTAGCATGATGAAGAAAAAAGCAAACGTTTTAATGCTTTCAATTTCGCTGCGAAAATTGATAATGAAGTAGGTTAACGCTTCATTCATTTCGCTAGCTGGATTGAATTCCAACTCACGGGGCCAAGCGCCCAAAATGGTAACCACTTGAGCCAGTGTGAAAGCAACAGCAGTGCCGATCGCTGCGATAATCCAGTAGCGGTGACGCTGCACCCAAGTTTTACTCTCTCGGTCATAATCGTCGGAGCGGGTAGCCATACCCGCAGTAATTCGATCAATCACCATTGCCATCAGAGCAATAACTAGTCCCGCTAAAAGACTCTCACCAAATTGTGCCTTTCGTATGGTTGATAAAACCTCCCAGCCAATGTCAGAAGTACCACCAATGATCGAAGCAATGATCACCATGCTTAGCGAGGCCATCGTCGACTGATTAACCCCCAGCAATAACTGTTTACGTGCAGTCGGGACACGAACTTGCCAAAACAACTGCCGTGGGGTTGCGCCTGACATCAAGCCAGACTCGATGACTTCGGGTAATACCTGGCGAAGTCCAACGATGGTATTTCGCACCATCGGTGGAAACGAATAGAGAACACTCGCAATTAGACCAACGACTGTGCCAAAACCAAATAACATAAGGATTGGAAGTAGGTAGGCAAATACAGGAATAGTTTGCAACATATCAAGCATTGGCATAATCGAACGTTCGGCTCGACTGGAGTAGAATCCCCAGACACCAATACCAAACCCAATCAGAATAGCTAGAGGAACCGAAATCGCAACCAGTGACAAGGTGTTCATACTCTCCGGCCAATAACCAATCACAACCATATAGAGGCACGAAGCAAGTGTGAAAAACACCAAACGCCAGCCCGATGCAACATAAGCTAAAACACAAAACAAAAATGTGGTTGCCGCCCATGGCAGCACATGTAATACCCACTGCACCGATTTAATCGGCCATTCTAGAAACCAAGACACACCTAAAAAAAACCAGCCAAGATTTTCAACTAACCAGTCCATCATCACATTTAGCCAGGCAGTTATCGGTAGAATAAAGTCTTCAGGGTATTCTGACAACCAACTCCATTTATCTTGCAGTGCAATCAATATTAACGTGACGAAAATCACGCCAAACCAATTAAACATTCCACGATCATTTTTTAAAACCATAAGCGCTTAAACCTTAACATGGGCGGGTTTAGCGGCACAGCCCGAGGCCAGTGCAGACAAAAGACCTTGGCCTCTTGCAATGCCAAGCACAGAACCATCTTTAGCTTCGACAACAACACCCTCTTCATGATCTGAGAGGTAGCTGAGCAAGCTTTCAAGCGATGAGTCTCCAGATACTCTCCCCATTCCTTCGATGGGGCCATTGGGTTTTTCGACAATGTCTGCCGCCCGAAGAATAGACTCCCAAGGTACATCATGAGTAAATTCGCGTACATAATCATCGACAGGATTTAAAATAAGATCTATTGGGCGACCTATCTGGACAATCTTACCATTACGCATAATAGCCATACGGTCAGCAATACGCAGTGCTTCCTGAAAGTCATGGGTAATAAACACAATTGATTTATGTAGCATCGATTGGATGCGTAAAAACTCATCCTGCATTTTTTTACGAATCAACGGGTCGAGCGCAGAAAATGGTTCATCAAGTAACCAAACATCGGGTTCAACAGCTAGCGAGCGAGCAATTCCAACGCGCTGCTGCTGACCACCAGAAAGTTCCTTAGGAAAGTTCGATTCTCTACCCTGAAGACCAACCAGTTCGATTACCCGTTCGGCTTGAGCGTATCGCTCTTTTTCTGGGATGCCCTGTAACTTGAGTGGAAAGGCAATATTGTCTATAACGTTTAGATGCGGCAAAAGGCCAAAACTTTGAAACACCATGCCCATCTTATGTCGACGTATATCGATCAGTTCAGCGCTCGTCTTTTTGAGCAAATCTTCCCCATCAAGAAAGATTTCACCTGCATTTGGCTCTACCAATCGAGACAAGCAACGCACAATAGTTGATTTTCCGGAACCAGAAAGCCCCATAATCACAAAAATCTCACCGACATGAACGTCAAAGCTAACGTTCGCATTAGCGACTATATGATCACTTTTGGCCATGTTTTTG
The DNA here is from genome assembly GCA_051277905.1 of Gammaproteobacteria bacterium. Lineage (GTDB taxonomy): Bacteria > Pseudomonadota > Gammaproteobacteria. The sequence continues at coordinate 1,577 of JBNMQI010000089.1, read as the reverse complement.
GCGAGAGTTTCAGGGTCATCAACAACGCCGTTGCCGCCCTCAAAAAACCGATCCGATTCTGGGCCATAGACCTTCCAGATGTTTCGGCAAGAAAGCCTAACATCTTTATTAATTTTGTCTTTTCCCATTATGTCCCCTTACCCGAAGTTCGACGCTCCTAAATGACACGGAGTTCTTTACCCCGTAATTAATAAAACGATGTGCCAATAACAGAAACCGAGCTGGTATTGCTAATACAACACCAACTCGGTTTTGAGGTATATAGATAGCAAACTAAATGTAATTATTGAACAGCTGTCCAAGATTTCCATTTACTTTCATTGGAAGCCAGCCACTCTTTTACTACGTCGTCTACATCCCGACCGCTATTGTCGACTTCAAGAATTGCCCAGTTTGCATCCTCATTGGTCAATTCTAAATTTGTTAACATTTTGAAGGCTGCAGGCCATTTTTCTTCAAATCCACTCCAGGCAACTTTATTAGCACTGGCCTGCTGAAAACCACAAGCGCTTCCCTTCTTCTGACTTTCCTCAACACATTCCCCCTCGATTGGATTCCATTCAACCCAATTGTAATCTTTGGCGGCAAATATCCAGTGAGGTTGCCACATCATCATGATTATTGGGCTTTTCGTAGCATAGGCTGATTCTAGTTCTGCAATCATAGCGCCTTCACTTCCACCGGCAACTGCCTGAAATGGTAATTCAATAGAAGAAACGATATCACGAGAGCGAGTACCCCAGTCAGCAGGATAAGTAATGAGTCGTCCTTTTGGAAATGTTTCTGCAGTAGCGAAAGCCTGTGCGCACTTGTATAGAGCTTTATAGCTAGGGAGACCTGGGCATTTCTCTTCCATATAAGGCGGATAAATCCAACCTTCTTTGGGCTCTAATCCAAGGTCACCCATAACCACAATTTTGCCTGACTCAACCGCTTTGGGGTAAATATCACCCACATTATTGGTCCAAACTTCTGTTTGAACATGCAAGTTCCCCTGTGCAAGACCAGCCATCTGTGGCAATGCTCCAGCGCTCACATATTCAATGGTATACCCCATTTTCTTCAAAAGTGCTCCAGCAATTTTGGTAGAAAAGTGCTGGCCAGTCCAGTCATTCAGGACAACCTTTATAGGATCATTAGATTCAGGCACCGCAGCCACTAAAGTGTTACTACTCATCAAAAGCACCGATGCTGCAATCAACGTCGAAACAGTATATTTTTTAAACATTTTCACTCCTAAGTGGTGACTGAACTGACTCTTTGGCCTGAACCGCACACCTATATTTATAAATGGGTCTTTTAATTACCTTTGTCAGTTTTGATTTCAATTAATATTAAATTAGCTTCGTTGAACTAAAAGCATAATTGTTATGATCAAAAAACAGCCTTAAATTCACTCAACCGACAATAAAACTAAGACGATTTAATTGTTTCGTCTAAAATGGCTGACGTATGTCATTAATCCTATCTACCATTTCAAGGTCTGAAATTACTTTCTAGAGTTACTGACATGCCATCTGATTTCTTGGACTCTTACTTGTACTAAGTATTAGTTAAACTAAAAATCTAACCTACAA
>JBNMQI010000088.1:0-8805 GCA_051277905.1 Gammaproteobacteria bacterium | reverse complement strand
CAGCGTTTTAATTTTTATTTTAGTTAATCCACTTAACACAAATTACCATACAGAATTCAACCCGGTAAGCAAGAAAATGATGGCATTCCATCATTAATGCGATCAAATGATATCGAAATAGTGCAATAGTCTAATCCACTATCCCGATATATTCATAAATATCATCTCAGAAAAACCTACTTTTAGTGAAGTCGCCAGATTGGCAAAAACAAGTTCAGCCACTGTTGACCGCGTTCTCAACAATCGCAATGGCGTTAGCAAAAAACTCGAAAATCGAGTTTTAAATGCCGCCAAATTATTAATGCTTGATCGCAACCTGGAACGTATTACTAAACCTTTGTTTCGATTTTCTGTTCTTATGAACCGGGCCGACAAAGATATTAATGCGCGCGCTCAAAAAGCCATTCTAGACCACCAGGAAAACCATCTATCAAAACAGTTTGTCTGTAATTTTCATTTTTTTTCGAGCCAGGATCCACAAGATATCGTGGCCCGAATTCAGACTGTTGAGCATGGTTTTGACGGTGCAATCATTGTTGCTTACAATCAACCCTTGGTCACAGATGCGTTACGGGTATTGGGACGAAAAATACCTGTGGTAACCTTGCTTTCGGACATCCCTTATTCTAACCGTATCCATTTTGTCGACAGCGGTAACCGCATTGCAGGAAAACTCGCGAGTGACATGATGGGGCGACTGGTAAAAAAGAGGCTGGGAATATTCTAATAATTTCCCGTTTGCAGCACTACACGGCACACGGTGATCGGGAAGTCGGTTTTCGCCAGGTCATTTCTCACCGTTACCCTCAATTGTCGGGAAATCGTGTTGTAGAGTGCAACCACGGTGATGAAAGAGACCTTGAAGTTTTTCAGGCGGCACTGAATGATCATGCGCCCCTGGCTGGTCTCTACAACATATCATCCTGGAATATCAGCCTCATCCCGCTGATGAAAGAACGGGGTCTACTAGATAATACGGTGATCATTTCTCATGGTGTGAATCGCCGATCACGAGAGTTATTACAACATAATGGAATAGTCATGATCGTCGAATACTGTCCTGAGTCTTACGCGGCTCTAGCCATAGATGCGTTGTTAAATCACCATTGGCGCTGCCATTCATTTAATGCAAATTATCATCATCGACTGGAAATTTTCAACACTGAATACTTGCCTCATCAACTGGATTAAAAATGGCGATATTCATTTATTAATGTGTGCTAGTAGTTATATTAACTAGTTCGTCCGGCAAATGATTGGCGGCCACCTATTACATTATTGTTGTTGAAAATGAGATAGGAAAATTGTTCATATATTGATTATCATCGCCTGATTGACCTTTTCAAATACACACGATGGCATTACTTGATGAAGGCTTCGAACTGATATCTCTACTACAGGAGAATGCTAGTATTCAGTTTCTGAGATAGCGCGTCGTTTGTGTTTTTATCCCACAGCAGTTCAGTATCGGCTCAATAAACTTGAATCTTCGGATGTTATTAAAGGCTATTCGGTTCTCTTATTTAAAAGTAACAAACAAAAATATATAAAAAATTGCGGTCGCATAATGATTAAATCGCAGATTCATATGACTTATCAGCTAAAGTACAAGCGATCACTATCAATGAGCTGGATAACATTATTGATTTAATTGGCAAAATAGATGGTATTGATAAAACCATGTCAACTATTGTCCTGGCAACAAAATTTAAACGTTAAATACAACGAGCAATTAAATGAAAGTGTACGGTGGAAAATCGATCTATGGGGCTGCAGTCGGCATTTTAATGTTAGAGGCTCAGTTCCCGCGCGTTCCCGGAGACATGGGTAATGCATTAACCTGGCCATTTCCAGTTTTATATAAGGTAGTGCGAGACGCTTCCCCCGATCGGGTTGTGCGCCAACAGGCAAAAGGATTGTTTGATAATTTTCTAAGCGCTGCGCGTGAACTCATCGCCGATGGTGCGGATGGCATTACCACCAATTGTGGATTCCTGATCCTGTTTCAGGATGAACTCTCAACCGCGCTCAACGTGCCTGTCATCAGTTCTTCGCTGATGCAAGTGCCGCTGGTGGATAGAATTCTGCCGGCAGGCAAACGCTGTGGGATTTTGACCATCTCATCGGCAACCCTGACTGAGATGCATCTGGAAAAAGCTGGCTGCCAACTAGATACACCCATTGGTGGAACAAAAGAGGGGGGTGAATTTTGCCAGGTAATTTTAAATAATCGGTTAGAACTCGACATCGATCTGGCTCGCCAAGAAAATATCGCGGCAGCCAAATCGCTTGTAGAGAACAATCCAGATCTTGGCGCTATACTGCTGGAATGTACGAATATGATCCCTTTCGCGGCGGATATCCGTAAAGTGACCGGATTACCGGTGTTTTCAATTTACAATCTGGTTTGCTGGTTCCAACAGGGGCTAATGCCGAGGCAGTCGTTTTAAGCGGTATTAGCAAGGCGGATCCTTATTTCGCTAGATTCGATGGAGCAAATTGGACATCCATAAAATATAAAATCCAAAATTACACGAACTTCTCCAATGCCCTAAAAGACAAGTCAGGCTTGATGAAATGATTAATGAATTTAAACAAATCAGTGTTTTCTAGTGACCTTACCACTTTTTATCAAAGCATGAACATGGAAATCCAATAGTCAATAATCAGGCCAAGGTATCGCCTAGTACTCTTGCTTTATGCGATACGACGTACCAACTAGCGATTTAAACTGACTTTCAAAGTATTGACTCAGGTAACACCAGTGCTTTGGATCGATGTTCAATTGTTGGAGGATTTGCGGCGTACTTTCAGCTATTGCACCACGCTTATCATCCCGTAATATTCTGCCGATCAAATCGATCAGCTCTAGGTAATCGGAGGGCTCGATTAGGACAGGTACTCTTTAATTACGATCAACTTTTTTCCTTAAATGGCGGTCACCCCAACGTCAACGGTGTTGTCATAGCAGTCATTCACTTGGTGGTGTTTAATTGAAGATTGAGTGCATAGCCACCGCCATACCCGAGCTGCTACAAGAGCGTACTCAGCCAAGCTCAACAACCAAGTAAGTTAGCTTTAATAAGACTTCCGTGCCTTCCAAGAATCATCAGCTTTCCAGCTAGATACCCATTCAGGAATGTCAGAGGCTGACATGGGTTTAGCAATACCATACCCCTGCGCCAACTCACAACCTAGTTTCAACAGTGCCGCCCCATGTTCGATGGTTTCTACACCCTCGGCAATCACTTCACGATGGAATGCCTTAGCTAAACCTATGACACCTTCAATAATCGCTAAGTCGTCAGCGTCTTCTAACATATCTCGCACGAAACTCTGATCGATCTTTATCATCTGCACTGGCAAACGCCTGAGATAAGTGAGTGATGAATAGCCTGTACCAAAATCATCTAAGGCAAAGCGTACGCCGAGGTCATGGCAAGCACTCATAGTGTCTGACACTTGGCTGATGTCACTTAACGCACTGGTTTCTAATATTTCCAATTCTAACGAGTGTGGATTAACTTCAGTATGGGCTGCCAACAATGCCGCTAAACGAGATGTAAATTCAACTTGCTGTAATTGATAAGCACTGATATTGACACTGATAGGTAGATTTACGCCCTTGCTTTGCCATTCGCTTATTTGCATCAATACGGAGTCGATTACCCATTCACCCAGATCCAGACTAAGGTCATGACCTTCTATCGTCGGTAAGAACGCCAAAGGTGGAACTAAACCACGTTCAGGATGCTGCCAGCGGACTAAGGCTTCTAAGCCTATCACTTCCCCTGTGTGCATATTCACTTTGGGTTGATAGTGCAACACAAACTCTCGTCGTTCCAAGGCCGAACAAATATCTGATATACCTTCCCGCTGAATTGCTATCTCGTTATCTTGTACGGTATCAAACAGATGATAACGGTTTTTGCCTGCGTGCTTAGCAACATACATCGCTTGGTCTGCGTGACGTATAAGTTGGTCTGCGTCTACACCGTCTTGTGGATAAATGGTGACACCAATACTCGCTGAAACCTGCAATAAGGCATCACCCACGGTAACAGGTCCATTAGCAGCCTTTAGTAGTCGCTTTAATACAGGTTCACCATCTCTTATGTTTTCCAAATCAACCATGACAGCGATAAATTCATCACCACCAATACGGGCGAGCGTATCACCTTCACATAAAGCCTCCTTCATGCGTTGTGACAGTGTAGCGAGCAGTTTATCCCCTACATCATGGCCATAGGTATCATTAACGATTTTAAAGCCATCTAAGTCCAAATAGGCTACTGCTAATGACTGATTGGGGCGTTGACACTTCACCATGGCACGGCTTAAGCGATCTGCCAGCAATACGCGGTTAGGCAGATCAGTCAGTAAGTCATAATGGGCAATGCGTTTCAGTTTTTCGTGGGCTCGTAGCACTTCATTTTGAGATTCCTTGATCTCGGTCACGTCCCGGCCTACCGATTGAACTTCAACCAGAACTTGGTTTGAATCAAATAGCCCGTGATTAATCCACTCAAATATTCTGATCTCCCGAGCAGTGTTAACTAGCGAATTCTCGTGCGTTTGTCTGGGTTTTTCAACACTGAGTTGAGACAGGGCCGCTTTGACAGATTCGCACTCCTTGAGTGGTATACCTTGATAGATAGAACGTCCTAACAGTTCAGATTTGCCGTTACTCATGAATGAAATGAAAGAGTCATTAACAAAAGTTAATATCCCATCTGGGGTTAACCGACAGATTAAGTCCGATTGGGAATGCACTAGAGAGCTAAATCTCTGTTCACTCGCATAAAGCATTTCTTCGGCTTGTTTACGCTCTGTAATGTCCACAACGGTTCCGAATGACTGTGATTGCGCGCCATCTTTATCAAGCACTAGCTCACTGCGCTCATGGATGTGGCGTGTATCACCCGAAGAGGTGATAATCCTGTATTCGACATCAAACCCTTTAGCTTTCTCGTGACTATCAACTAAGGCTTGCCTGTAGGACTCCTTGTCGTCAGAGTGAACTAAATCTATTACTGCTTCAGTGCTAATGGAATAGCCGAGAACTTCGGGTACAGTCTTACCAAATATCTGCGCAAACTGCTCTGAGCAGAATATCAACTTATCTTCGGCGAGGTCCCAAGTCCAGTGTCCCATGTTGCCCATGGCTTCTGCCTGTTGGAAGAGGTCGTAACTTTGTTGCAACGCTCCTTCCACCCGTTTTGACTCTGTAATGTCCTGAAAAATCCCAGTCAGTTTTACCGTTTTACCATTCTTCTGGGTAACCCGACAAGTTGTTCGGACATTGATTTTACGACCCTTTGTGGTGTAAGTTGCTAACTCTAAATCGTAACCAACACCTTGATTAATGGCTTCCTCTAAAGCCCGTGAAATTCGTTCGCGAGAGTCGGGTAGGAAGTATCTAACACCAGCGTCAACCGTCAGATTAAACTCTTCAGGTGAGGTGTCGTGAATACGATAGGTCTCGTCAGTCCAATACAGCACATTCGTTTTAAGATTTAACTCCCAGCCACCGACTTGTGCAATTTTCTGAGACTCATGTAAGAGTTGGCTCGCTACAAGCAATTTTTGTTCACTCTCCTTACGCAGGGTAATGTCCAAGTGGGTACCTAACATTCGTTTTGGTTGCCCGTCATCCATCCATTCAACTGTTTTTCCAGAGGCTAAAACCCAAATATAATGTCCTTTTTTATGCTTCATGCGAACTTCTATTTCGTAAAGCTCCAACTCTTCACGCCAGTGTTTTTCAAGTAGATCTTTAGCTAGGATAAAATCGTCAGGGTGAAGGTTTTTGGCCCAAGTATCGAATTGAATCGGTTGCAATTCATCGACGGAATAGCCAATAATTTCTGCCCAACATCGATTGAATGTCAATACACCCGATTGTATTTGCCAATCCCATATGCCAACGCCTGTCGCATCAATGACTACCATTAAACGCTTGCTATCGTCACTGCCCGTGATATTTAACGGTGCACTCATAATCTTCTGTACTCGTTTATTTTGGTCATGATATTAACTGTTCTGGTCAACCTTTACTTCATTCTTCTCGCGAAGAAGATGCTGGCCTTTTTTAAAATTTCTTTCTCCATGCGTAAGTTCTTTACTTTTTTACGCGGTCGGTTAAGTTTCTCTCGTTCATCAGATAACAATGATTTGCCTTCGGTATTCGATACAATTTCACCTTTCCAACGATAGAGCATATTGCTGGCTATACCCAATAATACCGGGACTTTCGAGACTGAAAAACCTTGGTCGCAAACCAAAGCAACCGCTTCTACCATAATTTTTTTAGGTGATTAGCAAGAATGTTCAGCAAGCCTGTATCAAACCCCACTTGAGCATGATAAGGACATCATATAAATCCTGAAAAGTTGATTTTTAGTTCCATTAGTTGAACAATTTGTTATTTAGAAACCATTTTTAGTAGGTAGCTGATCATTCTTGCTAATCACTTTTTTTATACTTTTTGTTCGTTTTTTTGCCACATTTTCACACCTTATAAAGTTGATAAATGTTATCTCTTATTAAAGTGCCCGGTGTCATTAAACCAGAACATACCCTGCTGGTCTGTTCTGGTTTAAAGTGATAAAAAACATCAAAAGGCAGGTCTAAAATTAGTATGCTTCATTATATTATGGCAGAAATTTAAGATTTCACATTATCAGTTTAATTAGAGGAGAGTTGTGGCCTAATTTCAAATTAATAAGCCGTCATTTAGTCAATAATTACGAGAAGAATTGCTATCCTTTTCAATATAGTGAATAGCGTTTTGAGGTAATCAAGATTCGGCCTACCTTACTATCTGGAACGCTAATTTGCCCATATCAGTCATTGCCTATAACCAACAAGTAATGGCGTTGGAGACGCTTGATGGGTATCGATGATCACCCAGTGAATGACCGGTTTCAGGAAATGTCGCGCGGTTCAATTCAGTGTCGGACCAACGACGCTATTAACAATAGACCCAAATCTGCGCGGCAAAATCTGTTTCCACAGTTCCGAGTGGCGTCTTTTCGAACCCGCGAAAGCAAAGGCGGCAAAGATGATAAAAGGGCGAAAACCCTGACTTTACCACCTTCATTTCGGCGCATCGAAAAATACGCCCGACGATGTCCAAATGGCTATTTCAGGCTGGCCATTGACCTTTACTCGGTGGAACTATATGACATTCGCCAGGCTGTTCTGCCGTCAGCTTCTCTCAACAATAGTAATTGATCATTAATTGAATTCTTTAATAGCGGTAAGTTTTTCGCTTTTAAACTTCTCAGATATTTTGACTCATTATACAGCGTGTGGCTCTTCTAGGATTTAGTTGACGTGAAGCAGTGAGTCCAATTAAACCAAAAATTAGCAGCGATAGAGCTTCAGCTTCAGGTTCCGGAGTAGCTGAGCCTGGTACTTCTGTCAACCAAAAAGCATGCTCGGCACCAACGGTCGAAATAGCAGCATCTGTAATTTTACTAGTGTCACTAATATGATATGCACTAAATCGTATAGACGCAGTTATTCCAAACAAAATTATATTTTGAATCTATCCAATCCCTGATAATCTAGCAAACAATTAAATTCAAATTAAGGAAAACAACATGAAACCCTTTTTCGGTATCCTATTTACTCTTCTTTCATTCAATGCACTTTCTGCCGATCTGTATTGGAAGCAAGGCAATACTGAGGATCGACACGAAATTACGGTGTATAGCAGTGAAACCTGTGGATGCTGTAAAGGATGGATATCACATCTGAAAGAACATAATTTTGATGTTAAGGATATCAAGGTTAAAACGGTCGAAGAATACAAGCTAAATTTAGACGTTCCACAGAAAGCAGCTTCTTGTCATACTGCCGTTGTGGATGGTGTTGTTATTGAAGGCCATGTACCGGCGCAAGATATCAAACGCCTACTGGCTAACAGAGATGACACTCGCTTGTTGACTGTACCGGCTATGCCTTCAGGCACCCCCGGAATGGATACACTCGGTGCTCCGAAACACAACTTCAAGGTGTATGCTATCAGCAATGACAACGAGGTCAGTGTTTTCAAAAGCTACTCTAATTATTAAATTATCAAGAGCCAATTATTTATCGATAAGCTTCGACGCAAAACATTTGACATTTTCAGGTTACACAATGGATAGCTGATTAGGTAGTTATGGTAAATGATGCCCTGAGGTGGGATAGAATCACTGGCTCGGAGTTTCAATCGTCGAATTATCTGGATTTTATCCATTGATATCCAGGGCCCAAAAGACTAATAGTCTATGGTTTTCATGGCGAAAATGGACATATCTGATTGGCCTGTAAGAGAGGGCAGGCTTCAACCCATTGATTTAATGTTAATTTTAGCGAAAAAAAAAGCCGCCTCGAGTGATCTCATAAGCGGCTTTCATTTCATTTGGCTCCCCGACCCGGGCTCGAACCAGGGACCCATTGATTAACAGTCAATTGCTCTACCAACTGAGCTATCGGGGAATTGAAGATGCGCATAGTAAAGTAATCGAGTTGTTACGGCAAACGGTATGTGATGTTTTTTTGCATTATTTTGAGGAATAATTTTGAGGCGATGAAAGTCACCGATTTATTGTGTTTAAAGCCATTATAATTGGCTCTTAAACGTTGATTGTGAGGTAGGTGGCTCCATATCTTAGTTTAAACTTGAGCCACTTTTTGATCGGCAATGTCGAATCAGTAAAATATAGACCGTTTGACCTTTTAATTACATTAATTCCGATCAAAACCTGGCTTTTAAATTATCGTCACCTAGGAGCCTGTCGGACTTAGGATAAA
>JBNMQI010000087.1:0-9038 GCA_051277905.1 Gammaproteobacteria bacterium | reverse complement strand
ATCAGGAAACCGTCTATCTGCCTGACAATACGGCGACTGCCCTAGATGAAATTCTGGAATTGGCTCAAATGACTGGATTAAGCCATGAAGAATTGATTCATTTTCATCCTGAACGTCTCATATTGCACGAAGTCATTATTCGGATAACTGCCGAAATCGCTATAGTTGAGAGTGATGAGGAGGAAGACCTTGGTATTGCCTTCCGTCAAATAGCAGATAAAATTCTCAACACCTACATTCAACCTAAAATTGCTGAAATCCGAGATAGCTATGAAGCCATGCACAAGCAGGCAAGGTCTATTATCGAAAAGGAATTGCAGGATTCACTTTTCACCCTCGACGTTGCGACTAATAATCATAAAAAGCCACTACTGAAGAGGATTTGGCCGTTTGCCAGTGCAAAAAAAGATAAAGTTACAACCCCCCTTTTAAGCCAGCAGGAGAGAGAGTTTGAAATAATTAGTGGTTTTAAAGAAAAAGAGCTTAATGCTGAAGATGGATTATCTTCGGCAGTTTATCGAAGTCTCAGCCGTGTACTCGGTGCTATTGCTAATCAACGTGGGTATCTGGGTAAGGACAAAGCCTTGTTGACTAAGTTATTGACACGTCATGTTTGTTACTACTATGGTTCGCGCTTAATTGGTGAAATAGTGACCCCCTTAATTTTTCAGGCCATTGCTGAACAGCAGTATCCAGAGTTACCTGACGCAGATGAAGCAATTCTGATCAGTTTAAAGGGGACCTCGGCGGCAGGTAAAAGCTCCTTGCGGCCAAGACTACGTCAAATTATGGCAAAGATTGGAATTAAAGATAACGGCTACGCTACCATCAGCCCTGATATTTGGCGGCGAATGCTGTTGGACTATGACTCGCTTGGTGATGCTTATAAATATGCGGGCCGATTTACTAGCCAGGAAGTTAATATAATTGATTCTAAACTCGATCAATACATTCGGCATGAGGCTGACAAACGACAGGCTATACCGCATTTAATGGTCGATCGGTTTCGGTTTGACAGTTTTAATAGTGCCAAGATAACGAGAGTGTTGCATAAGACTTATGCAAAATATATTGACACTATGTATATGTATTTTGTCATTACGCCCCCTGAAGCGACTGTGGAGCGAGGTTGGAAAAGAGGTTTAGAACGGGGGCGCTATAAGTCAGTCGAAGATTTCCTAGGTCACAGTATTGAGGCTTACGAAGGCATCCCGAAGTTGTTGTTTAAATGGCTATCTCATAATCAACCAAAATTTATTTTTGAATTTTTAGATAATGATGTACCTATCGATAATTTTCCATTACTGATCGCTAACGGGTCGCAAGGCAGCCTGAACATTTTTGATCCAATGGGTTTTGTTAATATTGAGCGCTACCAAAAAATTAATATCAAAGCGACAACTCCTGACGAAGTTTATTCTGATGCCCATAAATTTGTGGTTGAAAGGAACCTGGAATTCTTGAAATTATGTCTTTCTAAGATAGAAAGCGTTCACTTTATTGATTCCACTTCTAATACGACCTATTTGAGCTCGAACAAAGGGTACCTTAAGGTTGAAGATGCAAGGTGTTTGGCATCATTTTCGCTTAAATCCAACGACTACCAGTCACTTTTCAAGCATTTGTTGCTATAAATAATCAACCAGATTGAAATGTAGGGATATTCATTGAATGCTTTAACTCGTTATATTGTGGAACTAATCACCCGCGCTGCGGGTGAGTTTGTTGCGCGCAATCCCATAAAGCTTTCAATAGTGGATCATTGATACGAGCCTTTAATGCACATAGGCTCAAGGTAAAAGGTTGAAGATCAGTGAGCCAAGGTAAGACTCTCACCGTATCACGCTTTGGACTATGCTCAATTACCAACTCAGGCACCACTGCAACGCCAAAGCCAAGGCTAACCATCGATACCACGGCTTCATGACCTGCAACCTGAGCGTAGATATTAGGTTTTTCTCCCAACTCACTTAGACGGGTTAACAATTGCTCGCGTGCAAGGCCTCGTTCGGCCAACACCATTGGCATCTCTGCCCAGTTGGGTTTAGAGTTTTGAGCAATGATCTGGTCAATTTGTTGGCTCAGTGCGCTGGGAGTTTTTGGGCCAATTAATCTTAGAGGCGTAGTTCGTAGAGAGAGGAACGCCAGCTTATCGGGTAAAATAGCTGGCGTTGCAACAATGGCACTATCATCTTGGCCAGCTAATACACGCTCTACACCATCGGCTTGATCACCGGTGCGAAGTTTAAGTTCTATTCCAGGGCAAGTTTCGCGCATCTTTGAGAGTATTTGCGTCAGCATAGTGTAGCTAGCGGTTACCGAGCCAAATAAGCTAACCTCACCATGCAGACGGGTGTGGCTGGCATTTAAATCGGCGCGTACTTGTTGCCAGTCATTCAACGCTTTGTGGGCATAATCTTGGAAATGCCGTCCTGCGGGTGTTAGTCTGACTTGTCTATTATTGCGCTCAAATAGTTTATGTCCAATATCCTCTTCCAAACGCTGTAATTGGCGGCTAATGGCTGAAGGTGTCAAATTGCAATGCGTGGCAGTTTGGCCAAAGTGAAGTGAATCGGCCAAGTGCAAAAACATTTGTAGTGTCTTAATGTCCATAAAATCAAGTTCATAGGTCTTTGGATCGAATGCACGTATTCAATTTTAGTAATGATTAATACGCAACGTAACATAGCAAATATTTCATTTTACGCAACATGATAATAGGTGCATGATGCGACAGTCAAAATTTTAATTCAGGAATTCTCATGCGTGAAAACTACTTCAATACCTTGCCGCTGCGTTTACAGCTCGAAGAATTGGCAAAATGTCGGTTCATGGGCAAAGATGAATTTGCCGATGGCGTCGACTACATTCGCGGTAAAAAGATTGTCATTGTTGGTTGCGGAGCTCAGGGCTTAAATCAGGGCTTAAACTTACGTGATTCTGGCCTTGATGTTAGCTACACACTGCGAGCGGCAGCCATCGCTGAGAAGCGTCAGTCATTTAAAAATGCGTCTGAAAATGGTTTCACCGTTGGTACTTATGAAGAGCTTATTCCAACCGCTGATATCGTCATGAACTTAACACCCGACAAGCAGCATAGTGCTGTAGTTAATGCAATTATGCCAATGATGAAAGCGGGTGCGACGCTTGATTATGCACACGGTTTTAATCTGGTTGAAGAAGGTATGAAGGTGAATAAAAACATCACTGTGGTGATGATGTGCCCAAAATGCCCAGGGTCAGAAGTTCGTGCAGAATACGTGCGTGGTTTTGGCGTGCCGACATTAATCGCTGTTCACCGTGAAAATGATCCCAATGGTGATGGCATGAAAATAGCCAAAGCATTAGCGGTTGGTACCGGTGGTCATCATGCTGGCGTTTTACAGTCATCACCTATTGCCGAAGTAAAGTCTGACTTGATGGGTGAGCAAACCATTCTTTGTGGCACCCTGCAAACCGGCTCGATACTTTGTTATGACAAGATGGTTGCAGAAGGTATTGATCCTGGTTACGCCTCTAAATTTATTCAGTACGGTTGGGAAACTATCACCGAAGCGCTGAAATATGGTGGTGTTACTCACATGATGGATCGCCTTAGCAATCCGGCAAAAATTAAAGCTTATGAGTTATCAGAAGAGCTGAAAGACTTGATGCGTCCATTATTTCAAAAGCATCAGGACGACATCATGTCAGGTCACTTCTCTAGTGGCATGATGGCAGACTGGGACAAAGATGATGCTAACCTTTTGAAATGGCGTGCAGAAACAGCAGAAACAGGATTCGAAAAACAAGCCGCTGGTGATGTGGAAATATCTGAGCAAGACTATTTCGACAAAGGTATTTTGATGGTTGCATTGGTTCGAGCAGGTGTTGAACTCGCATACGAAACTATGGTTGATGCCGGTATCGTCGAAGAGTCAGCTTATTACGAGTCACTACATGAAACGCCGTTAATCGCGAATCTAGTGGCGCGTAAAAAACTTTACGAAATGAATGTGGTTATTTCTGACACGGCTGAATATGGATGTTACTTGTTCGATCACCTTGCACGTCCTTTATTGGCAGAGAAGTTCATGCCTTCTATCAAGACTGACGTTATTGGTGCTGGTCTTGCCGATAACAACGTAAGTGTCGATAATAAAACGTTGGTCGACATCAACGCTAAGCTGCGTGGCCATTCAGTTGAAATAGTAGGGCAGAAGCTTCGCGGTTACATGACGGGTATGAAAGCCATCGTATAGTCGATTATTACCGCTTTTTAACAAAAGGTTTCACTCAAAGGGGTAAGAGCGAGTTTCGTTCTTACCCCTTTTTTTAGTGAAGCCCTTGATAATTGCTGACACTTTCAAACGTAAACAACCTTTACAACAAAGATCAAATTTGGTTTGTCCCATTATTTCTTTTTGTCATCAAACTGTCATAATAAACTTGTATATGTTTATACACTTGATGAAAAATATTCCTGTGTTTATGAAGATAGTGATTATATGAAGATACTGGTGGTCGAGGATGATAGCGATATCAGAGAGCTAATTTGCCAGTGTTTAACGCAGGCTGATTATCAGGTGCAAAGTTGCATGGATGTGAAATCTACTCGTCAGTTGGTCGAAACCTTTAGGCCAGACTGCCTTGTCGTCGACTGGATGCTACCTGATACCAGTGGCGTTGAATTGATCCGATGGTTACGTCGACAACCGGACTATGCACAAATCCCTTGTTTGATGCTGACAGCGCGTTCACAGGAAACAGATAAGATCACTGGTTTAGAATCTGGTGCAGACGATTACATGACGAAGCCAATGTCCCTACGTGAACTTAAAGCACGAATAAAAGCACTGTTAAGGCGACCATCAGCCTATCTTGAAGCCAGTGATTTAATTATAGCTGGCCTGATAAAACTGAATTTAAGTAGCCATGAAGTTGAAGTTGCTGGCCAATTGGTCGACTTATCACCTACCGAATACAAGCTCCTAAAGTTTTTTATGCGTAATCAAAATAAGGTTTTCTCTAGAGACCAGATTCTGACAGCTGTTTGGGGCGATGGTAGTTACATTAGTGACCGAACGGTTGATGTTCATATTTTAAGATTGCGCAAGGTCCTCAAAAGATTTGAAGTTGATGGGATGATTAGCACCGTTCGGGGATCTGGTTATCGCTTTGTTGAGTTGGCGCGATAGTGGTAATAGGGTTGAAATCAAAATGAATAAAATCTGGCTCACTGAGCGCCTCAACTTGTTGGTGGCTTTCTTCGTTTTGATATTTTTGACAACATTGACCAGTGACTGGATGTTCGCAGCTGTGTTGACGTTAATTGGATATATTGCTTGGCTATATTATCGATTAATACGCCTTGAACAGTGGTTGTCGCGTGGCACCAAAGTGAGTGAGGTCTTTAACGATAATGGCTTTATTGGCAATATCGTAAGGCATTTGTATCGGCAGAAAAAGCACAGTAACGAACGAAAAAAAAGAACCAAAGATATTCTTGGTCGATTAAATCGCAATATAGCGGCATTGCCCGATGCGACTGTTTTGCTTAATCAATTTCGAGAAATCGAATGGTGTAATGAGCCTGCCCAGTATTTGCTCGGAATACATGGCCGCAATGATCTGGGTCAACGCATTACCAATTTGATTCGGCGTCCAGATTTTGCGATCTACCTAGATGATCCGGATGCTCGGCAGCATTTAGAAGTTCAGGCACCGGGCGATTCGCGTTTAACTATTCAGGTACGAGTTGTGCGTTTTGGCGATGATGAAACACTGCTGATAGCGCGAAACATTAGTGATCAGGCTCTGCTACAGGAAGGGTTAAAAAACTTTGTTGCCAATGCATCTCACGAATTAAAGTCGCCATTAACGGTTATTTCTGGTCATTTGGAAATGCTCGAAGATGAAACAGAATTAACCGCATCTGGTCAAAAATCATTGCAAACTGCACAGCGTCAAACGGACAAAATGAAAGATCTGGTGGAAGACCTGTTATTGCTGTCACAGGTCGAGAGTTACCACTTACAAGCAGATGAAGGTGAGCGAATTGATTGCAATGCATTAACCAGAGATATTATCACTGCGCTGGATGTTGGTTTAAATCAAGGGCGTATTGAGTACAGGTCTGATGAGCAATTCTGGTTATTAGGGGTGAAGGCCGAAGTAGAAGGCATTTGTATCAATCTAATCGAAAATGCCTTGAAATACTCGCCACAGAAAACGAGCGTATCGGTCAGTTGGTCGATTAATCGTCAGGGTGAATTATTGTTTAGCGTGAGTGACAGTGGCACCGGCATAAGTGCGAACGATTTACCGTATATCACCGAACGTTATTATCGTGGCAGTTTTACCGGTGGCGGGTCGTCAACTGAAGGCTCTGGCCTTGGCCTGTCGATTGTGCAACAGGCTGCAAATAAACACGGTGCAACACTAACCATTGACAGCTCATCTGAGCAGGGCAGTCGATTTACGGTCAGTTTTCCTAGTTATCGTCTTTTAAATCAACTGCCAAAGGCAACTGTTATTAAACTGGTAAATTACCAGTCGTTATAGTTCGGTAGCCTCCAAACTTTTTAGATTCCCTTCTGCTTTATTGTCACATAGTTGTAACATTCAATAGTCATACTCCACGAATGAATACTTTAATCAATCAGTACAAACTAAAAAGCTCAGGAGTCAATATGAAAAATTTAATGCTCGTAACAACACTGGCTGCCATGTCGATTGGTAGCCTTCAGGCAGCTGGAAGAGACACAATTAGCGTGGTTGGCTCATCCACTGTCTATCCATTTGCAACGGTTGTGGCGGAACAATTTGGTAAAAAAACTAACTTTAATACACCCAAAATTGAGTCTACTGGCTCTGGTGGCGGGATGAAACTATTCTGCTCTGGGCTTGGTGTTGATTCGCCCGATATTACTAACTCTTCTAGAGCGATGAAAAAATCTGAATATGACAAATGTCAGCTGAATGGTGTCACCGACATTACTGAAGTTCATGTTGGCTTTGATGGCATTGCAATTGCTAATTCCAAAGAATCTGTACAGTTTAAGTTAACTCGTAAAGACTTATTCCTCGCTTTAGCGCTGCAGGTACCCAACCCAGACGGAAGTGAAACGTTAGTTGATAATCCTTACCAAAACTGGAATGAAGTGAATCCTGACTTACCCGCCATGCGCATTGAAGTGCTAGGTCCACCACCAACCTCGGGTACACGTGATGCTTTTGCTGAGTTGGCACTAGAAGGGGGCTGTAAGTCATTTGATTGGATCAAGGCAATGAAGAAAACAGACAAGAGCGCCTACAAAGTGGTTTGTCATAGTGTTCGTGAAGACGGGCGTTATATTGAAGCGGGTGAAAATGACAACCTGATTGTGCAGAAGCTTGAGAGAAATCCAGACGCGCTGGGTATCTTTGGTTACTCTTTTCTTGAGCAGAACGATGATAAAGTTCAAGGATCGATTATTGAAGGTATGGAGCCAGAATTCGACTCTATCGCTGACGGTAGTTATCCCATATCTCGTCCACTATTCTTTTATGTCAAAAACGCACACGCTGCTTCAATTCCTGGAATGAAAGAGTATTTGAGCGAATTCACTAGCGAAGCAGCCATGGGTGACAATGGTTATTTGCTAGACAAAGGGTTAATTCCTTTGTCAGCTGATGCGCGAGCCGAGTTGCGAAAGAGCGTTAGTGAAGGAACAAAGTTGGTAATGAATTAAGCGCTACTTTTTGATAGAATAACATTAGCATCTAACCCCGGTTAGATGCTTTTTTGTACCGCCTTTTTAGTTTAGTGTCACTAATCAGTCATTGTTAGTCTGTAATGAGTAACCTGGAATACTAAAGAATTATGCCAACCACTTCTTTATTTTTGATCATCGTGGGCCTTGGGTTGTTTGCTTTTTTTCTCAGCTTTCAACGCTCAGCGCGATATAGTGGGCCGACTCGCTTGCGGTCGTTGCCGCGACATTACGCCAGCTTAACAGCGGTTTGGACAGTTTTTCCTGCCTTATTTTTAATGATTGGCTGGAGCATCATCGAGCCAGGTTATTTGCAACAACAAATTGAAGCTAACCTACCGGCTGAAATTTCGGGTCAGTCATCAGATGTAATATCGCTTTATCTGAATAGAGTTCATCTAGCAATAGCAAGTCAGACGATTGATTCTGACCCTGTTATTCAAGCAATAGTCGTAGCTTATGAAAAAGCAGCATCGCATAGCCGCTACTTAAACACGGCCGCGGTATTAGTTTTATGCCTGGGTGGCATAGCAGTCGGTCTTAGTAAATTACTATTTATGGTACATGCTCGAGCTGGCATTGAAAAACTTCTGAAGATTTTTTTAATGGTGTGTTCTGGAGTGGCAATAGTAACCACTATCGGCATTGTATTATCAGTGTTGTTTGAAGCCATTCGTTTTTTCAATTCGGTATCGGTGTTTGACTTTATATTCGGTACGTCCTGGAGTCCCCAAACATCGATTCGTGTGGGTCAGGTCGGCTCTAGTGGAAGTTTTGGTGCGGTCCCGTTATTTTTAGGGACTATGTTAATTTCACTTATTGCAATTTTTATTGCTGTTCCAATTGGTTTAATGACGGCGATTTATTTGAGTGAGTACGCAACGCCAAAGTTTCGCACAATGGCCAAACCAGCCTTAGAGGTACTCGCAGGTATCCCTACCGTTGTGTATGGCTTTTTTGCCGCATTGACAGTCGCACCCTTTATAAGAGATGTTGGCGAATCAATTGGATTAAGCGTCGCCTCTGAAAGTGCATTAGCTGCCGGCATTGTAATGGGAGTAATGATCATACCGTTTGTATCGTCACTATCAGATGATGTCATTAGAGCCGTACCTCAAGCAATGCGTGACGGGTCACTGGCTTTAGGTGCAACACGGTCTGAAACGATCAAAAAAGTAATTATTCCAGCGGCTTTGCCGGGCATTGTTGGCAGCGTTTTACTCGCCGCATCGAGGGCAATTGGTGAAACAATGATCGTTGTTATGGCTGCTGGTTTAGCCGCTAATCTAACTGTTAACCCATTAG
>JBNMQI010000086.1:0-9129 GCA_051277905.1 Gammaproteobacteria bacterium | reverse complement strand
CCCATTAATAAAGCAAATCAGAATAATTCGTGGTGAATGCTCAACTTTTGATTATTTACGCCTGTTAACGATAATTTTCGGGAAAGAATTCGCGTTCAACTAACTCAATTAGAGTATGTATTACTTTGATGTGAATTTCTTGCACACGATCAGCAAATTCACTGGGTCCTGCATGAATATCGCAGTCGGCCAGTAGACCGGCAACCGTATTGGCAGGGCCGGTGAGACTGATGACCTGAATGTCATTCTGCTTAGCATACTCAATAGCCTTGATGACATTTTTACTCGTACCACTGGTACTGATGGCAAGTAAACAATCTCCAACATTAGCATTAGCTTCGAGATATCGTGAAAAAATGTGCTCATAGCCGAAATCGTTAGCAACACAGGTAATATGCCCAGGGTCACTGATTGCCGTTGCTGATAAGCCCCCCCTGCTTTTGCGGTATCTACCGGATAACTCTTCGGCAAAGTGCATTGCATCACTCATCGAACCACCATTGCCGCAGCTAAAAATAGAACCATGACACTTAAGTGTGTCGATCAAAAGGCGCGCACCATTTTCGATATTAGTAATATTGTCAGCATTTGAAAGAAACGCTGCCAGCATGTCTTGGCTTTGATTCAAAGAATTTAAAATATGTGTTTTCACAGAAATGCCTCAGTTAGCAGTGCTTGCTATTGGTTCGATCAACGTATTTTAACGGGGATATCCAAAACAATCTAATGACAAATGACTGATGATCGCTTACCGCTTCCATCCGCGGTTTAACTCATGTATAAGGCCGCTATGAAAATCCCAAAACGAATGCGCCCACTGGTCGAAAATGGCTTAGTCGACGAAGTAGTCCGGCCTTTAATGAGCGGCAAAGAGGCCGATGTCTTCATCGTACGCTGTGGGTCAGAGATCCGTTGCGCTAAAATTTACAAGGAGGCAGAAAAACGCGCGTTCAAACAGGCAGTAACATACCAAGAAGGACGAAAAGTGCGCAACAGCCGTCGGGCACGCGCAATGGAAAAAGGCTCCAAATTTGGTCGAGAGCAGCAAGAAGAAGTTTGGCAATCTGCCGAGGTATCGGCACTTTTTAAACTGGCCGCTATCGGCGTTCGTGTGCCAAAACCCTACGGTTGTTTCGATGGCGTATTGTTAATGGAGCTAATCACCTATGGCGGTGAAGAAGTGGCGCCTCGCCTAAACGACGTCACCATGACAAAGGAACAAGCTATAGTTGATCATAAAACTCTCATGCATGACGTTATGCGTATGCTCTGTGCCGGTTTAGTGCATGGTGACCTGTCAGAGTTTAATGTGCTTATTGATGATAATGGTCCTGTCATTATCGACCTACCGCAAGTCGTTGATGCCGCTGCAAATAATAATGCCGAAAGCATGCACCGGCGGGATGTCGAAAACATTACTAATTACTATGCTCAATTCGCACCCGAACTAAGTAACAGTCACTATGCTCCAGAAATGTGGGCCTTATTTGAAGCCGGTGACTTACAACCTAACACCGAACTCACTGGTCAATTTAAAGAAAGCACAGATTCAGTGGATGTCGATACGGTTCTAGAAGAAATCAAACAGGCTTTCATCGAAGAACAAAATAGGCTCGAACGTATTCGGGAAGCTGAGTGAAGTTAACGCTATATTAAATAACGTGCAAGACAACGAATACAATCACAATAAATAGAGATAACCTTTAAAGTTGCTCTCGGTTTAATAATTTTCGACCCTGCTCATCGACAATTTGTTTTGCTTTAGATAGAGAGTGATCGATAGCGAACTGTTTATCACCACTTTGATCTGCCCGGATAAATTGAATACGTTTAGTCTCACCATCGAGTTCACCACTAATGTAACCCGCTGTTCGAAACTTTCCATCTTCAACGATGGGCGCGGGTTCGATCTTAAAACCATTGTAGTCGATTGCATCACATTGTAATTCTTTGGGTTCAGCTGGCTTTGATTCACCACCTAACAAAAATTTGAAAAATTTACCTATAGCCATTGTCTTGCCCAAAAGGTTTAAAAGATTAGGATAATATCACGCAGTGGCAATGGCAGCTTCCTAGAGTTTTAATTGTGAGATTTTTCCAAAAGAATCTTTATTTGTTTTTCATCCTTAAAAGTAAGCATCTTGGGTGATTTAAACTCCCCTAGTTTTTCGATACATCATCCCAATTATTAAGGCTAAGGAAACACTAACAACCAAAAGCATAACGAGGAAACCGTCACTATTTTAGGCATTGAGGTAAACGCACCTGTATTGGTATGAAATCGAACAACGTATACTCATGTCATTGAAATCAGAACCACAAAAGGCTCTGGAGATATGTTTAATGACAAAACTAAAATTAAACAGTTTTTTTATAAATTAAATCAAGAGGTTATATCTATGGAATACATTGTTTATCTATCGGGCGAGATACACACTGACTGGCGTGAAAAAATTAAACAAGGTGCTCAAGCACTCGCACTACCCATTATATTCACCTCAGCTGTAACTAATCACGAAACAAGTGATGCAGCGGGTGATGTTCTTGGCACAGAGACCAATAGCTTTTGGCGTGATCATAAGTCGTCAAAGGTCAATGCAATCCGAACTAAGACACTGCTCGAACAATGTGACGTGGCAGTGGTTCGGTTTGGCGATAAATACAAACAATGGAATGCTGCTTTTGATGCAGGATTTTGCGCGGCATTAGGTACGCCCTACATTACCTTACATGGCGAGGATATTATCCACCCTTTAAAAGAAGTAGATGGTGCTGCAATGGCCTGGGCACAAACGCCAGAGCAGGTGGTTGAAGTACTTAAATATGTGACAAATATAGATTAGCTTGATTGACGTGTTTTTTAGTTACCTGCAGAATTAATATGCGCTGCGCTCTATGAACCAGCACCTCTTTGATGACTAAAATTCAACTCAAATGATTGTACAAAACCTAACCACTTATGAGCATATATGGTATAACTACTAGCTAAAAAATGCTTGCTTACAATAGGAAAAGTACTAAAAACATGCCTCGGGTCGAAAAAGCTAACCTGTTCGAAATAGTCACCGATGATCGGCCGCTAAGTGCTGATAGCACCAAAATTAACGAGCTTTGTGCAGAACTTTCTACTTATCTTGAGCCACACCAAGTCGAAGAGGTTTATCGTGCTTTCCTGTTAGGTGCCAAGGCACACGAAGGACAGAGCCGAGTGTCAGGTGAGCCCTACATCAGTCATCCGGTTGAAGTAGCATTAATCCTGAGTCAAATGCGCATGGACATGAGTAGTATTGTCGCCGCAATTTTACATGACGTAATTGAAGATACGGCTACCGAAAAAAAGCAATTAGCTGATATGTTTGGAAGTGAAGTAGCCGAATTAGTAGACGGGGTTAGCAAACTAGCCAGCCTTGATTTCCAGAGTAGAGCCGAAGCCCACGCAGAAAACTTCCGCAAGATGATGCTGGCAATGGTAAAAGACATTCGAGTCATTATTATCAAGCTAGCCGATCGCTTGCACAACATGCGCACGCTCGATGCCATGCCACCCGATAAGCGTCGTCGTATTGCCAAAGAGACAATGGATATCTATGCCCCGATCGCCAATCGTTTGGGTATCTTCAAGGTGCGCCATGAACTTCTCGATTTATCAATTCGAAGTGCTTACCCAATGCGCTTTCGCGCACTTGAAAGCGTTTGTAAACAAGTCGTAGGACATCGTAAAGAGATATTCAATACCATCGAAAATGCTATAAAAGATCGATTAAAAGAAGCCAATATCACTGCTTCAGTTAAATATCGGCAAAAAAATATCCACAGTATTTATCGTAAGATGAAAGAAAAAAAGCTCAGCTTTAAAGAGTTAACTGACGTGTTCGGTGTCCGCATCATGACGGATTCTGAGGATGACTGCTATCGTGTGCTCGGTGTTGTGCATAACCTTTATAAGCCATTGCCAGGCCGTTTTAAAGATTATCTTGCGATTCCAAAAACAAACGGTTATCAATCATTACACAGCAGTTTATTTGGACCTCACGGTGTTCCCATTGAAGTTCAGATACGCACAACAGAAATGGACCACTTTGCCGAGTCTGGAATTGCCGCTCACTGGATCTATAAAGAAGGCGAATATAGTGCTACTACAGCTCAGAATCGTGCTCTAGAATGGTTGAAGAGCCTACTCGAAATGCAGCAAAAATCGGGGAGCTCTCAGGAGTTTCTAGAGAGCGTGAAGGTCGACTTGTTCCCCGATGAGATTTATGTTTTTACGCCAAAAGGTGACATCAAAAAATTACCTCGAGACTCTACCGTAGTCGACTTTGCTTATGCTGTGCACACCGATGTTGGTAATACCTGCGTTGCAGCACGCATCGACAACCGTATGTTGCCCTTGAGCAGTAAACTTTATAATGGCCAAGCAATAGAAATTATCAGTTCAGATGCCAGTCGCCCTCATCCAAGTTGGCTCGACTTTGTGATCACTGCAAAAGCACGTACTAATATTCGACACTTCCTTAAGTCATTGCAAACAGCCGAGGCGGTATTGTTAGGTCAGCGTCTGTTGCAACAATCAATCAATCACATAGTTGGGCGTGACGAGCCCATTACCCAAGAAAGAATAGATCGTGTTTTAAGTCAGTATCGTATAACGGATCAAGATGAATTGATGGCTCAAATTGGCCTTGGCAATCGCAATTCCAGCTTGGTTGCAAAAGCTATGTATGACATTGAGAACGATGATACAACAGCATTTGATGAATCCGGAAAACCCCTTGCCATTAAAGGCACGGAAGGCATGGTGGTATCATTTGCCAAATGCTGCAGACCCGTACCTGGTGATGCCATTATAGGTCATATGTCAACTGGCAAGGGTATTGTTGTGCATCAACAACGCTGTCGCAACATGGCAGAAACCAGTACTAACAATCGACACCTGTCAGTGCAATGGTCAGAACATGTCGAAGGCGAATACCTCGCTTTCTTGCGCATCGATGTCGCCAATCAGCGTGGTGTCTTAGCCAAACTTGCAACGACCATTGCGAATGCGTCATCTAATATTGAGCAAGTTAATTTAACTGAAAAGGATGGCAGAATTTCGACTATTGAATTTGTTGTCGTTGTTACCGATAGAATACATTTGGCTCGGATCATGAAAAAATTACGCCTGCTGCCAGTTGTCATTCGTATTGCTCGTAAGTAAAGGTTTAGTAAAACACTGCTATTTTAAAAGGTTAGATTGATCTGCGTAATCAGTATTAAAAATTTTTGCAGCACAAACTTTTTACAGCATAATGCACCGTTCAATTTAATTGTGTTCCATTCTATTTCATCAGTTCAATCAATTAGAGGCAATCTCATGGTAAAAACTATTATTCAAACTGACAAAGCTCCCGCTGCAATTGGCACCTATTCACAAGCAGTTAAAGTTGACAGCACTGTTTATATTTCGGGACAAATTCCGCTGGATCCAACCACGATGGAAATCGTTAGTGGTGATATCAAAGCTCAGATTACTCGCGTATTTGATAATCTTACAGCTGTATCAGAAGCTGCAGGTGGTAGTTTGAAAGACGTCGTAAAACTCAATATTTTTCTAACTGACCTGTCAAATTTTCCCATCGTAAACGAAACCATGGCAAAATATTTTTCAGAGCCCTATCCAGCCAGAGCCGCAATCGAAGTGTCTGCATTACCTAAGGGCTCAGAAGTTGAGATGGACGCGATTCTCGCCCTTGATTAAACAGACAGGCTTGATGAATAATCTTCTTATACGGATTTCTCCTACAGGTTTTATTCAATTTTCTTATAAGTAATGCATAGGCAGTGAAATGGAACACTGGTCAGTTCAGGGTGTGCGCTTTCTTAAAGGTGTTGGGCCAAAGGTCAGCGAGAAGCTAAAAAAGCTCGGCCTAGAGACCCAACGCGACCTGCTGTTCCACTTGCCTTTGCGCTATGAAGACCGAACTCGAGTTACCCCCATTGGCGGGTTGCAACCAGGGCGTAAACAATTAATTGAAGCCGAAGTATTGCAGGTGGCGGTTACCTTTCGACGGCAGGGACCCTCACGACGGGTGCTAGTTGCCAAGTTAGAAGACTCTAGTGGTTTACTTACCATACGCTTGTTTTTTTTCAGTAGTGGGCAACAGCAACAGTTACAAAAGGGCAACAAGCTTCGTTTATTTGGAGATGTTCGTATCGCTCAAGGTGAATTCGAAATGATCCACCCTGAATTTCAAGTTTTAGACCCTCAAAATCCGCCGCCCCTAGAACAAAATTTAACACCAGTGTATCCAACTACCGAGGGTCTCCACCAACTATCAATCACTAAAATTATTCATCAGGTTATCGTTCAACTAGATCAAAATGATATGCCAGAGACTCTGCCCGAGGCTTGGCTCTCACAAAATAATTTTCCTGACTTCAAATCGGCCATGCTCAGTCTACATAGTCCCCAGCAGCAAACTGATACCGAATTAATTGCCAATCGCCGGCATCCGGCGCAATATCGATTTATTGTAGAAGAGCTAACCGCGCATCGACTCGCATTACTCGAAAAAAGAATATCAGTCCAAAAAATGAATAACCCATCGATTAAAACCAATGGGACGCTACATGAAAATTTTCTTGAAAATCTTCCATTCGAACTGACAATGGCTCAACAGCGAGTGATGGCAGAACTGATGCAGGATTTTAGTCGCTCACAGCCAATGATGCGTTTGTTACAGGGCGATGTTGGATCTGGAAAAACTGTCGTTGCTGCATTGGCTTGCCTGCCAGTGATTGAGTCCGGTTTCCAAGCCGCAATGATGGCTCCAACCGAAATACTGGTCGAACAGCACTATCAAAACTTACTGGCTTGGTTTACACCGTTAGGCCTTAATGTCGTTTGTTTAATGGGCGCTGATAAGGGTAAGAAGCGAAGTCAAAAATTGGCACTGATTGGCTCTCGAGATACCCATATGGTCGTCGGTACACATGCCCTGTTTCAAGACTCGGTGGTTTTTAATAACCTTGGCTTTATCGTTATCGATGAACAACATCGTTTTGGCGTTGATCAACGACTTGCACTACAAAAGAAAACGACCAACCAGCAAATGCCCCACCAGCTAATTATGACTGCTACACCAATTCCACGCACTTTAGCTATGTCGATTTATGCTGACCTTGATTACTCACAAATCGATGAATTACCCCCCGGTCGAAAACCTGTTACAACGTCGATCATTCCAGAAACCAAACGCCAAAGCCTGATCCAGCGAGTCGCGGCATCCTGTCTTGAAGGTGGTCAAGTTTATTGGGTTTGCACCCTGATTGACGAATCTGAAGTAATGCAATGTGAAGCCGCCGAAACTACATTTTTGAGCTTACAGGCGCAGCTGCCAGAATTGTCAATCGCGCTTGTACATGGCCGGATGAAATCAGCTGAAAAAGAATCGATCATTAGTGCTTTTAAAAATGGGGAAACGAAGATACTAGTCGCAACCACGGTCATTGAAGTAGGTGTCGATGTCCCAAATGCCAGCATCATGATAATTGAAAATCCCGAACGCCTTGGCCTTTCACAAATTCACCAGCTTAGAGGTAGAGTCGGGCGTGGCGCGCGCGAAAGCTTTTGTATCTTGCTGGTCAAACAGGATTTATCGGCACAGGTACTCAATCGCCTCGAAATTATTCGACGCTATCAAGATGGATTTGTGATTGCTGAAAAAGACCTTGAACTTCGTGGCGCAGGAGAAGTTCTTGGCACGCGTCAAACAGGCGAAGCAAGCTTTAAGATCGCAGACTTATTACAGGATCAACGTTGGTTCGACACCGTCGATGAATTGGCGCAATTAATGTTGAACACTGACAACGCAAAAGCGTCTGAAATGTTGCTGAAAAATTGGGTTGGTTATAAACAGGGTTATACCGAAGTTGGCTAGTTTGTTATTAACAAGAATAAGAATTAATCCAGATAGCTTAAACTTCAGCGCGTGATTAAAATCAAGCTTTCTCATCTACTAGGATATTCATCTCACTCAGAACACAATATCGCATAACAATCGTACTCGTCCGTATCGACAACCTCTACTTGATGAAATTCTCCCAAAGCCAATACCTGATCCGTCTCAATATAAACTAATCCATCTATCCCTGGGGCATCGGCATAGGATCGACCAACATAACCCTCGTCAGTTCTTTCTTCGACTAGCACCTTGATGTTTTGCCCTATGCGCTGTTGTAACTTTGCGGTACTGATGACCTGTTGTGCCTGCATGAAAATATCATAGCGTTCTTGTTTGATTCCTTCTGGTACTTGATCAGGCAGTTCATTTGCAGCAGCACCTTCAACGGGACTGTACATAAAGCAGCCCACTCGATCGAGTTGTGCCTCTGCTATGAAATCTAATAGTTGCTGAAAGTCGTCATCAGTTTCACCAGGGAAGCCGACGATAAAGGTACTTCGGATGACAAGCTCAGGGCAAACTTCGCGCCAGGCGTGAATTCTTTCGAGTACACGTTCACGATTGCCGGGGCGCTTCATTAGCTTTAATATTTTCGGGCTGGCATGCTGGAACGGAATGTCGAGGTACGGCAGTATTAATCCTTGTGCCATTAGTGGTATGACGTCATCGACATGAGGATAAGGGTAAACATAGTGCATTCGCACCCAAACTCCTAATTGACCCAGCGCTTTTGAAAGGTCTAGAAACTTCGTTTTAAGCGGCTGCCCTTCCCAGAACTGCATCGCATATTTAACATCGACACCATAGGCGCTGGTGTCCTGTGAGATAACCAGTATTTCTTTTACACCAGCATTTACCAAATGGGCAGCTTCCTGCATTACCTTGTCAATGGGACGGCTGACAAGATCACCCCGGAATGAGGGAATGATACAAAAGCTACAGCGGTGATTGCAGCCTTCTGAAATCTTCAAATACGCATAATGCCGTGGTGTTAATTTAACGCCTTGCTTGGGTACTAAATCAAAAAATGGGTCATGCTTTGCAGGAAAATGGGTATGCACTGCCTGCATTACTTCGTCTTTTGCATGAGGACCAGTAACTGCAAGGAGAGATGGGAATTTTTCTTTGATCATTTCTGATCGAGCACCAAGACAGCCAGTGACAATGACCTTACCGTTTTCATGCA
>JBNMQI010000085.1:0-9287 GCA_051277905.1 Gammaproteobacteria bacterium | reverse complement strand
CGACTGAGTGCACTGGATGCAGTTTCAAAGAGTGTGACTGCAAATTTAGCATTGCTTAAAGCGCGTTCGAGCACCCATCGAATTGAAGGGTCATCATCAATTATCCAAACCGAGTGTGTATTGTCAGGTGTCATTGTTCATTGGTGCCAAGTGATAAGGGTAATATGGTGCTGAACGTCGTGCCCTGTGACGAGCTTTCGAACAATATAATGCCACCATGACGTGATACGATTTCTTGTGCAATGGGCAAGCCTAAGCCGCTGCCTTCTGCTTTATTGGTTACCATCGGTAGAAAAATTGTGTCCTTAATTTCAGCCGCAATACCATTCCCATTATCTGAGATATCAACCTGAACAACCAGCGGATGAGTGACTTGTCCAACCGTAAAACGTCTACCGATTCGCGTTTTAAATATTATGACACCCTCATGATCAATTGATTGTGCCGCGTTTTGCACAATGTTGAGTAACGCTTGTATAAGTTGTCGCTTATCACCCATTAGTTCAGGGATGCTTGGGTCATAGTCTATCTTGATGCTAATGCGGCTCGATTCAGCGGCGATCATTAATCTGCGTATGTGCTCGAGCACTTCTAAAATATTAATAGATGACTTTACGATTTCAGTATTGGGTCCTAACATATTGTTAATTAGTGCTGTTAGTCGATCCACCTCGTTAATGATGACTTCAGTATATTGACGCATTTTAGGCTCGCTTAATTCACGCTCTAATAGCTGTGCTGCACCTCGGATACCGCCGAGAGGATTTTTTATTTCGTGAGCCATACCTTGTGCAAATTGAAGGCTTGCCTGTTTCTTGAGGTTGGTGAATTCTTCGCGGGTGATTTTTGATTGCCAATCGAGCTGTTTAATTTCAATTAGAACTTGCGAGGTATTGTCCGTATTTTCGATCGGATAAATACTGTAATCAGCAGAAAATGATGTACCGTTCGCTAAAGTGATTTTTGCATCATGTTCAGTCACGGCAAAAGAGTCATCACCAAAGGCGTCTAGTTTGTTGGTAATAGTATTGGGCTCTACCTGACTGAAAAGCTGATTTATATTCTTGCCGTATAGACTAGAAGCGCTACTAGTGAATAACTCTTCGGCTGCAAAATTAACATAACTAATGGTCCAATCTTTATTCAGGCATAGAATGCTGCTGTTGAGCGTGTCAACTATTTTCCCCGCAGTTTTATCAGATTGAGAAAATTTCATAATAGTTTATATTGCACTACATTGGTGCGAATTAGTAAAAATTGATCAATTTAACGTGTTATATGCCACCATTTTGGTGCAGCTGAGCATAAAAAAGGCCTCTTTTGGAGGCCTTCTTATCAATACTAATTACCGCTAGAGAAAACTAGCAACTGTAATATAGGTCAAATTCAACTGGGTGAGTAGCTAAACGCATACGCTGAACTTCTTCATTTTTAAGCGCAATATAAGCATCAATCACGTCATCCGTAAATACGCCACCAGCTTTCAGAAATTCACGATCTTGATTCAGTTCGTTAAGCGCTTGATCAAGTGAAAAAGCAACTTGTGGTATTAACGCTTCTTCCTCTGCTGGCAAGTCGTATAAATCTTTGTCCATCGCTTCACCTGGGTGAATTCTGTTCTTGATGCCGTCTAGGCCGGCCATCAGTAAGGCGCTAAAAGCAAGGTAAGGGTTGGCAGTAGAATCAGGAAATCGAACTTCAATTCTGCGGCCTTTTGGGTTACCAACATAAGGAATCCGAACCGATGCAGAACGATTACGAGCCGAATAAGCTAGCATGACAGGCGCTTCAAAACCAGGCACTAGACGCTTGTAGCTGTTAGTAGCAGGGTTTGCAAAAGCGTTGATGGCTTTAGCATGTTTGATTACGCCACCAATATAAAATAATGCCATTTCAGATAAACCGCCATAGCCGTCACCAGCAAATAAGTTGACGCCATCTTTCGCTAAAGACATATGAACATGCATACCGCTTCCGTTGTCACCTACCAGTGGCTTGGGCATAAAAGTTGCTGTTTTACCATAGCTATGAGCTACATTATGAACGCAATATTTGAAGGCTTGGACTTCGTCAGCTTTTTTAACTAGAGTGTTAAATTGAACACCAATTTCACACTGTCCAGCTGTGGCAACTTCATGATGATGCACTTCAACTTTCTGGCCCATTTCTTCCAGAGCTAGACACATGGCAGAGCGAATGTCGTGCAAAGAATCAACAGGTGGAACAGGAAAGTAACCACCCTTCACACGTGGACGATGCCCGGTGTTGCCATCTTCATAGGACTTACCAGTGTTCCAGTCAGCTTCTTCAGAGTCAATACGAAAGGAACAGTTGCCCATTTCGTTGGTCCACTGTACGTCGTCAAAGATAAAAAATTCATTTTCAGGACCAAAGAAGGCTGTATCAGCAAAGCCAGTTGCTTTCAGATAGGTTTCTGCTCGGTTGGCAATGGAGCGAGGGTCGCGCTCGTAGCCTTCACCCGTCGCTGGCTCAACAACATTACAGCTGATGTTGATTGTAGGCTCATCGGTGAATGGGTCTAATATAGCGGTAGATGAGTCAGGCATGAGGATCATGTCTGACTCATTAATACTTTTCCAGCCAGCAACTGAAGAGCCATCAAACATTTGGCCTTCGGTGAAGCTATCTTCTTCAAGTCTGTAAGACGGTATAGTGACGTGCTGTTCTTTACCGCGAGTGTCAGTAAATCGAAAGTCGACAAACTTAACGCCGTGTTCTTTTATGGTATTTAATACGTCAGCAGCTGACATCGAGAGGGTCTCCGTTGAATTGAATATGAATATTAATGTATTGTACGGATAAATTTGTTATTACCAATTTATCCTAACTTTAAGGATAAATTTGGTTAACCTTATCAGGACCGCACCAATACGGTGCAATACTAACGTAAAAAATAAACATTTACCTGCCCAACAAAACTAATTTTAGCCGCCTCAGCGATTAATTCATCGATCTGCTGTTGGTAACTGCTGTCGGCTAAGGTAAATGGTAAAACCAAATCAATTTCTACCCGACTATTCAGGTAGTGTAATTGAATACTTTCTATTCTAGCGCTGCATTCAACTCGAGCCCATTGCCTAATGAGCTGATCGAGTATCTCGTGACGAGAGGGCAGATCGCTTACCCAGTCATGACCAACCTCTGTCAATGGGTCGACATGGATACCAACGTCAATAATGCGGGGGAATTCAGTTTTTATCTGTTGCGCAAGCGAAAAAGCAATGTGATGTGCTTCTGATACGGTTAACTTTGGGTTGACGCGTATTTCAGCATCGAGATACCCCTGACCGCCCATCGAACGAGTCCTAAGACTATGCAACGCATTGACAGAATCATTTTTTTCAATTGTTTGTTGAATTTTGCTGACCAGTTTATGGTCGAGGCTGGTATCGATTAGTTCGTCGAAGGCTTTACGAGTTAGTTTGTAGCCCATGAAGCTGATCATTAGCGCGATAATGGCGGCAGCTAATGAATCCATGTAAGGCACGCCAAGAATTTGAGCAGAAATGCCACAAAGCACAACGATTGAGGATAATGCATCCGAGCGATGATGCCAGGCGTTTGTTTCGAGCAAAGTCGAATGTATGCGTTTAGATGCTTTCAGCGTATAGCGATACAAGCTCTCCTTAGATAGGATTGAAACAATTGCGAACACCAGAGTAAAGGCATTGGGTACAACATGGTCTGGTGTAATGATATTACTGATACCGCGAAAGCCAATTCCAACGCCGACGACAATTAAAATGAGTCCGAGTAATACGGATGCTAGGGTTTCGATTCGACCATGACCGTAGGGGTGCTCTTTATCGGCGGCCTTAGCAGATTGACTCGTTGCCATTAAAACAATGAAGTCACTACCGAGATCAGACAAGGTATGTATGCCATCCGCTAAAAGCGCCTGAGAATGCCCCAATAGCCCAAATACAATTTGCAAAGATGCTAATAGTGCGTTCACTAGAGCACCAATCAGCGTGACTTTTTTTGTGACCTGACTACGTTGTCCAGATTTCATTTTAAAAATGAGGTCCTTTGACCTGAATGCCTTGACTGCTGTTTTGCCAGCCATGAGTATTTTGGTACGACGCTATAACAACAAATAATTTACCTAGCCTGATTAAAAACATGAGCTTGAATACTTTACCAGCACTTTGAAACAGTGGTACCCGTTCCACTTTGAATACCCGTATTGGATAACGTTAGTGAAGTACATTCTGCGTCATTAGTTTGAGGTTCTCCGGTAACGGGCGTTGCGGTCAATTCATAGGTAACAACAGTACTAGTGCCGGTAATGGTATAAAAGCCCGCAGCTGAAGTCACAGGAATGATCGCATTGCAAGCAGCATTGTTATAGGCACCATAAAGTGCTTTGCACTTTTCCAGGGCGGTTGCAGTTGCAGTCAAGCCTGTACGAGCATCAGTGCGGTTTGCAGCAACCACGTAGTTACCATAGAACTGAAGTGAGACGGCAGACAGTATTCCCATAATAACGAGGACAATCAAGAGTTCAACCAGAGTCAATCCTTTGCATAGTTTGATTTTGTTCATTCCGTGAATTTTATTCATTGGCAGTAGGTTTGGTCATTAAATATAAACTGTCAACGTAAAGTTTTCCGTTGTATTTTTGTATTTCGATTCGGGCATAGTTACCCACTCGTATACTCGATAGGCTAGAGCTTGCACCATCCACAGCATATACTTTTACTGTTGGTATAATCTTGAATAGCATATCATTAATATTGATATTGTCTCGACTGAGCGATAATATTTTTCCTTCAAGCTGAATCATTGGAGCCGCATTCGCAGCGATAAAGCACGCAGACATTATTAGAATAAAGGCCAGATATACTTTGCACAGGACAGTGTTTCTGCAGATCATTGTATTAACTCCTGCCATGAAAAACGACCAGTGCGAAGTTTTAGTAAGGCTTTAACCACCATGGGTGAATCATTTGTATATTTAACGGTATCCAAAAATGTATCCTCTGACATTAACCCAGCTTGTTGAGTACCCGAAATAGTAGGAGTTTCAGGATTAATCGCTGTCGCATCACTGGCAGTGTCATCGTCGTTAACTATGCCATCACCATTGGTATCCGTTTGAGGCTGGCTCGTTGCGCCGCCTGTGGCAGCATCAACAACCATGCGATAACCAAAACCACCGACTGAGCAGGGATCTGATACGGGTACAAAAGTATTGAAGAACACACTGCCTCCCCTCACCGTTGGACGCGTAATTGAGCGTTCGCCAGAATCAGGTAGCTGAAGAAACCAACCATACTTATCTGTAGTGTAGTCGACAGCGTTTTGGGTTAATACTCGAGCATCAATCGGCGCCGTTGCAGCATTGTCATCATCGTCAAAAGTAAAGCCACTTCTAAAGGTTTGCTCGACCAGATTGTTATCAGTGCGAGCACTATCACCTTTGTCCCAGACACCATAAAAGTGATTGACTGCTGAAGTTGTTTTGTCCGAATTCACCAAATATTGGCCTGATCCAAAGTACACCATTATGTTCGGTTTGTTACTGGTAACGTCGGATATTGAGGGGTGTTTAGCCAATGTGGGTTTAGCCGTAATGGGACGATTGCCCTTGGTAACAAAAAGAGGACTTGAGCTAGTATTTGCCAGCGCCCAGTTTGATGTCACTGAGCTACTTAGATCAAATGCCCACATATTACCCTCTAAATCGCCGGCATACACTCTATCGACAGTGCCATTGCCATCGGTATCTGCAAGTGCGGGCGTTGCTAGCCCGTTGCGTGCAGTTGTCGAGCCAGTACCAGTGGTAATCTTAACGTAATCACTCGCACTCCAAACGCCATCGATGCCTTCTACAATCTTCAAGATAAAAAGTTTGGCTTTACCATCGCCTGTATCGTTATAGCCGTTGCCAAAAATAGCAACCCAGCTGCCATCGTTGGTCATGCCGATTTGGGGTTGGCTATAGGTGAAACCGAGGTCTGCATCGTGTGTGCTGTTAAATTCCCACAACACAATGTCGGCTGCATTTGATTCATTGAATGAAGTCGGGTCGGTAACATTTAATGCATAAACACTGCGCCCACCACCACGTAATCCATTGAATAATATCGTATGCCAATCTAAGCCCGTACCTAAATTAGCATAAATATCCGACACAGAGGGAGTAAGGTCATTATAATATTTATGTTGATACCTTTGGTCAGTTAAGTAATGTAATCCTTCGTTACTGCTTGCAGATGAAAACAAACTACTTGGAATATAGGCGAGTACTTCTTTGCCGCCTGATCCCACAATATCATTACCTGCGGTGTCTTTAAGTGTTTCTGAAAAACCATGCAACATACCGTCATTGGCAGCCACGTAGATCACACTGTTGCGTGTTTTGGCACTGCCATTTTTATAGTGAGAATAACGTGTCGAAGGAGCGGTTGGAAATGGCGCTGTGTCAGGCCAAGTAAGATCGGGTGCACCAACAAAAACGGGGCCTGAATTGACTAGATCTCCGAGTAGGGAAGCTCTCTCCCGAAAGAATTCACCAGCACCTTCATTCGATCGATCACCTCGTAAAAAATCGAGACGTTTCTGAGCAATAGTGATGTCAGTATCTACATTGCCAGAAGGGTTAATACTCAAATCTGCCATTTGACCCGCATTCAAATTTGACCATTGAAAAGGTACGCCATCAGGTGAAGTGGCAGTATTATCATAAGTTAAAATAACTCGTGGTTCGGCAGTGATATCTCTAGCGGTCAGTACTGTACCCGCTCCCCATGTGGGTGTAGATGCTAATGTACCCAGCGATAAATCTATAATGTTGTAAGCGTATAGATTGCCCTGCCAGCGGTTGGTATTAAATTCGGCGAGATAAACCACTGAAGCAGTGGTTAGCTTGGCAGAGTTGACAGCAACAGCAGCAGCGGTAGCAGTTCTCTCTGCAATATCTGAAATTGATTCATTCAGTGATTGCTCTAATTCAGACGGGTTTTGAGCATTCAAGTATTTGCCACGGCCGTTATAGGCTGCATGCCATAAATCATCCACGGTAGAGTTTTGATTGGAAATTGCTTCGGGCCAGCTAAATCCGACATCTAGCGGCGAAACAGTACTAGGATCTAAGGATCCGTTGAGACCAAATGCAATGGTATAGGTGACTAAATGTTGTTTGTTGGATTCATCAATTCCTTCAGTGGTTGGAACGTTATTAGCTAGGTCTAAACGGAGGTCATTTTCATAGTATTCCATAGCGACATCAGCCAGCGTATTAGAAAATCCGTCGGCATAATTACCGCCATCGTTTGACTGGGATTCATTGCCATCGTATGTTGAGCCAAGACCGTCATCAATATCCGTATTTCCAACGCCTGGATCGCCACCATTCCAGAAACCATCAGTCATAACAATATTAAAATTCTGTTGGCATTCACCGCCATCTGCTTGAGATAAAATAGGCGCTGAGGCACCTGTAGTTTTAAATAATTCACCTACGCGCTTCAGTGCATTTCTAGCGGGAGTGCCTCCATTAGGCTCTATACTATAAAATTTCTCCAACATTTCTCGTTTAAAGGTAACGTTAGTCATAGACTTTAAATCGGACTGTTCGGGGCCATTAAATACCACCAGGCCCATACGAGTGGCATCGGTATTATTAATGACGCGGCCAATAGAGGCTTTTGCTGCAAAATCACGATTTCGATAATACACAAACCAGTTTGCAAAGTTTTGCATCTCAGTTGTACCCGCTTCAATTTCAACGAGAGTATTCGAATCGGTTGTTTCAATAACACCATCAGCATCAGTGTCAGTCCACACATGGTAAGTTGGCAAATAAATCGCATCAGGCAACCAGCAGCCACAATTATCATTGTCAAAAAAGTTTTTTCTGACCGTTAGGTTAGTGCTTATTCCTGATGGAGAATTTGGATTTATTAAAGCGTTGGTTGGGTCTGCATTGTTGTACATTGCTGTGCCGTCAGCTTTTACACCAGTCCAAGGGGTATAAGTTGTTGCTGGGTTATAGTAATTTTTATTGCCGTTATGGTTACGCAAAACCCATACACCTGCCGCCCAAGTAGCGCTTGATGGTGGTAATATGGTCGTATCGTTATACCAGTCCGGCTCATAATAATAGCGAAATCTGCCATTCACATAGGGCACACCGCTACTAGAATAGAATCCAGCCGTTCCATTTTGAACCATCGTATTCCAGCTCATGCTGCCAGAATCGTCATGCGTAAAAAATACGTTAGGCTCAACCAGTGAAGAAACAAATAATGGTGCAGTGGCTAGAGGTCCTGGTGCTGCAAATGCAGACAGCGAACTCATCAATGTCATTAACGCACTGAAGGCGACAGTTGCAAATTTTCTCCTAAGTTTTTGAATAATCATCTTAGTTGCCTGAGCGTTGTAATTTTAAGGGGCTACTTTCCCGAAGTAAGACTGAATGTAACGAAACGAGTTGCCAGTTAATCCAACACCCCTCGCTGTGGCACGGTATATGGACACATTACTACCTGTTTGGCCGGAACCATAGTTTCCTATATTGACAGAAGACGCCAGCGGATTTTGTTTTCTATCACCCATGTACTCGATAATATAGCGTGGTTTTGCAGAACTAAAAACGTCTGTCCCCGCTTCTTGGGATGCATTGATAGCCCAAGTGGCCTCATCGAAATAATCTAGTTCAAAACTGGTCGATTGAGCATCGACTGTCGACAGGCCAAGACTTGAATCGTTAAAGTCACCGTTAGAAGTCGAGTTGGCAATGTAAGTTTCAGCGGCCTTCAGGCCCATTTCGGCAGCTTGAAACATTAATATTGATTCGCGCTGATTGCCTGCCATTGCCAATTCGGTGCGCGTACTTTGAATTGTTGATATGCCGAGTATGGTAAGTGTTACCAATATTACTAAGCTAAAAACTAGAGTGACGCCCTTTTGTTTTGTGGGCATTATTGTTTCCATTATAAAATTCCAATCCTATTCCGTAATGCAATGGTATTAGTAAAAACTCGCCGAATACGACGATCACTAGCCGTTACTGAGCTGCCGTTAAATGTGTAAGTCTGTGGCTGATCGATAACAAAATTGTCAAAAGACCTCACCAGTAGCATGACTCTGACAGACACTACGCTACGAAAATCCGCGACATTGTTGGCAGTGACATATTGATTAGCAAAGGCATCACTAGTGGTGTCGATGCCATACAGAATTTGCATATCTTCAATGCCTTCAATAAATTCCTGATTAACATTGAACAAGGCGCGGAATAAGGCCGGTTCACCACTAGC
>JBNMQI010000084.1:0-9358 GCA_051277905.1 Gammaproteobacteria bacterium | reverse complement strand
GCGTTGGCAACGGTTGCTAATCGTTTGATTTCTTCGACTCCAGTTGTGCTGATTTCGATCCAAGTAGAACCGGATCGTAGTGTCAATAGTGCACCCCCATCGCCTTCCATTACCTGTGCAGAAGCGGTAGGAGAAGGTAAACAAGTAAAGAGCACGTCGACCCCTATGCATAGATCCGATATTGAGCTGCTAGAAGTTGCACCAGATTCGACTGCCGCCAAGATTGCATTTTCATCAAGGTCGTAGACAGTGAGATCTACGCCAGCCTCAAGTAGATTCCTACATAACTTTGAGCCCAATACCCCTAAGCCGATAAATCCGCATTTCATAACTTTCTCCTCTGAATAATGACTCCAAATGCACTGTTGAATGTTAACCAACGGGCAATGTTAAATTGCTTAGGATAGTGCCAAAAGTTTACACTTTGGCACAGACCTTAATCAATTAAAGTGGCCATTTGAATCCTGCTTTACGTAAAAACTATGAATAATGAGGACCAGCATGGAGATCTGATTAATAGCTTTACGCTTAATAATGCAAATCAAGCCTCAGATATTAGCGAGTTTGAACCATTTAGACTAACATCCTGACTCCATACCGTAATATCACTACCGTTAGCATTAAATCGGATTTGATCGTTTTTTGTTTTAAAACCATCGGTTTCTACTGCTGTTGCAATACCCCACGTGCTAGTTATCGCGTCATAGTGGCTCGTCCATTTGCTTTCAGCTTTTCCGTTAAATTGATTCCATAACGCGATGGCATTGTTGCTAGCATCGAACGCGATCTGTGGATTATATGCGCCGTCGATATCTCCTATATTAATTACTGTCGCTGTGCCCCATAATTGGTTGATAGTGTCGTATCGATTGGCCCATATGCTATCAACCATACCGTTGGACTGAGTCCACAATGCCATGGCATTACCATTAGTATCAACTGCGATTTGAGGATCGTACGCATCTTCAGAATTGTCTTTTTCTATTTCTGCTTTAGTACCCCACATTCTGGTTGTTGCGTCAAAGTGGTTTGCCCATATGCTATCAACCTTGCCGTCAAACTGACGCCAAACTGCGATGGCATTACCGCTGGAATCGATTGAAATTTTGGGATTGAATGCATCTCCGCTATCGTCATCTTCAATCAATGCTGCCATACCCCATAATCTAGTTTTTGCATCATATTGATTTGTCCATATGCTTTTAACTGAACCGTCATCCTGCCACCACACAGCAATTACATTACCGCTAGTATCGAACGCAATCTTGGGGTTATAAGCATGCCCTGCATTGTCTGTCTCAATGACTGCTGCGATATCCCATGATCTGGTTGAAGCATCATATCGGTTTGCCCATATACTAAAAACTGAGTTGTCTGTCTGTTGCCACACCATGATGGCGTTTCCGTTGTTATCAAAAGCAATTTGTGGCGCGTCCGCATCATGCTCAGTGGAATTGTCAACTTGAATAACCGCTGAGTCACTTCTAGTCTCCTTGTGATTATCAGATGACCAGTTAGAATTTCCTTCAAGTAAATAACTGACGAAATTGGTGATGGTTGATTTCAACGCAAAGGCCTGCTTTGTAATAATGTCTAACCCACTGTCCGGCTGAACCGTTGTGATTTTGGTTTTGCCATCAAAGGTTGCTATGCCATCTATGTTGTTTGTTTTGGAAAGATTAAAACTGTTCGCACCAATGGTCGCGATAAAAATATCTTCGTTAAACGAGGCTCTAAAAGCATTGTTACTATGAATTGATGTGTCAAATACAAACGACTTTATACTGCTGGCTTTATTTTTACTCGTATCGTGGTTATTACTGCAGACTGTCAGTGTTAATAAAAGCCCGAAAGCTAAAAAAAGTTTAATTTTATAAAGATACATGGGCCTTTTTTAATCCTCTAAGCTTATTTTTACGAGAAGGATTAGGATGTTGATTTATATTAATAAATCACTTCTGACTAAGGCTCCAAGACAAGGAATTTTAGGGTTAAAATTTCCTATCTATATAATGCCATTGCTTCATAAGGATTAATGTAGGAGAAGGATTGTTCTTATGTAAGCTTTGGATTACATGATTTCATAAGTGATATCTATTGATAGATAAAAGGCTATTAATGAAGGGTTACAGAGCATTATCACCGGCAGTAGTATTTAACTATTTTAGGCAAGCTAGGGTGGTAGACTAATATCTTGTGACAACTAGCTCAAATTTCTAGACTTTTTTTCAATGTTTCTCCTAAAAGTACGCGGGGGAAACCATTAAAGATATGAGCAAAGCGCTGCCTATGATCGCTAATCAATACCTTCGCGATACCTAGTCACGATCCGTGCAATATCGATATCGACTACCTGACGTACCTTGGATTCTTTCTCCTGATATTGCTTTTTGGGTAAGGATCGGATAATACCTCAATAAAGCCGGGGTCGTCGAAGGGCTGTTATGTGCTGCCAGTGATGGCTGGGTTGTCCACTAGGTTTCTTATCGTTCTTTGTCTGTGAGGGCTTCATGTGATTTTGATCCGTTGCGGACGGTTTGCTGCTATTACGACTATTGAGATTGGATCGATTGAGCTGCTGAGAAATCACAGAGAAACTTCTCGATAGTGGCCCTAATTGTTGGTAAAGCAGCATCGTCCTGATTCAGTTAGTCACGGATATTAACAATCGCCTACTGAATATAGATTCCTTCTAACTATCATGATGCTTTTGATTTATGTGACGACATGCGCACATTATTGATTGGGGTTTCTAGCACGATTTTTAGAGGTCTCATCGCCTATATTTGGCAGTAAACTATTGGCCGATATGCCTTCAAATAGGCTGATTTTGGATATAGTTATGATTGATTAACGTCTTAGTCCGAATCGCACTTAACTTTGAAAACTTGCGATAGGGTCAACCGGAGATAGGGCCGCTCAAACTATTATCTTTTAGCATGCGCTATCATATGTAATATTTGCTGGAATACGGTGTTACTTAACGACTCGCTTAAGTCGATGGCAAGGCTGTGGCGATAGTAGGGTGTGAGGCTTAATCCGACGCCTAGCCCGTAAATTTCAACATTTGATTCAGCTTCATTTCGCTCGACGGTTTGCTTTAAATGATGATCAAGATAATACTCATCATTTGCCTGATGGGTCGCCGCATCCATCGGACTACCATCTGAAATAACGATTAATATTTTACGCTCTTCGCCATGGTTTCGCATACGTTGGCAGGCCCAGTTAACCGCTTCGCCATCAACGCCTTCTCGAAAATAGGGTGATTTTAATAGCGCTGCGATGTCGCGCCGCGATTTACGCCATCCGGTATCGGCATTCTTGAAGATTAAATGACTTCGTTCGGCTAAACGCCCCGGATTTTCTGGTCGTCCTTGCGCTATCCAGTCTTTTAAAGCACGGCCACCATTCCATTTGCCGGTAGTAAAACCGAGTATCTCGCTCGAGATGTCAGCTTGATCGAGCGCTCGTCCAAATATATCGACCATCATTGCAATTGATTCAATGTATTGTTTCATCGACCCTGAGCAGTCGATTAAAAAAGAAACAAGGCAATCGTTTTTAAATCGATAGCGATCTTTACGAAAAATTCGTCGTTCGGATGGTGACGAAATGACTTGAGACAAACGTCGACCATCTATGACGCCTTCTTCTTCACCAAATTGCCAACCATCGCGACCTGGTTGAGCAAGCAGATCAGAAATCTGTCGAGCCAGTCTAGGGATGTTGATACCTTGGGCTTTTATCATACCGTCGAGCTGATCGCGAAATTCAATGATTTCGACATCACGAATTTTCGAAGCCGCTTTGTATT
The DNA here is from genome assembly GCA_051277905.1 of Gammaproteobacteria bacterium. Lineage (GTDB taxonomy): Bacteria > Pseudomonadota > Gammaproteobacteria. The sequence continues at coordinate 5,541 of JBNMQI010000084.1, read as the reverse complement.
CCTGGTCGTATGCTTCGGTAAATACGCGATAGCCAGTTGGGTTGTCGGATAAAATTTTGCTGGTGCCAGTAATAATTGAAGCAATATTGGCATCCTCGGCTTCATCTGAAAAATCGCTAGACAGAGCAATTCGATTGAGTGCTTTTTCTGTATCTTCTTGTTCGGCAAGATTTAACGCTCGTTCCTTATCACCAACCTGTAGTGATTCATCAATTAGCTTTGCAATTGAGAGTGCATGCGCCGCATAAGCTGATTGATTGTGTCGATTTTTACGCAACCCGACTAGGTCACTGCCAATAAGCGGTGAGAGATTAGCGCGCGTCGACTCGATCACGTCATCTATTTCTTCTAAAGTGGGCAAGCCAGTTAAGCGGGACCAGCTTGCTTGTGCAATGGTAAAAATAAGCAACCCTAATTGGGTTTCAGTTTGGTCTGCATAGTGAAATTTTAGGCTCCATTGTTGAAAACGATACAACAGATTTTGTTTAATACCAGGATGCTGATCAGTGACTTGTGATTCGACGCGCAATTGTTCGAGCATATCGAATATTAATCGCGCAATAGGCGAGGGTGGACAGAATGATTGATGCAATTGTTCGTTACTATACTTCAGCCGCAATGCAATACCGTCAGCAATACCCCGATGCGAACGAAAATCCTGTTCGAGGACATCGGTTTGGAGATGCGGCGCGTTGGTGTTGACCTTTTTGCCATTAAGGAAAAGGGTCCTACCTCTGTGATGCAACCCTGGCAAGCCTGTCAGTGCTCGTATAGACGCGCCACATAGCTCTTCTACATGTTGCTGCTGTTGGTGATTAAATCGCATGGTTTAGTCCGGACGACACTAGAAATAGTGATTTTTTCGTTAGTGCAAGGAAGCACCGCGCGGAGAACCGGAGAGTACGGGTAGTACATGAGGATTCGAGCACGGAGCTGCCAACAGTAGGGACCACAAGGCCACGACCGCAATTACGGAAAAAGCGCATTTATACAACGCTGCTTTCATGTAGATGCAAATAGGAGGCATCTAGTTCCTGATTGAAACAGCGTTGAAAATATTCAGCCACAATCGGGTGCTCGTCCTCTTCACATTTGTTTAAGAAAGATAAACGAAAAGCGAGTATATGATCATTGAAGATGAGGCTATTTTCGGCCCACGAAATTACCGTACGGGGTGACATTAATGTCGACAAATCGCCTACTACAAAGCCCTCTCGTGTGAGAGTGGCCATCGCCACCATCGACTTGAGTAATCTAGCATCTTCAAACTGAGGCACTCGAGACTGCACAATGGCCATCTCTTCTTCTTGAGGTAAATAATTGAGTGTCGCAACAATATTCCAGCGATCGATTTGTCCATGGTTGAGTAATTGAGTGCCATGGTACAAACCAGTTGAATTGCCAAGGCCAACCGTATTGGCGGTGGCAAACAATCGGAAGAACGGGTGAGGGGTGATCACTCGGTTTTGATCGATGAGTGCAAACTTGCCGTCGCGCTCAAGCAGACGTTGGATAACGAACATAACATCGGCACGACCAGCATCATATTCATCAAAAATAAGCGCCATTGGACGTTGGATAGACCAAGGTACGATACCTTCTTGGAATTCAGTGATTTGTAGGCCGTCCTTAATCACAATGGTATCTTTACCGACTAAGTCGAGTCTACTGATATGCCCATCGAGGTTGACTCGCATGCACGGCCAGTTAAGGCGTGCTGCTATTTGTTCGATATGGGTAGATTTACCCGTGCCATGTAACCCTTGCAGCATTACTCGGCGGTTGTGAGTAAAGCCAGCTAGAATCGCTAACGTGACTTCAGGGTTAAATCGGTAAGCCGAATCGACATCGGGCACATAGTCAACTTTATCTGCAAATGCCATAACTTGCATGTTGGAGTCGATACCAAATACATCACGGACACTCAGTGAAACGTTGGGTTCGTCGAAGTTACTCGTTGATTGCATTGTTAATAAGTTCCTGCTGAAAGGGTAAAAAAAAGTAGCATTATATCGCAACAATGGTGGATCTAATAAGTCCTGTTGTTACTGTGCATGGTGCCAGTCCAGGATAGATAAGAAAAAGTGCTCGGAGCTTGTTTTGCGCTAATGTAGAATCGATGCAACAACCCACATTCATTATCCATAAACATGCGCATGAGATATTAAAATGGATTCATCAGGACCGTTATCCGGTTATAGAGTGATCGAACTCGGCCAGCTACTGGCTGGGCCTTTTGCAGGCTGCATGTTGGGGTATTTTGGTGCAGAAGTCATTAAAATAGAACCACCTAAGGGTGGTGACCCTATCCGCAATTGGCGTGAAGTAAAAGATGGAACATCGCTTTGGTGGTATTCGTTGGCGAGAAACAAAAAGTCAGTCACTATCGATTTAAAAACGCCTAAAGGCATCGCACTGGTCAAGCAATTGATCGATAGTGCCGACGTTGTGATTGAAAACTTCAGGCCAGGTGTTGTAGAAAAGTGGGGCATAGGGCCGGATGAGTTTAAACAATCAAACCCTAAGTTAGTTTATGCTCGAATATCGGGTTATGGCCAGACTGGGCCTTACTCTAGCAAACCTGGCTTTGCCTCAGTTTGCGAGGGCATCAGTGGATTTAGGTATGTAAATGGCCAGCCGAACCAGGCTCCAGTACGGCCCAATCTCAGTATTGGTGATACTATTTCAGGCATTCATGCTGCACTGGGTATTTGCATCGCCTTACTAGAGCAAAAGAAAAGCGGCAGCGGCCAAGTCGTTGACGTTGCCTTATTTGAATCGATGTTTAACTTAATGGAAGCCGTCATTCCCGAATATGATGGTGCAGGTGTTATACGTGAGCCCTCTGGTAGTACGGTTACTGGCATCGTTCCAACCAATACCTATCGATGTCGAGATGGTAAATTTGTTGTCATTGGTGGCAATGGTGATTCGATATTTCAACGCTTAATGATTGTTGCGGGTTACCCTGATATGGCACGTGATCCGGCGCTAGCCTCTAATCTGGGTCGGGTAGAACACGAAGCCGAGATCGATCTGGCATTATCAAGCTGGTGTGCCCAAAATGATTCAGAATTAATTTTAAACTCATTAGATGTCAGTAGAGTACCAGGGGGACCCATTTACAATGTCGAAGATATGGTAAATGACGAACACTTTAACGCCCGAGAACTGTTTGAAACCGTAGAAATTAACGGCCAGCCTCTAAAAATACCGGCTATATTACCAAAGCTCAATAAAACCCCCGGCGCAACTCGTTGGCCTGGCCCGACCCTGGGTGAACATAATGAAGAGGTTCTTGGCGAATTGTTAGGTTTGTCGAGTGAAACGATAGCTGAGCTTTCGGATAGAGGTGTTATTTGATGCGGTATAAAAATAACAGTATCTCTAATTTAAGAAATATAACTTTGGCTCAACCAAACAGAGATTAAAATTAACGCCATCCGATTGTAAGCCTCTCTGGCATACTAAACTCAAAACTGTTGACGATTGTGTTAATTACCTAGGAACCCAAATTGAATATCGATCAAATATACTACAAAGGATTATTACTAGAACGTGCAAGCGAGCTTCGAAAGTCATCTGACTGGCTTGATCAGCAATGGGATCACCCTGATTGTCAGGTTTTGTTATTACAAAATGACAAAAATTTAATTCATTGGGATCGTGTTCAGGTACCGGTTGCTATTTATCATTCGCGTCAGACACTTAAAGCTCTAACAAATGATCCTGGCAAAGTAGTCTTTCTAGGCTTAAACGGTTCTATACCTTTATTTGCAGCCGAAATTGAATGTAATATTGAGACCTATTTTGAAGGTCAAGAAACGCTTAATTATGATGGACAGCAGTTTATCAATATAAGAGAGCTTGGCTGCTTATTGCCTGCTCACGATGCCGCATTGTTGGCTTATGCTCGAGGGTTGCTTTTTTGGAATAGAAACAGCTTATTTTGTATGCGTTGTGGTACATCGACAATTCAAAAACAAGGTGGGCATGCCAAACACTGTATTAATGACAGCTGTGGTCACGTAGCATTCCCACGAACCGATCCAGCCGTAATAATGCTCATTGAAGACAGCTCAAATCCTAATCAACGCCGGTGTTTATTAGGAAGAAATGCAAAATTTCCAAACCGAATGATGTCAACGCTGGCAGGGTTTGTTGATCCATCCGAAAGTTTAGAAGAGACAGTGGCACGTGAAGCCTTCGAAGAGGCGGGTATCAGGGTAAATAAAGTGACCTATCAGACGTCCCAACCTTGGCCATTTCCATCATCAATTATGCTGGGCTTTCGGGCACAGGCGACCACAACGGACATCACCATTGATGGTATTGAAATAGAAGAGGCAAATTGGTTTACGGTTGAACAATTGGAAGGTTTTGGTGAATGGGGCAATGGCAGTGGTAACTATTGTTTACCGCGGCATGATTCAATTGCTAGATATTTAATCGAATCGTGGAAATCGGATGTGCGCAGAAAAGAACGAGGTGTTTAAGCCGACACCTCGCACCTTTGTTTCATTGCTAGTCACGTAACATTAGTCACAGGGTGATTGATCATAAGATCTTTTATTCGTAACAGTTAAATGAGGCGTTTTAACGCCGGATATACTTGGTTTTTTAAGTTGTAGGTCGAAGTTATTCTGATATTCACGTGGTCTTGCATTTAGTGTCCTAAGAGTTATTAGTCTTGACTTTAAATCAACCAGATCGTCATGGGTTAATCCAATATCTCTCAAATTATGAGGGCTGAGCCGTGATAGTTCAGTCATTGCTTTTCGACGTTGAGCGCTCTCCTTATAATCATCTATCATTTCTTGAGCAAATCTCGCTAAAGCTGCAAAACCATGCTGAAATAACCTTAACGGACTGTCGTGCTTTTGAGTCACTCTAGCATTGTTATTATCGAATTGATGGGTGCTATAGACTGGTTGGGTTAGGTGGCTTCCAGTGGCACCATCAACAACGAACGCGATTGTAAATTTTAGCAATTTCATGTTAGATATTCTCTCTATTAAGTTAAAGAAATTTGTTTCTAGAATGACAATATAAGACTGGTTTGTATTGAAAACAATCGATATAATTTAAATTATAGTTTAGATAAACTAATGAACTAAATGAAGCTACCACCACTCAATTCTCTTCGAGCGTTCGAAATTTCTGGACGGCGTTTAAGCTTTAGTAAGGCCGCTGCTGAGCTAAATGTGACACCCGGTGCAATTAGTCAACAAATTCGAGTACTTGAAGAATTTCTCGATGTTAAGTTGTTTAAGCGCAGAAATAGAACAATTGTATTAACTGACGCCGGACAGCTCTGCTTGCCACTCATAACGGATGGTTTTACGAGTTTGTCAGAAGCGGTTAAATCGGTACGTCAGTTTAATTGCGATGGGCCATTGACCATTTCATCAGCGCCGACATTCGTCTCTAAGTGGTTGATTCCTCGATTGTGTAAGTTTCATGATTTGCATCCAGATATTGATGTGCGTATTGATGCTTCGACACGACTAGCCGATTTTATATACGACGATATTGATGTTG
>JBNMQI010000083.1:0-9360 GCA_051277905.1 Gammaproteobacteria bacterium | reverse complement strand
TTAGCGCCTACTCGAAATTGTCCGCATCGATATTGTTACAACAGGCTGGAGATGTTGAATTCATTGCACCCGATCAGCTTATTAAAGAAAGAGAACAGGCCGATGTGCTCATCATTGATGAGGCTGCGATGTTACCTTTTCCAATGTTAACGCAATTGGTCAAACGCTATAAAAAAATTGTTATGGCAACTACAACTGGTGGTTATGAAGGAACAGGGCAGGGTTTTATGCATCGCTTTCTGGCCGCCATACCATCGGACAAGCTGTTGTCTTTAAGTATCGACCATCCTGTTCGATGGACCCGCCAGGATAACTTAGAACCTTGCCTGAATGCAGTGTTACAGCTTAACCCAAAGCTTCATTCTATTGCTAAGCAAAAGTTTACGGAGCACACCCTAAGTCCTAAAACCAGTTACCGAATAGTGGATATAAATAGCGATGTAGAGTCAGCGCTATTGAAAAATGTATATGAATTGATGGCGTCAGTCCATTACCGTACCCGCCCATCTGATTTGCGTATGTTAATGGATAATCCTGATTTAAGCCTTGTTTTAGCAGAGCAGTGCGATCACTTAGTTGGCGTTCTGGTTTTAAATAGGGAAGGTAGTTTTGATGCAGACTTATGCGAACAAGTTTATCTGGGTAAGCGCCGTCCTAAGGGCCATTTACTGGCACAGATGTTAACGGCGCAAGCGAGTATCAAGAAATTTGCCTGTTATCGGGGTATGCGCATTCAACGAATTGCCGTCATACCCTCTATAAGACGCCAGGGTATCGGAGCTCAATTGATCGAAAAAGCGAGTGAATACTCCCTTGACCAGCGATGTGATTATATCGGGGCTTGCTTTGCTTTCGATGCAGAAATTTCCCAGTTCTGGCGTTATTGCCAGTTTCCATTAGTGCATGTTAGTTTTTCTCAAGGTAAGTCGAGTGGTAATCATTCGGTGGCTGTGATGAAACCGCTTACCCATCAGTTAGAGGCTGTGAGGGTGCAGTTACACGCTCGGTTGCAAGAGCAGCTGCCTATTTGGCTGACACATTATTTGTCTGATATGGATGTTCAAAGTATCACTGCATTACTTCGTTACAGTTATTTTGAAGCGAAAAAAAGTGAACTTGATTTGGCAGAGATAGATGCTTTTGTGAATGGTTTTAAAGGCTTTGATCTCAGTTATGCGAGTCTGCAGCCCTATGTGATGCAGCTGATTGCGCAGTCTTGTAACAGTTTTGAAGTACATGACTGGCTTGTAAAGAAAGCGATACAGAATAAATCTTGGGAGCACCTTACTCGCCATGATGATAGAGTTGGCCGAAAGCAATGCCAACAAAAATTAAGAGCGTTAATTTTAAACTTACGTATAAACCACGCGCGTTCCAATTAATTAAGAAGAGGTTAGATTATGCATAACGCATTGATAGATTTCTGGTTTTCTAAAGAGGCCTCTAAGCATTGGTTTAATTCAACGCGTGAATTTGATCAGCAGTTATTAGCTGATTATGGCACTTGTTGGGAACAAGCCAAACAGGGTGAACTTGACCAATGGAGCGAAACGGCTATTGGTAGCTTGGCACTGGTTATTTTACTTGACCAGATTCCGCTTAATATTTTTCGAGGTAAGCCTGACAGTTTTTCTACCGAAGCGCAGGCAATTACAGTGGCCCGAGCTGCAGTTGATGTTGGGTTTGATACTGAGTTAACAACTCGACAAAAAGCATTTTTATACATGCCTTTTATGCATAGCGAAAGTCTGGACGACCAGTGGCTAGGGCTCAAATTATATGATCAACCGGGTTTAGAAGATAATCATCGATTCTCAAAGCATCACTATGACATTGTCGAACGCTTTGGTCGATTTCCTCACCGGAACGAAATACTGGGGCGAGAAAGTAGCCAGGCAGAAATTGAATACCTCAATTCAAAACAGGGATTTAAAGGGTGATATCCAGTCTAAAAGCGTTGAAGTTGTAATAGTTCAATCAATCCGAATGTTACATTACGCTAGTGACGCTGGTGCTGAGAGTCAAACCCTGCAGTTTCGCAGTGATGAGTCGGTATTAAAATTGTTAAAGCAGATTGAAAGTGACTTAGACACAAGGCTCGGCCAACAGACACTGTCAGACTTCATAAAATCAAATTAGACTGGAAGAAAGTAATGAAAATAGTTTCGTTTAACGTCAATAGTGTAAGAATGCGACTGCACCAGCTTGCTGCACTCATTGATACTCATAACCCTGAGTTTATTGGTTTGCAAGAAACCAAGGTGCAAGACCATGACTTTCCGCTGGCTGCAATTGAAGAATTGGGCTATCAGGCAATCTATATGGGGCAGAAAACACATTATGGCGTTGCCTTGTTGTCACGTACGACTTGCTTACAGCCAACCTATGGTTTCCCAACTGACACTAATGACAGTCAAAAGCGCTTTATTGGTGGTCAATTTGAAGTGGATGGTAAGTCTATCTATGTCTTTAATGGCTATTTCCCACAGGGTGAAAGTCGGGATCATCCGACTAAGTTTCCAGCCAAGGCGAAATTTTATAGAGACTTAAACGACTTCGTGCAAAGCAGTGAAATGTGCGGTGAACCATTGGTAGACACACCATTGGTAGTGATGGGTGATTACAATATTTCTCCACAGGATACTGATATTGGGATTGGGCCTGATAACGCTAAACGTTGGTTAAAAACGGGTAAAAGTAGTTTTTTGCCAGAAGAGCGAGAATGGTATGACTTACTCTGTTCATTCGGCTTAAGTGATGGGTTCAGGTTATGTCATCCCAACGAAGATAATGTGTTTAGCTGGTTTGATTATCGTAGCAAAGGGTTTGATGCCGAACCAAAACGCGGGTTAAGAATTGACCATTTGCTAGTATCCGATCAACTTAAATCATCGGTCAGGAATGCGGGTGTCGATTACGCAGTGAGAGCAATGGAGAAACCATCTGACCACGCACCCACCTGGATAGAACTTGAGTTTTAATAGCTTCGTCTGAATTAGAGTTTAAATCGATAGAAGTTAAATCTAGGTCTAGGTTATTATTGGCTTTATTCAAGACGATAATAACCTGAAATGCAGAGCTAGTTAAATCTTAGGCAATCAGGTTTGATTAGTGTCTTTAGCGCTTTGCATTGCTTTAAAGCTAGGGACTTGATAATCGATTAGCAAGTCTTCCTGTTCGGCACGATTTCGGGAAGCCGCGATTTCCTTGATTGTGTCCATTTCAAGATAGGGCGCAATCATTTGCAAAAACACAAATTGAAAAGACGAAATGTGCCGAGAGTGGCGGAAGCCAATCTTGATCAAGCTATCAGGAAACAAATGACTGGCGTCGATATAAACCAGTTCTTTATCATTTTTATCGCAAGCCATTTCTGCAATGATGCCCGCGCCTAGCCCAAGACGAACATAGGTTTTTATAACGTCCGAATCTGTCGCTGTAAATGCGATACGAGGGCTCAGATTAGCTTGCTGAAAAGTTTTATCTAGCTGAGATCGGCCAGACAATCCAAGCATATAGGTCAGTATTGGGAATGAAGCCAGATCAGGTAGTGTGATATTAAGCATCTTTGTTAATGGGTGACCCTTAGGTACAACGATATGACGATTCCAGCTATAAGCGGGGATAGTGACTAGTTCACTGAGTTCATCAATGGTTTCTGAGGCCATTACAAAATCAACTTGATTATTGGCCGCTAGCTTACACATCGATTTTGGGTTGCCCTGATGAACACGTAATTCGATGTCAGGATAAATGGATGAGAAACGCTGTAAGATAGGCGGCAAAATAAATTGCGCCTGAGTATGAGTGGTCGCAATCGTTAAACTGCCACGGCTCGAGTTACTAAACTCGAGTGCTGCCTGCTTAATATTTTTAGCGTTATTTAAAAGGCTGGTGACATGATCCATAATCGCTTCACCAGCAGGTGAAATATTGGTGAGCTTTTTTCCTGATCGTTCAAAAATCTGGATGTCGAGCTCATCTTCAAGTAACTTAATTTGATGGCTAACACCCGGCTGCGATGTATAGAGTTCCTCAGCGGCCGCTGATACATTCAAATTGTTACGCACGACGGCATCTAAAAAACGTAGTTGTTGTAGTTTCACCTATTAATATCTCAGATTAAATTTGAACAAAAAGTGTTAGTGGATGACTAGATTAAAGACTGTAATTTCTTATTGTCATAATGAATAATTACTATTAAGTTTACAAGGAATTGATAGCAAGACAATCAGTATTTTTCTCGTCGCACCATTCAATTAAAATTCTCGGCTGATAGTGCGCTCAATTTTAACTGTTTAAATTGATTGAGGTGAAAAATTAATCGATTTAACACGCGGTGAAAGATTGATTTCATCGATCACAATATTCGCACTGGTTTGCAGTATTTGGCAAATCAGTTTGGCTATATCTTCGGTTTCAATAGCATTTTCAGGTAGGTCTGCTGGTGCAAAAGATTGCCCATCAAAAAAGGGGCTACGAACCATCCCCGGATTGACTAGGCTGACCCCGATACCATCTTTGGCACAATCTTCACGCAGTGCCTGGCAAAATCCTCGCAAGCCAAATTTAGCCGCACTGTATAAGGCACTTTTCTTTCCAGCATTTAGGGATGATTCTGATCCAATGAATATCAATCGACCCTGTTTTTGGCGTCGAAACATGGGTACTAACTGATGACATAGAACAAGTGCACTGGTGAGGTTAACTCTAATTGCCTGATCAATTTGGGCAACCGAAAATTGTTCGATAGAGCCAAAATGGCCATAGCCAGCGCAGTGAATAAAGCAATCGAACGAGTGTTTTTTTAGTAACGACTTTAGTTTTCGGTCACAATCATCAAGCAGGTTCAGATCAAGTTGAAGCAAGTTGAAATTGGGGTGATCAAGTTGAGCTATTTCTGGCTGACGGCTAATGCCAATCACTTCATGGTTCATCTCTAGCAACTGTTTTGTGGTTGCCAAGCCGATGCCCGAACTAGAGCCTGAAATTAAAATTTTCATAAGATACTTATAAGTTGTTCATCAGATTATTACAATACAACCCTTATTCGTGCCACTGACAAGGCTGGTAACAATGAGCTGGAATATGTTGCAGCAGTTGCTGTTCACAATAGCGCATCATTTCTTCTTCCTGTGCTAGCGGGTAGCCAACAATGCCATTATTCAACGCTAGATTTTGGTTAAATAACGGTTCGTCTGGATAAAGCTTGTTAACCTGACGAAAGTTATTTTTAGGTAACCGAAAAGCGCCTAGGCTAACCGAGTGTAAGCGGTTGGCATCTATTGTCGCAAAAATAGTCTCGAGCAAATGAGAAAACGATGCCTGATAATTCTCATGATAAACAATGGGGTCAAATCTTAGGCCAATTGGCCAGCCTGCATCAACCAGCAATCTCATCGCATCGATGCGCTTCTCGATGGACGGAACACCATGTTCGAGTTTTTCGTGGCTATGTTGCTCGGTAAAGCTAAAGGCGGTAATGATACGCTCACAGGGCTTATGTTTTAAAAGCTGCCGAACTTGAGTGCTTTTGGTGCGTAATTCTAGCCAGGCGTTGTCGATTTTGTTAAATGCCGGTACAAAAAAATCAGCAAACTGGGTGACGGGTTCATAAGCCAAGCTGTCACAATCGTAACCTGAAAAAAACCAGACGGGTTCTGAGTCATGTTGTGCGCAAATTTGCGTAATGTCGTCATCAAAGTCTTCATAATTGACGAAAATAACCTGATGGGCAGAGTTGTACATGCCTTGCAAAAAGCAATAACGGCAATCGTAAAGACAGTTGAGCATATGCGAAAAGTAATAGTTATGTTTGCCGCCCAGCCCATAACCCTCAGGTGTTGGCAATGCATGTCGGTTGTTTTTATGCGCTAGAATTAACGCTGGATTTGATTTTTGCAGGCGAAAGTTTTGGGCGCTTGGGTTGAATACTTCGCCATGGTGTTCTATTTCAACAACAGGGGTATTTTTGAATCGAGCTAGAATTCTAAGGGTTCGTTCGTGGTGTTTAATGCTCGATTCGACATAGACGCAGCTAACCATATTTATAAATTCCGGCTGAAATCAATTCGCCGCTGTGTGAGACAGCTCAAAATTGATTGGCTATTACTATTTGAAGATGCCTTTTTAGATGCATTTATACTGGTACCCGCAGAGACGACTGACATCAAAGAGTCGATACTATCACCCTGACTGAGTAAAAAGCGTAAACAGCTTTTAAGTTGCGTTTTTTGGGTTTGACTGAAATGGGCTTGTGCCAAAAATCGTTGCCAATCGGTTTCAGAAATACCCATTTGTGCAATCTGCTGATTCAACTCAGTCAATGCCTGTGAAAATTCGCTAATCGCTTTCATGTTTTGCTGAATCAGTTGACTCACTTCATTTTTGTCTCGACTGCAGGGTGTTTCGCTATTGTCACTCACTACCTTAATACAATGAATCAGTTCGCCACTACTAAATCGTGTCGCAGTGCCAAAAAAAGCGCTGGCTTCCATATCTGACAAGGACTGTGAATCGTATTGATTATCGGGTTGATTGTGCGTCTGGCAATGCTCGGTTGGCAATTGGCTATTGACTAAGGGCACCGGATAATAACGATGACCCGATTCAATATCAGATATCTTGTTAATCGACCAGGCACTCCCGATGGCATAGGATTCACTCCCTGCGGTGCCTATATTAATCCAAGCAATAGAGCGCGACTGTCGATGCAGCGCTGCTACCCATGCGGTCGCAGCAGCCGAGTTTAGTTTGCCAATACCACTGACAATACAGCACATGTTGTCTTTTTGATAAATATCAAAAGCATGGTGATCATGAGATTTTTTCAAGCGGAAAAAATCAATCACAGGCTTAGCTTCACAATGTAATGCAGCAACCCAAATTAACATGAGATACCTCTAAAGATGCACTTTTTCCACGATTGCGGCGGCAGCTCCGTGCTGGTGCGCCAGCCCGGTCGATCCTCATGTACTTCACGTACGCTGTGGTTCTCGACAATTGCTCCCTGCATTGCTCTACCTTCGGGGCGCCGAACCGCTGCATTCATGCAGTCGTCCACGCGGTGCTTTCTTGCACTTACGAAAAGATCACTATTTTTAAAGACACTCATATTTTTGTAACCAACCGAGTGGCCTGATGACAGTCGGTCATTGGTCCAAATTCGTCCAACACCGATTGGTTATTGTGCTTTTTAGCACCGTTTAATAACACGGTTAGCTTTTTTTGCATCATTGCGTTAGCGGCCAAACGGTAGGCATCAGACAACTCACCTTGTTGAATTAGTCGCGACAAAGAACGAATACGAAATCGATCCATCCCCCAGTGTTGAGTAGAGAGCTGGTCCTCATGACCACCGTATTTTGTAATCAGTGGCTGGTCAATGTAGTGAACAGAATGCTGGCAACATATCTTAAGCCACAGGTCATAATCCTCGCAGGCCGGTAGCGACTCGTCAAAGTAACCAACTGACTTAATTATCGAACGTTTTAACACTACGGCAGAGGGTGAGATCACACACATTGGCAGGCATCGTAAAAAAACATTACCGCCAGTTTTTTGATGCTTGTTCATCGCGTTCACACGTACATGGTTACGAATCCAGATTTCGTCAGAGTGAATTAAACCAATGTCAGGTTGCTGGGAATGGTGTTCTTTTATGGTTGAAATCTTATTGTGATGCCAGCTATCGTCAGAATCGAGCAGTGCAATCCAGTCATAGTTAGCCTGTTTAATACCGGCGTTTCGGGCTGCACTAACACCCCGATTAGTTTGTTGGATGAGTTTAATTTGGGGGAAGCTTTGACGAATGTAATTTGAGGTGTCATCAGTTGATCCGTCGTCAACAACAATCAGTTCATCAACTTCACAATCTTGATCTAACACCGAATTAACGGCTCGCTTTAAACTCTCAAGTCGATTGAAGCTAGGAATGATGACTGATATTTGCATCGTTTTTGCAGCGTACTAGTGCTGGTTATTTTCTTATTGGTGACGAATTTGCGCCGGGAAAGTTAGTAATGGTGCCGCCTTCTGAATCTAGAATTCTATTCTTACCGCTTTGCTCTACTTCGTCGATACGAATCACTGAGTGGTGTGGAATATAAGAATATTTCACATTACCAAATTCGCTTTTCAATTTTTCTTCGGCGGGATCGATGAGTATTTTCGAGTGTTCCCCAAAAATAATTTGGCCAACTTCGACAAACCCCATCATTTGTGCTTGGCCGACTTCGTGGGCATAAAGTTCATAAATACGATTGTTATTATGAAACTGGATTCGAAAGGTATGTTCTGGTTTTTTTGCCACGTCGGACTCAATCTAAGGAACGCTAAAAGGAGTGTAATTCTACATCAAAAGTGAGGGTAGGTACTATTTACCCGATGTTATAAAGCAAGCTCATATTTATTTAGGTAATTGAATCAACACCCAAGGTTTCACCACCACCGTCCATAATAAACTGTCTTGTTCAAACCATGCCTTGGCTTGCTCAGTGCTGACAGTTGCCACCAATGCTTGGTCGAGCCACGGTTTCACTTGATCGGCAAGATCGCGCTGGAATGCAAAAGCAACATCGATTAAATCGAGTTCTGGAGAAACATACAAAGTGCTACCGTTAGCGAAAAAACGCTGTAAGTCAGTCCAGGGCATCTTCGCAGTTTCAGATATCAGTTTGCCCCGAATCAGTTCAAGGTCTTGCTCGTGTTCCTGTTGAAGGATGCTTTCGAGGTCTGAGTCATTCATAGCTGATTATTCATAATGGCAATTTATAGTGAAGTATTTCAACCCCGTTAAGGGGCGTTGTCTGAATAGTCTCTCGTATCGTTGCAATCGTTTCTTTACGCGGATAATGTTTTCTCCAAGCGATTGCGACAGTGCGACTCGGAGCCGGCGCCTTAAATGGTTTGAAATCGATGAGTCGTTCGTCGTGATGGCTATACAAAGTGCTGGTGTGTGGCAGTACCGTAATGCCCGTACCCGCAGAGACCATATGACGTATCGTTTCAAGTGACCCACCCTCTAGGCTTCGCGTGATTTCGCTATTGCCCATCATGCAGTTAGGGCAGGCGTTAATCACTTGATCACGGAAGCAGTGCCCAGCTCCAAGCAACATCAAGTCCTGCTGCGCAAGGTCTTCGGGTAAAATCTCTTTGCGTTTGTTCCAAACGTGATCTCGAGGCAATGCGACGACGAAAGGCTCTTCATACAAAGGCGATGTTTCGATGCCGGGCTCAGCAAAAGGGTAGGAAATGATGATGGCATCCAGTACACCCTGTTTGAGAGACTGATACAGGTTTGCGGTAAAGTTTTCTTCTATGATCAATTTCAAATTTGGCGCACGTTCTTTTAGCTTTGGG
>JBNMQI010000082.1:0-9389 GCA_051277905.1 Gammaproteobacteria bacterium | reverse complement strand
AGCTCACCCTGCCCATTGGTCTTTAGGCTAGCTAACTTTATCGGATTATTTGATGATTTCCAGCTGGGGGGTTGCGAGACTAACTCGACATCAATGCGTTCACTAAAGCGTTGTTCGGTGACTAATTTCAAACGCAGTTTTCGACCCGCTTCTCGAAAAAATACTACCTTCCCGAATTGGGGAATAACATGTTCCAACTCACAATGCAGTGGAGTTGCAGACGTCATTGTCCATTTAGATTCTTCCATAGAGGCTAAATACCGTCGTTCGATTGCGTTTGATTCCGGTACGATACCCACTAAACCGATTAGTAGGGTGCCCAGTAGTATTAGTGGATTAGCTCGCATACCCACCCTTATCGGTAGGTCCAACCAATTCTAAAGGGTTGATTTTTAAACCCCAAAAAATTTAAGTACGACCTCAGAAAACTGTTTTGGCTGTTCGGCATGTAACCAATGATTGGCTCCATTTAGCACTTTAAACTGAGGTTTTTCGAAGTGTTGGTTAATAGCGATCTTACCTTTTTCATCAACGTAATCAGAAAGCTCTCCACTAATAAAAAGTGCCGGCGTATTCACCTTCCAAGGCTTGATTGTAGCCCCAAGCAAAGCTGAGCCGCCTCCTGAACTTGGAAAACCTTTAATTTTATCAATATGCTGCTTTATCGCAGACCAATTGTTTTTCCATCGCCAGCCAACAGGTTCACCCGGTTTACGAACCAAACTTTGCAACAGAAATTGGCGTAACTGAGGATCAGCAATATCAACTTGCAGCGCTTTATCGACGTCAGTTCGACTATTCATTTCATCTAGCTTTAATGCCATGACTGGATCAATCAAATGGTCGAAATTATGTTGATAAACAATGGGCGCTATATCCGCAACAACCAACTGTGAAATGTGCCGCGGATATTTTAAAGCGAACAACATAGCAACTTTACCGCCCATGCTGTGCCCCATAAGCCGACAGGACTTAATTCCTAACTCGTTAAGTAACTGGTATACATCGTTGACCATGCTAGGATAGTCCATTACATCACTATGGAAAGAGTCTCCGTGATTACGCAGATCAAGTGTTAACACATCAAAATATTGAGAGAAAACCTTCGATATTGATTGCCAGTTTTTATTCGAACCAAATAACCCATGCAAAATAATCAACGGTTCACCCACGCCAATTCTGACAAAGTTGATCATTGGGTTGTTATTTTCCACTAGGTTTATCTTCTGAAATAATCATATCAACTGGCATTCACTTAAGCTGAATGCCAGCCTACAGTCGCTATTTGCGTTTGGGAATATACAAATCAGTAATGGTGCCTTCGGCCATCTCAGCTGCAAAATTGAAGGTTTCTGATAAGGTTGGATGAGGGTGAATGGTCAAACTAATATCTTCCATGTCGGCTCCCATTTCAAGCGCAAGTACCGCTTCGGCAATCAGTTCACCGGCATTCACACCAACGATTCCTGCGCCCAGAAGACGTTTAGTTTCTTTATCAAACAGAACCTTGGTCAAGCCTTCATCCCGATCATTACCGAGCGCTCGACCACTTGCAGCCCAAGGGAAGGTGCCTTTCTCGTATTCAATTCCTTGCTTTTTGGCTTCGGTTTCAGTGAGGCCCATCCACGCAATTTCGGGATCAGTGTAGGCAACCGAAGGAATTGTTTTTGGCTCGAAACAAGACTTCATTCCGCTGATAACTTCCGCTGCAACTTTAGCTTCATGAGTCGCCTTATGTGCCAACATTGGGCCACCAACAATGTCACCAATTGCAAAAATATTAGCTACATTGGTGCGCATTTGATTATCTACTTGGATAAATCCTGCTTCATCAACCTTGATACCTGCTTTATCAGCGCCTATTTTCAGACCGTTAGGTCGACGCCCAACAGCAACCAAAACTTTATCATACACCTGAGGTTCAGGTGCTTTAGCACCTTCGAAACTCACTTTCAAACCAGACTTTTGAGGTTTAATATCAGATACCTTAGTGTTCAAATAAATGGCCTTATATTTCTTTGTAATACGTTTACTCAGAGGTCGAACCAAATCTTTATCACAACCAGGCATGAGACTGTCCATGAATTCTACGACGGATACTTCTGCACCCAGCGCATCATAAACAGTTGCCATTTCAAGCCCAATAATACCACCACCGACTATCAGCAATGTCTTTGGTATGTTGCTTACATCGAGTGCATCAGTTGAATCCATTAAACGCTTATCATCATTAGGAAACACCGGTATCTGTGTTGGTTGGGAGCCGGCAGCAATAATGCAATTATCAAAATAAATTAGTGTTTCAACCCCATCTTTTGTGACCGACAAATGATGCTGATCAACAAATTCACCCGCACCCGTGATGACATCAACTTTGCGCTGTTTTGCGAGCTGCTTAAGACCACCCGTCAATTTGGCAACGACTTTATTCTTGAAGGAATTAACACCTGCCAAATCAATTTTTGGTTTACCAAAATCGACACCATTCGCTTTCATATGCTCGGCTTCATTGAGCATTTGCGCGGTATGCAACAGTGCTTTTGATGGGATACAACCAACGTTTAAACAAACACCACCAAGTGTATCGTAGCGTTCAACCAAGATGACCTTTTTACCTAAGTCAGCTGCTCGAAAGGCTGCTGTATATCCACCAGGGCCTGCACCCAGTACCAACAATTCTGTCTTTATTTCCGTCTTCATTCCTGATGCTTCTCCTCTGTTATCTGCTGAACGAGCTGACAATGCATCCTCCTGTTTGTCGTGGTTCGTTATTTCGGCTTGATGATCTTTGGAATTAGTATCGTCTGATAATACTTCATCAACTTTAATACTACATAGCACGCTACCCTCAGCAATTTTATCGCCGACTGACACTAATATTTCACTCACTGTACCAGACTGTGGAGACGGTATATCCATTGATGCCTTTTCTGATTCCAAAGTGATAATTGGATCTTCAAGGTTGATTTGGTCGCCAACAGCAATATGTAATTCGATAATGTCTACACTGTCGAACCCACCAATATCTGGCAGCTTTATTTGTTTAATACTCATGATTATAATAATACCCGTCTAATATCTGTGATTACCTGGCTCAAGAAACTGGTAAATTTGGCACCTTGAGCGCCATCAATGACACGATGATCATAGGACAAGGCTAGCGGTAAAATTAACGCTGCACTAAAGCTGCCATCGACCTGATAGACTGGCTGCATTTTGGCTTTTGCGACACCCAAAATAGCGACTTCTGGTGCGTTCACGATGGGTGTGAAATTAGTGCCACCAATGCCACCCAAGCTCGATATGGTGAAGCAGCCACCTTGCATATCACCCGGCAACATCTTGCCTTCTCTTGCTCGTTGTGCGGTTGAGGCTAACTCTTCGGCCAAGTCATATAGACCTTTTTTGTCAACATCACGAATAACTGGCACCATTAGGCCGTTAGGTGTGTCCACTGCAACGCCAATATGAAAATACTTCTTCAGTATTAATTTTTCACCCGTACTGTCTAAAGAGGCATTAAAGCGAGGAAACTCTTGAAGCGCAGCAACCACTGCTTTCATCATAAACACGAGTGGCGTTAGTCGAACACCTTTTTTTTCTGCTTCACTTTTGAGTGATTTACGGAAGGCTTCCAGCTCAGTAATGTTGGCTTCATCAAATTGGGTGACGTGAGGAACACTCACCCAACTGCGATGCAAGTGAGCACCCGATATTTTTTGGATACGGTTCAAAGTTTCAACTTCAACCTCACCAAACTTTGAAAAATCGATTGCTGGCATGCCCGATACTGGAATTCCACCACCCGTCGGGGAAGCCGATAGGCTAGCTTTGATAAAGGCTTTAACATCCTCTTTTAGGATTCGGCCTTTAGCCCCCGTCGCAATTACAAACTCTAAATTAGCACCCAGCTCTCTAGCGTAACGTCGAATCGATGGACTTGCATGGATAAGCTTATTAGATTGATTTTCTTCAGGTTTCTTAGGAGGAATAGGCGGTAACTTAGCTGTTTTTTGCTCTACAACGGCTTTAGTTTCTGCTACTTCAGTTTCTGGGGGCAAGTTAATCGCTTCTTCTGGTGCAGCTGGTGCCTGTTCTTTTTCTGGGGCTACGGGCTCATCCTGCTTTACTTCGGCGGCCTCAAGTTTAGCAATAGTGGTGCCTTCTGAAATGCGATCACCAACTTTGACGTGTACTGTCACCACCTTACCAGAGTAAGGACTCGGTATTTCCATCGTTGCCTTGTCGGACTCTAGAATAATAGTAGAGTCTTCAGCTTCAATTTCATCACCAGGCACTATCAGCACTTCAATAATTTCGATTTCGTCGAAGTCACCCAGTGCCGGTAGCGTTATTGTTAATAGTTCTGACACAATTATCTCCTCTACTACTGACTATACCGTCATTGGATTTGGTTTTTCAGGATCGATCTTGTATTTCTTAATGGCTTGCTGCACGACCTTATCTTCTATTTCACCCGCATCGGCTAACGCCTTAAGTGCGGTGACTACAATATAGTAACGATTCACTTCAAAGAAAGTACGAAGATTGGCTCGCGTGTCACTTCGTCCATAGCCATCGGTTCCGAGTGTAGTAAATGGCATTGGAACATGCTCGCGCAGTTGACTGACGAATGCACGGGTATAGTCAGTCGCCATAACCGCTGGTCCTTTACGTCCATCTAGTTGAGTTTGGAGGTAGCTCTTTCTCGCTTTTTTCATTGGGTGAAGTTGATTCCAACGCGTACAGTCTGACGCTTCACGCGTTAGCTCGTTAACACTGGTGACACTCCACACATCAGAATTAATATCAAAATCCTGCTTGAGCAATTCTGATGCGTCCAATACTTCACGTAAGATCGTGCCCGACCCCATGAGCTGGACTTTCTTACCTTTTTCATCACCTTCCTGCAGGCAATAAATACCCTTAATAATACCTTGTTCAGCACCTTTTGGCAGAGCACGATGACTGTAGTTTTCATTCATCACGGTGATATAGTAAAAAACTTTATCATTCAATTGAAACATACGTTTCATACCATCATGAATAATGACAGCTAATTCATAAGCATAGGTTGGATCGTAGGAAACACAGTTAGGAATGGTGCCTGCAACAATAAGGCTATGACCATCCTGATGTTGCAAACCTTCACCTGCCAGCGTTGTTCTGCCAGCGGTGCCGCCCATCAAAAAGCCTCGTACCTGCATGTCGCCTGCAGCCCAAGCCAGATCGCCAATTCGTTGAAATCCAAACATCGAATAGTAAATGTAGAAAGGCATCATATTAATACCATGCGAACTATAGGCTGAGCCAGCAGCAATCCATGAGGACATTGCACCCGCTTCATTAATGCCTTCCTGTAGGATCTGACCTTTGACATCTTCGCGGTAATACATTACTTGATCTGAATCCATGGGTTCATATAACTGCCCTTGGGAAGAGTAAATACCCAGTTGACGGAACATACCTTCCATACCAAAAGTGCGAGCTTCGTCAGGCACAATTGGAACAATATTTTTACCAATCTGTTTGTCGCGAGTTAAGGTCGAGAGGATTCGAACAAATGCCATCGTGGTAGAAAACTCTCTATCACCACTATCTTTCAGTAATGCACTAAACGTTTCGAGGCTAGGTATTACCAGTGGCTCTGCAGTATCCTGTCGTTGGGGCATATAACCACCCAGCTTTTCGCGTTGTGCACGCATATATTTCATTTCTACACTGTCTTCTGGAAACTTATAGAAGGGGGCTTCAGCAATCTTTTCATCATCGACTGGAATATCGAAACGATCACGGAATGCTTTAAGTGCATGCTCTCCCATTTTTTTCTGAGAATGAGTAATGTTCTGTCCTTCACCCGCTTCACCCATGCCGTAACCTTTGACCGTCTTAGCCAAAATGACCGTTGGACGATCTTCGTATTCAACAGCCTCAGCATAAGCCGCATAGACTTTGTGTGGGTCGTGCCCACCCCGGTTGAGTCGCCAAATATCTTCATCCGACATATCAGAAACCATTTCAAGTAATTCCGGATATTTACCGAAGAAATGCTCTCGAGTAAAAGCACCTCCTTTGGCTTTATAGGATTGATATTCTCCATCCACCGCTTCTTCCATCCGTTTTAGTAGATGACCATCTTTATCTTTAGCCAACAAAGGATCCCAATAAGACCCCCAAACGACCTTGAGAACATTCCAGCCAGCACCACGGAATGCGGCTTCTAACTCCTGAATGATTTTTCCATTACCACGAACTGGGCCATCTAAACGCTGTAGATTGCAGTTAATCACGAACACTAAATTATCCAGATTTTCGCGCGATGCTAAAGAGATAGCGCCCATTGATTCGGGCTCATCCATTTCGCCATCACCCATAAAAGCCCAAACTTTACGTTTCTGTCTTGGTAAGATTTCTCGATTTTCAAGATATTTCATAAATCTTGCTTGATAGATAGCCATCAGAGGCCCAAGGCCCATCGACACCGTAGGGAATTGCCAAAAGTCAGGCATTAGCCAAGGGTGAGGGTAAGATGACAAGCCGTTAGGATTACTGGCTTCCTGTCGGAATGCTTCGAGCTGTTCTTCGGTGAGGCGTCCTTCAAGAAACGCTCTGGCATAAATACCGGGGGCAGAATGTCCTTGGTAAAATACTAGGTCACCTTTATTTTCTTCAGTGGGGGCACGGAAAAAATGATTAAAAGCAACATCATATAAAGTCGCGGCCGAGGCAAAGCTGGCAATATGCCCGCCCAGTTCAGAAGACTTTCGATTGGCATGCACAACCATCGCTGCGGCATTCCAACGAATCACCGATCGAATTCTGTGTTCAATTGCTTGATCACCAGGAATAGGCTTTTGCTTTGAAACAGGGATAGTATTAACGTACGCTGTGTTGGCTGAATAAGGTAAGTAAGCACCCGATCGCCTTGTTTTATCAATTAATTGTTCAAGCAGAAAGTGCGCCCTTTCAGGACCTTCCCGATCTAGGACGGACTCGAGAGATTCAATCCATTCCAATGTTTCTTGTGGGTCGAGATCTATTTCATTTGCCATTGATCACTCACTTGTTGTTGGTATTTGATCGCGGCTATCTATACCTTTGATAGCCTTGATAACTGTAAATTTACAACTTTATAGCCTGTTATAAGGCAACGACACAAATTAATTAATGTCATAATATAAAATTAAAAGGCATATTAACTGTTAACGCTCAATTAGCGTCATAATTTGTTTTAATATAAATAGCTCGGCTTTCATTAAAAAGTTAATCTTTGCAGATGGTATCTACACCTTTACACATAATTATTTCTACTAATTGATAACACTATGAATAAGTTAACCATTATTAAACCTGACGACTGGCACCTGCATCTGAGAGATTCACCCTATCTTGCTGCCGTCGTTGGCGACACCGCCAAACAATTTGGTCGCGCTATCGTGATGCCTAATTTAAAACCACCCATCACCAATTGCGAAGAAGCAGAATCATATCGACAGCGAATACTGTCTGACCTGCCTGAGGGCAGTCAGTTTCAACCATTAATGACACTTTATTTGACTAACAATACTCGGATCGAAGACATTGCTCTCGCCAGTGCATCCTACAACATTCTGGGGGCAAAACTCTACCCAGCGGGTGCAACCACTAATTCTGATGCTGGTGTCACCCATATCCAGAAAATTTATCCTGTTCTGGAAGCCATGCAAAAACATCAGTTCCCGCTTCTCATACACGGCGAGGCGACCGATAACACAGTTGATATTTTTGATCGAGAAAAGCACTTTATCGACTCAACCATGCAGCATATTCGGAATGATTTCCCTGAATTAAGGATCGTTTTTGAGCACATCACCACCCGTGACGCAGTCGATTTTGTGTTGGCGCAAGACGATCATGTTGCTGCCACTATCACCCCACATCACTTATTAATCAATCGCAATGCCATGTTCGAAGGTGGCATTCGTCCACATCATTATTGCCTACCCATTGCTAAACGCGAAGAACACCGAGTTGCGTTAATGAATGCCGCAACGGGTCATTCAGGTAGTTTCTTTGCGGGAACTGATAGTGCACCGCACAGCCAGACGGCTAAAGAATCTGCTTGTGGCTGTGCTGGTATCTATTCGGCTTACTGTGCAATAGAACTATACGCCGAGGCTTTTGAGTTAGCTGGAAACTTTACTCACTTTGAGGCATTCATGAGTTTAAATGGTCCAAAGTTTTACCGGTTACCGGTTAACACTCAACAAATCACACTAGAAAAATCTGCATGGCAGGTACCACAATCATTAGATTATCCCGGCGGATTGCTTATCCCTTTCAAAGCAGGAGAAACACTGCAATGGAGCATCGTTGAAAATGAGTAACGTCGTTGCGATGGCACAAAGATTCCGTGGTTATATGCCAGTGGTCGTCGATGTAGAAACCGGCGGATTTAACGAGCAAACTGATGCTCTGCTTCAAATTGCGGCGGTTATAGTTGATATAGATGACCAAGGTAAGTTTTATTGCGCTGAAACCATTACCTGTCACGTCAATCCATTTCCAGGTGCGAACCTTGAGCCCAAGTCGATGGAGGTTAACGGTATTGATGTTGATCACCCGTTTCGAATGGCTATCGATGAAAAACAGGCTTTGCCTAAAATTTTCAAACCCATACGCGAGGCACTAAAGAAACACGGTTGCACTAAGGCGATATTGGTCGGTCACAACGCCAATTTTGATTTGAAATTTATCAATATTGCGGCACAACGCACTGGAATTAAGCGTAATCCATTTCATCCGTTTAGTAGTTTTGACACAGTGAGCTTGTCTGGTTTGATTTATGGTCAGACCGTATTAGCTCGATCGGTTCAAGCCGCAGGATTAAAATGGGATTCTAACGAAGCACATTCCGCTATATACGATGCAGAAATCACAGCAGAATTATTTTGCAAGATTGTTAACGAGACTCCGTTTATAGGCACATAAAATGATTTTGAATTGTATTAGAATTCCAACAATCCTCTAAAATAGAGTATGAAGTAAAGAACCTGAGAATCAAAAAAGCCCTGTCGTAACCAACAGGGCCATTTAGTTCTAATCAAAAAATCTTAGTCTGACAATCATAATCGCCTATTAAGATTTTTTCGCGACCGCATCAGTCGCCATTTTTTGCAAATCACCAGAAGCATGCATTTCTAGTGTGATATCGCAGCCACCAATCAGTTCACCGTCAACATAGACTTGAGGGAATGTTGGCCAGTCGGCAAATCTCGGTAAATTTTGAAAGATATCTGGGTCTGATAATACATTGACATAAGCAAACTCCACTTCAAGCGACTTGAGTGCCTCTACAGTTCGGCTCGAAAATCCGCACTGCGGCAGTTGAGGTGTGCCTTTCATATAAA
>JBNMQI010000081.1:0-9417 GCA_051277905.1 Gammaproteobacteria bacterium | reverse complement strand
TGGCGTTATTTGGTGTGGTAGCCGGTACGATAATAGGGTCTATCCCGGGCTTAACTGCTACTATGGCTGTGGCAGTGCTGGTTCCCATTACTTTTAGTATGGAACCTGCCTCGGCACTTATTTTACTCGGTGCTATTTATACAGGTGCCATTTATGGCGGTGCTTACGCTGCTATTTTATTAAATACACCCGGTACACCTTCAGCAATCGCAACAACGTTTGACGGTTATCCAATGGCAAAACGTGGTGATGGCGATCTAGCTGTTGCTTTGGCTTGCTTTGCTTCTGTATTCGGAGGCTTAGTGGGTGCAATGGCACTCTTATTTTTAGCACCACCCCTATCAGAAGTTGCCCTCGCATTTGGACCAGGTGAATATTTTTGGTTGTCTATTTTTGGCTTGTCACTCATTGCCGCACTTTCAAATGGTAATTTAATGAAGGGGTTAGCGGGTGGTGCATTCGGGCTTATCCTTTCTACTGTTGGTGTCGCCGAAATTTCGGCAGACATACGACTAACATTTGGCAGTCAGACACTCATCAGTGGGTTCGGTGTTGTGGGCGCGCTGATTGGTCTTTACTGCATTCCTGTATTAATCGATCTCGTTGCAGTGCCTGATAGGCATCTGAAAATAGAAGATGACGTTAAGTCTGTCCGCATCGGTGAGGCTGCGGCTATTGCAATGAAGTCTAAAGTTAACTTAATTCGCTCATCAATTATTGGCACGCTGGTGGGTATTTTGCCTGGTGCAGGCGGTTCAGTTGCAGGGTTGGTCGCTTACTCAGAAGCCAAACGGAATGCGTCACCCGATCAAAAATTTGGTGAAGGAGAACCTGACGGTATCATCGCGACTGAGTCAGCTAACAATGCAACAGTAGGGGGGGGGTTTATTCCCACATTAGTGCTGGGCATTCCAGGCACTCCACCCGATGCTGTTATTCTGGGCGCCTTGCTGGTTCAGGGTGTCAGAACGGGACCAACGCTATTCCAATCAGGCAGTGACTCTATTGCCTATACTTTTATTTATGGCCTATTAATCGCTACAATTCTGATGTTGCCAGTGGGTTTACTCATTGGTCGATATGCGTATAAATCAATTGTGACAATTCCAAAAGCAGTATTGGTGCCGACCGTGGGATTCATGACGATAATCGGCACATTTGCGATTCATAACAGCATTTCAGATGTTGGGATTATGATTGGTTTAGGTATTTTTGGCTGGATTGTCGGTCGATTTGGTTTTTCCGCTTCACCAATAGTTTTGGGCTTAATTCTGGGACCTATCGCTGAGCAGGGCTTTGTTCAAAGCTGGATTATTGGTTCTGCGACAAACGACTTGATCGGTATGTTTTTTGGAAGACCCATTTCACAGGCTATTGTTGCATTCACTTTATTGTCACTTTTTTATCCCTTGTTTGTCGGAAGGCGACAGCGAGCGAAGAAATGAGCCGAGACAATAGCCTCAATAATGACAAAAAAAGCGTTGAAGGTAGTAATGTTGGGTCTTTAATTGTTTCTATATTTTTTATTTTGGCCGGTTTTTTAACCCTATACGATACGCAGTCCTATACCGATGCTGATTCCAGTGTGTTTCCTCAAGCTGCCGCCATATTGTTAATACTCTGCGCATCGGTTTCTACCATTCAGAACCTTATTAGGCCTATGGCAGACGAAGGCTTTGGGCGGGGTAGTTGGTGGCGTCGATTGTTGCTGGTTACCACTATGTTGTTGACTTGCGTCGCAATGCCTTATATTGGATTCCTTCTGGCGGCTGTTATCTCTTTTGTTGGTGGCATGATCGCCGCAATGCATGATCGCTGGTCACTAAAGGCACTCATTGTTTATTTGGGTTCTGGGGCATTGATTATGGTTGTATTTTATATGCTATTTCGTTACGCCCTTTACGTCCCGCTACCTTAGGTTTTAATTTTGTGAAATCAATTCATTCTAGTCAAGATGCAAGAGACTTAGCTCGACAACGACTACCGTGGATGGTTTTTGATTATTTCGATGGCTCAGCAGGTAATGGGTTTGGTGAGAAGCGAAACCGCGATGTGATGCGCGATATTGAGCTGTCTCCTCGCGTATTAAACAATGTAGAAAATCGAGATTTAACCGTTAGCCTATTTGATAAGGTAGTGGGACTGCCCTTTGGCGTTAGCCCCATGGGCATGTGCAATTTGTCGATGCCTGGTGCTGATTTGATGCTGGCAAAGCTGGCTGCAAAAAATAAAATTCCGGTTGGAGTCTCGACTGCTGCATCGACTTCTTTAGAAAAAATGATCGAAATTGCGGAAGGGAATGCATGGTTTCAACTTTATTTCAGTGGCAATCTTGAGCAATCTGATTTATTAATCAAACGCGCTGAAGATGCTGGTTACGACACGTTAATTCTAACGGTTGACGTTCCAGAAGTTGGCCGTCGTCCGCGTGAGCTTAGACGTGGCTTCACCATGCCATTTAAGATTGGAACTCAACAATTTATTGATTTTGCTATGCATCCCAGATGGTCATTAACAACCTTAATACAGGGCCGACCAGAACTGGCGAATTTTGGTGGTGAATTTGGTGCATTCGAACGCACTGCGAGTCGCGCAGGTGCTGACTGGTCATTATTAGACCGCATTCGTAATCAGTGGAAGGGAAAGCTGGTTGTGAAGGGCGTGTTGAACGTTAATGACGCATTAAAAATGAAAAGCGCTGGCGTCGATGCTATTCAAGTGTCCAGTCATGGCGGCCGCCAACTGGATAGTGGACCACCGGCCATAACCGCGCTGAAAGCCATACGAGAAGGGGTTGGTCCAGACTATCCTTTGTTTTACGATTCAGGAATTAGAAGTGGTGAAGACATTATTAAAGCCTATGCGATGGGCGCAAATTATGTGTTTCTTGGAAGACCATTGCTATTTGCAATCGCCGCTAGAGGCGAAAGTGGGTTGAACCAGATGAGTGATGTCTTTGCCAATGAAACCAGTATTGCTCTGGCGCAGCTAGGTATCTGTAACATGCTGGCCATTGGTCCTGATAGCATCGAAAGCACTGAAACTTTGCCTGTTTAGTTTTAAATGATGACAGAATTGACGTCTTGCCAGGCAACACTCATTGCAGCACCTTCGTCGGGACAAGGCAAGACTGTGTTTTGTGCGGCGTTTGCCAGACAGCTTAGAAATAAGGGGCAGCGTGTTCAAGTATTTAAATTGGGTCCAGATTATCTGGATCCAACGATCCATGAAGTAGCCAGTGGCAAGGTCGTCTATAACCTTGATTTATGGGTAATGGGCGAACAGCATTGCCTTGAAATACTGAGAAAAGCTTCGGCTCATAATGATGTTATTTTAGTAGAGAGCCTGATGGGGTTACATGACAATCAACCCAGCAATGCCAAGCTTTGCCAACTATTCGGTCTACCCATTACTTTAATTCTTGACGTGGCTAAGTTCGCTCAAACGGCAGCTGCCATCGTATCGGGAATGCGCCTATATGATGTGGGTGCTAATATTACTGCAGTTATTGGTAATAAAGTGGGGAGTGATAATCACGACTTAATAATGCGACATGCCTTTAGTAATGGGAATGGTGATTGTTATGCGGGAAGTATTCGACGTGATAGTCGGTTTGAAATTGCTCAGCGCCATTTAGGACTGGTACAAGCGGATGATATTGAAAACCTAGATAAACAGCTTGATCAGGCCGCTGATGCACTTGATGAGTTTGAAATTTCTGTGCCGCTGACTAATATAACGTTTTTATCCTCAAGCGCATCTTTAAAAAAATTAGAAAATCCTCGTCTGCTCGAAGGCAAAACAATTGCGATTGCCAGAGATGCTGCGTTTAGCTTTATTTATCCGATGAACCAACAGGTGCTGGAAGAAGCAGGTGCTAAACTAAGTTATTTTTCACCACTCAAGAATGAAGTTGTACCTGAGTGTGATGCGCTCTGGATACCCGGTGGTTATCCAGAGTTGCACCTCAATATATTATCAAATGCAGATCAAACTCGAACCAGCATTCTTGACCACCATCGTCAAAATAAACCGATCCTCGCTGAATGTGGCGGTATGATGTATTTGTGCAATAGTATTCTAAACACCGCTGGTGAGTATGGAAAAACCTGTGGCATTTTGAATGCTAGTTGTGAAATGGAAACTCGCTTTCAAAGCGTTGGCCTACAGGCTGTGAATTATGGGCAGGGTGAGATCAGAGGACATTCATTTCACCATTCAAAAATTTCACCCGATCTTGGTTCTAGTGTGACCCCTGAAATATATGCCATCCGTCAGGATGGTCGTCAGGGAGAGGCAGTGTATAAAAATGGTAATAGCAGACTCAGCTATATGCATCACTATTTTGCATCAAATAGTGAAGCGAGTTCTTTACTGTTTTTGAGTGCTGATTATTAACTTCTAAACGTCATACTACTTGCCTAAAATGCCGAGGCTGTGGACGAAAGGCGTCACTTACTAGGCGCAACTATTGATCCACATCGGTTTACTCCTCTATTTAATTTCCTTCGGTCGCTCAAAATTGGAGCTGTATCATTACGAGTTGTAAGATGTTACGTTGGTAAAGGGATTCCTGATGCTTCAAATAAAGCATGTAACTTTAACCATAGAGGTTTGTATCTTACATTTAATAAATAAGGAGATTTTATGAGTAGCCAGCCAGAAGAAGATTATGAAATCGGACAGGACAACATCACGATGTTCGGGTTCGACATGCACAACCCCGTTTTTATAATATCGGGTTTATCCATCATTGCTTTTATTCTCATCACGTTAATGTTTCAACACGGGGCCACTGAATTTTTTGCTTGGTTACGCTCCGCAATCACAAGTAATTTCTCTTGGCTCTTCCTTTCTGCTGGTAATTTCTTTGTCCTTTTTGCTTTTGTTATCTGCGTTTCCCCGTTAGGTAGGGTTCGGCTAGGTGGTCAGACAGCAAAACCTGACTATAGTTATGTTGGTTGGTTTTCGATGCTGTTTGCTGCTGGTATGGGTATCGGACTTATGTTTTTCGGTGTTTCAGAACCAATGTCACATTTCGGTTCATCGATGGGTGGCATAGCAATAGGTGACAATGGTATTCGTACTGACTGGGCACCACTGGGTGCTGCTGCTGGAGACATCGGAGCAGCGAAGGATTTGGCAATGGCTGCGACTATCTACCATTGGGGATTACACCCTTGGTCAATGTATGCTGTTGTTGGTTTAGCGTTAGCTTTTTTCTCCTTTAACCATAATTTGCCTCTGACTTTACGTTCTGCTTTTTACCCCTTATTAAAAGAAAGAGTATGGGGTTGGCCAGGTCACCTAATCGACATAATCGCTGTATTTGCTACCTTATTTGGTTTAGCGACGTCGCTTGGATTTGGTACACAACAAGCACTGGCAGGTTTCAGTTATTTATATGGCTGGGGTACTGGTAATGTGGCAATGGTCATTTTAATTTCTTTCATTACTGCCCTCGCAATTATATCTGTCGTACGCGGTCTGGATGGCGGAGTGAAAGTCCTGTCTGAAATTAATATGGGTCTTGCACTATTGTTATTGCTAGTAATTCTTTTTCTAGGGCCTACTGCTGAGATTCTCTCCACCTTAATGTCTGGAGCAGGTGCATACGTGACAGAGTTTATTCCGCTATCAATGCCGTTTGGACGGGAAGACGTTAACTTTTCGCAAGGATGGACTTCATTCTATTGGGCTTGGTGGATTTCATGGTCTCCATTTGTCGGTATGTTTATTGCCAGAGTCTCTCGTGGTCGAACGGTAAGAGAATTTTTGGTCTGCGTTATCTTGGTGCCAACCGTACTTTGTATCGTATGGATGGCAACTTTTGGTGGGTCTGCTATAACTCAGGTTCTTGCCGATGCCGCAGCGCCAGTTGCCTCTGCAGCTCAAGAAATTAAACTATTCCACATGTTGGCTCACTTTCCATTGTCAGGCGTGTTGTCTTTCATCGGTATTATTTTGGTCTTGGTCTTCTTTGTAACCTCGTCTGACTCTGGCTCACTGGTTATTGATACGATTACTGCCGGTGGTAAAACAGATGCACCCACATCACAGCGTGTATTCTGGTGTGTATTTGAAGGGCTTGTTGCCGCTGTATTGTTGTTAGTCGGTGGAGCTGAAGCATTGAGCGCATTGCAAGCTATGGCAGTATCAACTGGATTGCCATTTACAATAGTGTTACTTGTTATGTGCGTTAGCCTTTGGCTTGGTCTCAGCAAGGCGAGTAAGGAAATTTCTAAGTAAGTTTTCTGTATCGTTGTACATCAAAACCCCGCTCCTAGTAGCGGGGTTTTTTATTATATTAACTAATCGCCTCGTGGTTAAAATAAAGTAAATTTGTCTTGGTTCTGAGGTAAGGTTATGCAACTTAGATATGAAGTAGTTGGTTGAGATGGAGATGAGCCGAACTCGTTCATCATATAAAACGGTCCTCTTCGCTGTATCTTTAATTTATGAATTTTCACCACCTAACGGTTTTGTAGATAACAACCGCGCTGTATAGATTAAGCAATAACAGGCCAACCATATTCACCGTTACCTCGAATTAAAAATGCTGTGAGTTCAGCACTATGTGAAAGTGAGCATTGAATCTTTAGGCGGTTATTCCAATTAATTGCTATTCGTCAAATCTTTTAACCACCCTATCAACAAACGCAGAGGCTGCTGGTGACAGAGTTCGATCTGTGGGTGTTATAATACCAATAGTTCGATCCAGATCCTTGTATTTCAGACCTAAGAATACAACGTCTTCTCTATCATTAGGCACTGCAAGTCTAGGTAATGTTGTAATCCCAACACCTTCTGCAATCATTGCTAGTAACGACGTTGTGTTTTGAACGTTGATTTCAGCCGATGCAACAATGGACTGAAAAATTTCTGCCTGAATGTGTTTACAAGTACCATTAGCAATGAAAGTTTCGTGTCTAATATCCGACCAACTTAAGGTTCGATCGAGTGATGCCAGTGGATGTGAACGACTGCATACAACACCAATTGGGTCAGTTAATAAGTTTTGACATTTGACAGCCATAAATTCTTCTCGAGGACTGACGATGCCAATATCGATGTCACCTTGCTCAATTAAGCTGTAAATATGCGTTGAGCTGTCATCTCTAATAGATATAGTTATATTGGGGTGAGAGGCGATGAATTCGGTCAGTAAGCCGGGTAAGTAGCAAGTGGCAAAGGAGGGCACTGCAGCAATATCTATCCGACCAAAGCCGTTACGAGCATAGGCGTGCATACAGGCAATTGAAACGTCATACCGTTTTATTTGTTCACTGGCAACTTCAAATACATAAGCACCAAAAGGCGTGAGTCGAGATTTACTATCTGATTCAAATAATGGATGACCAAATTCATTCTCTAAATTGGTCGTTGTCATCGATATGGCCGAGGGAGATCGAAAAAGGCGTTTCGCTGCGGCACTAATGCTACCGAGTTCGGCTACCGCAACAAAACAACGCAAGTGTTCTTGTTTTATCATTTTAACAATCCCTTACAGACATTAAGTTTTCCTGAAAACTATAACAGATTTTTCTAATTTTCTGAATATATCGCTAGTTTGGACATCACTTTTAATGCCAAAGTGAAGGTTTAAATTTTATAAATTACTGAAATTGATATCTAAAATTCACGATTTAGTCAAAAAATGGGAGGGTTTGATCTAGGTAAGAACCCCATGGGTTAATTGTCCTATAACCTGGTAAATCTTTGGAAATTCAGGACCTACATTAATGAGACGTTTATTTCTGCTCTATGATTAGGTTAAATCATATAACTTTTCTTTAGCATCGTCTTAACTTTGGCTATAGTTTAAATATTATTGGCTGGATGTTTAAATGCGATTCTGGTAGCCCTATTTTTAAGTAAAATACTATTACCATTTTGGTGCTGCTGAAAATAATAACTACTATCAAAGCATTGAATAAGTAAATTTTGATTAAAGGAAGATCCAAACTAAACTATAATTTTTGCAATATCAAAGATCCAATTAGCTGATACTGACTTAATTTTATAAATTAAGTCAGTATCAATATATGACAGCGACATCACAAATTAAAATCTTAGGTGTATTGTCATTTTCACACATCTAAAAAAGGTAGCTTAAGCTTTGCTGGATCTGCCTAGAAACATGCCATGACTGAAAATGAAGTAGATCAGGTCAGTAATTCTCGCCAGTATTTTGGTATCGGAATGGTATTACTTGGCGCAATTGTAATCGGCTTGATGCCAAGTGCTACTAAAATTGCCTATCAGGAAGGAGCTAACCCACTGGCGGTTATTACATTGCGCTGTATTATCGGTATGCTCGGAATTGGGGTGTACATGTTGTTATCTAACCGATCTTTTAAGATAGCAAAAACAGCGCTACGTTATTCGACATTGTCAGGTGTGGCCCAGGTTTTCAATTCGATCGGTCTTCTGGGCGCGTTAGCGTATCTCGATGTCAGTATCACGGTCCTTATTTTTTCATGTTTTCCATTCCTGATCGTAATAGTTGAGGACTATACTGGTAGGTCTAAGATGACATTGTTTGTTATGGGCTGTATTACTTTGGCGCTTGCTGGGTTGGCAATGGCCCTGAGCTTGTCGTTTGAAAATTTGAATCCAATTGGATTATTACTTGCCGTGGTCGCATTAATATCGGTTACATTTATGATATTAATTGTGTCAAAGTCTACTAAACAGATCGGCACTATTCCGGCCAATTTTTATATGACGGTATGGGCTTCGTTATATTTCTTAATTTTTGCCATTTTAGCACCATTAACAGGATTGGTAGATGCAGCCAGTTTTCCGGAAACTTCTAGGGGATGGATAGCGATATTGGTCACAGGCATTACCTTTTCACTTGCCTATGTTTTATTTTTTACTGGTGCTAGCATTATTGGCATGACCCGAGCTTCAATATTAAGTATCTCCGAACCTATCATGGTTATTCTTTTTGCAGTGGTGATCTTAGACGAAAGCCTTTTAGCTGTTCAATGGGTTGGGGTGCTATTGATTATTGTCAGTTTATTTGTAATGGAAATGCCACGTAAAAAGTTTTGAGCAATCGTCGAGTTAATTATTTTGGTTTGTTGTCGGGCCGTATGACTTTTGGCACATAGTGTCTAAAGGGGCTGCCCTACATAAAATCCAAAATGAGATGCTCACTTATATATTAGAAGGTATTAAAAAATATGATGATTAATCTCAGACCTACTGAATTTAGTTACAAAGACTGTTAATTGGATTGCTGATCAATTAAAACAGCCAGACAATGTGGTTTCTTAACTTTCAATAAGCTATCTACTGCTCAGTATCGCCAGCATTGGAATATGGCTACGTGGAAGGTTGTACACAAACTTTTTTGGTAGCTACCCACTAACTGGCACCCTAAAGATTATTTAAAAGGCATTAACTCGC
>JBNMQI010000080.1:0-9426 GCA_051277905.1 Gammaproteobacteria bacterium | reverse complement strand
GCCCATTTTTGTGATTCGACAAAAAGATAAATCCATCGCGGCGTTTGCCAATGTCTGTGCTCACCGTTGCGCGAAACTGTTGGAAGGCAAGGGTTACTCGACTCGAATTAGCTGCCCCTACCATTCCTGGACTTATGCGCTCGACGGTCAACTGATCGGTCCGCCCTCACCCAATTTTAATAAATCAGACTATCGGCTGGCACCTGTTCGCTCGGAAACCTGGGACACCAACTGGAAATGTCTAGTCGACAATTTTATGGATACCATGCACATCCATCGAGTGCATAAATAGTCATTTGCCAAAAATATCAGTTTGAAAAATCGAACAACCTGCTTTGAAGGTGATGAGTATTTCACTTGGCACCAGATTGAAGCAAGCTCTAATTCAGGCCACGGATTTGCACATGAATCCAACACGTGGCTAAGTGAAGAATACCGCACACGTATTTTGTTGTTGTGCTTATTTCCTAACCACACCATTCAACTGCAACCCGATCTGCTTTGATATTTATCAATCATGCCGCAGGGCACGGGCCAAGTTCGTATTCGATGGCGTGTATCAATCTCAGTAAGATCCTTGATAACTCGCCAAACCGAGAAGAAACCATCGCTGGCGTCAAAGCACTGCTAACCAAAGTTAATGCTGAAGATCGACCCACCGTAGAAGGTGTTTTTCAGGCAACGGCTTCAACTCACGCTCAAGCGGGCCCAATGAGCCACCTCGAACGTAATGTCTATGAGTTTGATCACTATCTTGCGCGTCAACTATTAGAAAAAGTGTAATAACATGCTGTCACTTGATATTTTTCAAAGTTGGTGGGCAATGGGGTTTCGTCGCCCAGACGGCTTAGAGTGGTCAATCGAAGAACTTTTTGAAAAGATAACCAACGCAGACTATCAAGGTGTCTGCTTTGATGCTGGCCTTGCGCATATTCCCAATAACAGCTTGTCACAATACGTCAAATATTGTGAACAATACGATCTTGATATCGTGATTAATGCCTTCCCACGCAACGCTGAAGATGTCGCCAGCGCTATTAATCAAGCTAAGATGTTCGATGGCCGCTGTCGATTTATCAGTATTATTGGTCGGGTAGTGCCCTGGAACGTGGACGAAGTCGCCAAGGTCACCCAGCAATGGCTCAAGCAAGGTAAAGAGGCACAAATTCCAATATATGTCGAAGGACATCGTAACTGCATGACCAATGATCTACTGTTTACCTTGCAGTTAATGGACGCTGTGCCAGAGCTAAAGATGACGGCTGACTTGTCTCATTTCATGGTCAACCAAGAATGGGTCACTCTTCCGCTGGAAGACCATGAACAAGTATTGATTAGCCGATTTCTAGATCGCAGCGAATCCTTCCAAGGTCGCATTGCTTCACCCGAGCAAGTTCAGATTCAACTTGGCTTTCCGCAACATGAAAAGTGGGTAAATCTATTCCTTAACTGGTGGGCCGAAGGGCTAGCAAATTGGCGAAGGCGGCATGTTGGCACCAATGACCGTTGTGTTTTTTTGTGCGAACTGAGTCCATCACCCTATGTCATTAAGGGGGCTGATGGCTATGAGCTGACCAGCCCCTAGGATGGAGCATTACAGATAAAAACGACAGTTGAAAGGCTTTGGAGTGGACTAAAAACTCCAAACAATAAGTTCGCCATCTTTTTAAAACGATACGCGGACCTTTAATACCATCAATTGAGGGTAATTCATTGATGGATAATTATGCGGCATGATTTACCTAAAGATGGAATGCAACAGCAACAATAGGGTTAGCCTAATTTTAATTTAGTATTCGACCAACTTCGATCCAGACACCTTGAGTTCGTCCTTGTATGACCTTGAAAGTCACTGAATCCCAATGATGCTGGTATTAAGTCAGGGCAGCCGGGTCAAAATACTTCCACGCCATGTACCCATATTTTATTGTCACTTAAACCTTAGCACTATCACAACGATAATTTGATATCTGTTGTCGTCTATTTCAGAGACGCCTATTTAGATCTTGTGTTCGTTTAACTTATAAAGTATAAATCCACTTGGGTATATCGTATACAATATACCCGTATCAATTTAAATTATAATAATAGGAGGTTACGATGGTTTCACATTTATATAAATTTTTGGTGCTAGTTACATTAATAGGTAGCTCTGTACTAAGTCCAATTGCTGTAGCGGCAAACTCGCATGAAGATAAAATCAATCGTTATATTGATTCCAATATTCGTAACTGGGTGTCCTCAGACGAATTACTCTTAGCCGTTGACCAGCAAAACATTGATCACTTTAATATTAGTTCAGATGAAATTAATCGTTTAGATCAACGCTGGCGTAAAGAAAAATTACGTGGTGGGGGTAGCTTAATATCATCCATTATGGGTAATGAGCTGTCTGCATTTTTACGAGGTATCAAAGCAGCTTCTGGTGGCGTAATCACAGAGATTTTTGTGATGGATAACGCTGGATTAAACGTTGGTCAAACAAACGGTACTGGCGATTTAATGCAAGGCGATGAAGCGAAATGGCAAAAAACTTACCAAGTATCGGCTAATGCAGTTTTTATCGATGCTGTTGAAGAGGAAGACGGAATAAACATCTCTCAGGTAAGCTTGACTGTTGCACGTCCTAATAGTGCTCGTCTTGGTGCGATTACTATTGGCATTAATGTCGACGCACTTTAACGTTTAAACAAACGCTTTCCACCGTTCCTTCAAAATTGATTCGATGAAGGAACGGTGGGAAGGCTTTTTAAGCTATGTTTTAGCTGGTTATTAAGTCTTAGTAAATTTAGTATTGCTCTAAATGAGGGGTACTCTCTTTCCCAAAAATTTCAAATAAAAGCGACCTTCTCAGTTAACACTTGCATGCGCCTCTCTAGTAATAATACTCTATTTCTCTCTAGCTAAAGATCAAGTCATTAAAGTTTTCATCATTGCGAAATAAATCTTATATAGAGTCAACATGTCTAAAAGCATAATCGTTACCTGTCTCTTCAGGATCGCCGATATCGTTGAGTTTTATTCACTGCTTATAAATGCGCTAACTGAGGTCGCCCATCGTATGACGTATGGCTTCAGGAGGCATAAGCTTTGCGGATCGCCTTTCTATTTTGGATAAGCTTTTGATTAGATTAGGCGCAATAGCAAGAAGACCAATTCTATTGTTTTCGTCCTCTAGAACCCGAGAGAGTATTTCAGTATCCACCCAACTTATCTCACCAGATTCCACGCAAGCATATATTTTTGACGATATCCGATCAACAAAGTTAATGGTCGGTATCTTCTTGGCACATTTAACTAGAAAGTCAGTATTAACTTCAGGCGCTATAGCGCTTGCGGAAAGATATACCTGACTAGAACTTTCTGCGTTAATATTTAGTTTCGAAAATCGATTGATATCAATCATGCATTTAATATCCAGAATATATAACTCATCATTAACGCCAAAAGCAATCGTCTTTGGTTGTTTTGCAAAATCTACGCTATTGTCCAAGAATTCACAGTAGACTAATTTATCTTTTCGCAATGCCCAGGTAAAAAATAATACCGGTATACCTTTAAGAGCTTCTATATTGTGATCCAATAGGTCATCGACCGCCTTGAATCGCCCTACCCGAAGACCTCGTTTCCATGAACGCTCTACTGTCTCTTCTGGTGGCGTTACAACAAATACCATATAGATGGTATGACCGAATCTGGTCACTAAATTGCTGCCTTCTTTGGCATCAGATCTTGCTGCAAAACTATCAAAACGAAAACGATCAACTAAAAGATGGGAGAGTTTCCCCTGTTTCGCCTTTTGGCTGATATAAAGGTCGAGCTTATGATCGATAATCGGCAACTCATCACCTGCCAATGTGCCAGCATATTTATAGGCCTTTCCCAATGATTCATAATCCAGCAGATATTTACGCCATATGTCGGGGCTTATGAGGGCAAAGTCATGCCAGTTAATATCCAATGCTTGAGTGTGTTTCTTTTGCAACGGGCGCATGGTGCTTTTCCCCGAAGCTGAAGCACCTTTAATATTGATGATTACGGGTTCCTTCTGTGCGGGTAATATCAAATAGCCTTCCTTTATTGCCGCATCGTTAATCAATGGCGCTATTATTTCACCAATCATTTTACTGCCAAGTACGTTGCAAACTTCGCCCGTAATTAGCGATAACAGTAATGGTCTTTCACCAATTAATCGGCCATGTTTTATCACAATAGCATTGGCAATTTTCGCCAGGGCTCGAAGAACACATTGCTGCATTGGGTCAGTGGTTACTGACACTTTTTGTTGCCACAAGACAATCAATCGCAGGTCACGTAATTCAACCGATTCAAGACTGTTTGATTTTCGTTTCTTTTTTTGTGTTCTAAAAATACTTCTAAAACTAAATTTTTTTTCTACACTGACTGAAATGGCGGATTCAGCGAATAAATCAAGCGATAGCTCATGATCGACTGCTAATTTTACTAGCTGTTCAAAATCATTAAAGCGATGAGTTATTTCCGCCATATAAGGTTGAATATAGTGATCTAATAGGGTTGTGACAACTTTTCGAAAGTTGACACCCAGGTCCTCGTACTTTGATCCATCAGAAACAAAAATATCTGCTGAAACACGAATAAGCAATTCGTGTACAACGAGCCTCTCCGCACGAAAGCGAATCAACTGCTGGATGGGAAGACCTGTAAAGTCACTCAATTCTGTGACTGTTTCAAAAGTGGTGGTGACATTCTCAGGGCGGAACATCGTTGATAGCGGTAGGTAGTTAGAAGGAAGCGTCGACTTTATACCTGGATTCCAGGGACCTATTATTTCATTATCTAACGTCGATATAGTCATAACTTAACATTTAGAGTGCTATGAGTTAGTCGCAAATTTATGCGGGATTTTTTCAATCAATATCACACCTTGACTGTTTTTATTCCGATATGTTTTTAGGCAGCTGATTGACTTTTTATTACTTCATCAATCATCTGCGTTTAACTATTCTCCGAGAGGACGCTCTTTAATATAAACAGAGTCTTCTTGGATTTTTTTATTTAAAAGACTGACACAGGCGTATAAAGCTTTCAAAGAAGGCGTATCAACACCCGTCATTTCTCCCAATTCGATAACGACGCCCAACATGCCATCAATTTCCAACGGCTTGCCTGCTTCAACATCCTGTAACATAGAGGTTTTATGCTTACCAACACTTTCCGCGCCGTTGATACGTCTTTCGATGGTGACCCGAAATGAAGCGCCCAATTTTTCGGCAATTTTCTGTGCTTCGGTCATCATTGTCGTCGCGAGTTCTCGCGTCAGGGGATCCTGACATATATCAACCAGGGTAGAGTGAGTTAAAGAGCTAATGGGATTAAAGGTTAAGTTACCCCATAGCTTTAACCATATCTCAGACCGAATATCAGTTAATATTCGAGACTTAAAACCACACGCTTCAAATAGTTTAGAAACTGTTTGTAAGCGTTCAGATTTACTACCATCTAGCTCTCCAACAGGAAACTTATCACCTTCAACATGTTCAATGACACCCGGCTCTGATATTGAAGCGGCAGGATAGGCAATACAACCTATAATTCTTTTAGGATCAATGCCTTTTGCTAAAGAGCCACCGGGATCAACTGTTTCTACAATACGGTTTTCATAATCGCCACCGTTACCTTGAAAGTACCACCAAGGAATTCCATTTTGCAATGCGACCATCACAGTATCTGGGCCAAATAAAGTTTTAAGATCATCCAGTACAGGAACAATTTGATGGGATTTTAACGCGAGTAACACAATATCCTGTGGACCACATTCGGTCATATCACTCGTTGCAAATACGTTACGGACGTTCGTTTCCTGACCATCCTTACGTAGTGTTAAACCATTGGCCTTAATCGCAGCTAAGTGGGGTCCTCTAGCGATTAACGATACATCATGTCCTTGTGCTGCAATTTGAACACCCATATAGCCGCCAATTGCACCAGCTCCAACAACACATACTTTCATGAAAACACTCCGACTTCGCTGATCTATTTGCCAACGTATCAATCAATTTTAAGTAACACCGGATTGATCCGACATTATAAGTAATACAGCTTTAATCTACAGCTGACCTCACTATTACAGCATTTGGCAACCGCTAATTATCAACACAAACCATACGTGTATTAGGCCTAAGAGCCAAGCACTCCGCCTACA
The DNA here is from genome assembly GCA_051277905.1 of Gammaproteobacteria bacterium. Lineage (GTDB taxonomy): Bacteria > Pseudomonadota > Gammaproteobacteria. Next base: position 3,242 of record JBNMQI010000080.1, on the reverse strand, counting down.
CTTAATTGACAAGCAGACGCATAGTCAGAAGCACTGATTTTCCCTTCACCCTCAGGACGAACTCTAGATATCAGAATACCTCTATCATCACCCGTTGCAATAACAAGTCCTTTATCATCCGATCTTAATACTGCCCCTGGTTTACCTTTTGCAGAGTCAACTAATTTACTGTCAAAAATTTGCACTTTGACACCATTATTGGTAGTCCAAGCACCTGGTTGAGGGTTAGACGCTCGGATTGTATTGTAAATTTGAGCTGATGGTAGTCTCCATTCGATTTCAGCCTGAGGCTGTCCAAACCAGGATTCGTAACTACCTTCTTCCAGATTTTGTTTAATCTGAGGGGCATTACCTGCTTTTACTAAATCCAATGCCTCTATCATGGCATCAACACCCATTGGATATAGCTTTTTAAAATAGATGTCACCCAGTGTTTCATCGGGTCCAATATCACAACATTTCTGCAACAGAATAGGCCCTTCATCAAGACCTTCATTTGGCCAGAATATGGTTAGACCGGTTTGTTCAGCACCCAATGCAATTGGCCAGTTAATGGAAGATGGGCCTCTGTGCATGGGTAATAACGATGGGTGATACTGAAATGATCCTTGCTTTGGTGCGTCAAGCACTGGCTGTGGAACAAATAGTAAAACATAAGCCATAATACAAATATCAGCATCAAAGGATTGCATCAACTCTAACGCTTCAGGTGTTTTCCAAGAAGCAGGTTGATGCACCGTTAATCCTTTCTCGAGCGCAAGCTCTTTCAAAGGATCCATCGGTTTACCTTCTTTATCTGGCGCCGTACAAACTGCAACTATATCTTCGTTTCGTTCCAGTAATTTTTCTAAAACTGCTCGGCCAAAAGCCTGCTGTCCATGGACTACAATTCGCATTATTAACTCCTATATTTTTCTAGTTTAAACTGCGCCAGATGCTCTAATGGCAGCAATTTCGTCAGCATCATAACCCAGAACGTCAGATAAGATTTCGTCAGTGTGCTCACCAAGTAACGGCGAACGCGTTACTTCAACTGAAGAATCAGAGAATTTTATAGGACAACCCACTGTTAGGTACTTACCTCGTTCGGGATGATCCACTTCAACTATTGTTCCTGATTTTCGCAATGAAACATCTTCTGAAATTTCTTTCATGGAAAGGATTGGACCGACTGGAATATCATGAGGATTACACAGTTCCATTACCTCAAATTTTGTTTTGGTCATGGTCCAGTTTTCAATCTCATCAAAGATTTCATTTAGTCGACTTAATCTGGACGGTGGCGTTGCATAATCAGGGTCTTCCTTCCATTCTGGCTTTCCGACTACATCACAAATTTTCGGCCAGACCGCTGCCTGAGTAATGAAATAAGTATACGCATTAGGATCAATCTCCCAACCCTTACACTTGAGAATTCGACCTGGTTGCCCGCCCCCTGAATCATTTCCTGCTCTGGGTGTTGAATCGCCAAACTCAACGTTTTCACCGTACTGTGAGTACTCTTTCAGTGGTCCAGTATCCAAACGTTGTTGGTCACGTAATTTTACACGGCATAAGTTAAGTACCGAATCTTGCATTGGTGCCTGTACTAGCTGGCCTCTTCCGGTATTCGCTCGTTGCAACAATGCGGCAGTAATCCCTAATGCCAAATGCAAACCAGTACCTGAGTCGCCAATTTGAGCGCCAGTTACTAATGGTGGCCCATCACGAAAGCCTGTTGTTGAAGCAGAGCCACCGGCACATTGGGCCACATTCTCATAAACCTTACAATCTTCATAAGGTCCTGGACCGAAACCTTTTACCGAAGCCATTATCATTTTTGGGTTTAGCTCTTGAATACGTTCCCAACTAAATCCCATTCGATCGAGTGCACCCGGTGCAAAATTTTCAACTAACACATCACATTTTTTAACCAGACGTTCTAAAACTTCTTTGCCTGTTTCGTTCTTAGAATTTAATGTAAGAGACCGTTTGTTGTGGTTGAGCATTGTAAAATATAAACTGTCGGCACCTTCCACATCAGCTAGTTGCTTTCTGGTTGCATCACCAACACCAGGGCGTTCGACTTTGATTACATCGGCACCCATCCAGGCGAGTAATTGCGTGCAAGTTGGTCCAGATTGTACGTGAGTAAAATCGAGTATTCTGACTCCGTCTAGTGCTTTAGACATTAGTAACCTCTATTAGTAATTGATTGTGTGAAATACGTTATTGTTAAATTTAATCATAACCCTTCAATTGAAACAGTCACGTGCAGTCATATCGGCAACCCACTCACAAGCCAAACCGGCGTGCACGTAGAATAAGATCAAAGAGTTTGATGCCTGCAAACGTTGTGTCTCTCATGGTTATTTCCTTGTTGAAAAATTAAGCCGCCAAATTATTTCTTAGTTGCACCGCTGGTAGGATTCAAACTGGTAATACGCCCGCTCTCGGTACCAGCAGTTTCATCAATAATGGCATTGATTAATGTAGGTCTACCAGAAGCAACGGCCTCGGTCAGTGCTTTTTCTAAATCGGCGGGTGTATTGGCAACAACACCAACACCGCCAAAGGCTTGCATCATCATTTCGTAACGTGCGTTTTTGACGAAGACGGTTGGCGCTGGATCAGTACTGCCACTGCTATTCTTATCGATTCCTTTGTATATGCCATTATTATTGAACACAACAACGCAGACCGGCAAGTTGTATCGACAGATAGTTTCGACTTCCATGCCGCTAAAACCAAAGGCACTGTCCCCCTCGACAGCAATGACTGGCTTACCTGTCACCACAGCAGCAGCAACAGCAAAACCCATGCCAATACCCATAATGCCCCAAGTACCTACGTCGAGTCGTTTTCGTGGTTCGTACATATTGACGATAGAACGGGCAAAATCCAGCGTATTCGCGCCTTCATTGACTAAATAGGCATCGGGGCGAGCCTTGATTTGCTTTCTGATAACGCTCAGAGCACTTTGAAAGTTCATGGGCGTTGGATTGAGCTTTAACTTTTCTTCCATCTTGATGATGTTTTTGCTGGTGCGCGCATACACCTCAGTCGTCCACTCTGCGGGTGGTTTAGCAAAGGTCGTGCCCATGCCTGCCGACAATGCCTGCACGCAAGAGCCAATGTCACCAACCAACGGTGCTGCAATAGGTACATTACTATCCATTTCAGTTGGTGCAATATCAATCTGAATAAATTGGCGACTAGCTGCGTTAGTGCCACCCCAAGTTTTACCCTTACCGTGTGACAGC
>JBNMQI010000079.1:0-9544 GCA_051277905.1 Gammaproteobacteria bacterium | reverse complement strand
TGCTCAATATTTGAAGAGACTTGCTGCTGAATAAGCTCTGGGTTTTTATCTAATGCACCAAACCACGGCCAACAAATTGGAATGCCACCTCGCAATGGCGAGCCAACCTTGTATTCACATTCAGGACTTAGCCAAATAACAGGCGGTTCTTTATATGGTTGATATTGACTCAGTTGCGCGCCTTGCAAAAATACAGTCCCTTCTGCGGCACGATTGTGAATATTGATCGCTAATAACTCTTTATGCAGCTCTATCGTCACTTCGTCAATATCACCGAAACGACTATAAAGCGCCTGCATTTGTTGACCAATGTTCATGCGCTAATGCTCATTATTCAATATTTTGGACTTGCTCTCGCATCTGCTCGATTAACACTTTCAAATCTACCGACCATTGCGTGCTAATGCTATCTTGTGATTTGGACGATAAGGTGTTCGCTTCGCGATTGAGCTCCTGCATTAAAAAGTCGAGCCGGCGGCCGACGGCTTCATTTCGTTTTAGCACGTTGGTGACTTCGGCAATGTGCGTATCGAGTCGGTCGAGCTCTTCGTCCACATCGAGCTTTTGAACCAAAATTGCAAGTTCTTGCTCTAGTCGGCTTTCGTTGGCTGATTCGGCCCATTGATGCAACTTGTCGTTCAGGTTCGCTTTCCACTTTTCGTGCATGGCGATCACCATTGCAGGACGATGTAAGCGCAATTGCTTGACGATTTCGCTAATTTGCTCGCAACGAGTGGTAATCATTTCTCCTAGTGCTTTGCCTTCGGTTTCACGTGTTTCAATCAGTTGTATAAGCGCCTTTTCCAAACTACTGAGCGCGATGCTAATCAGCGGCGACAAGTCTTTTTGTTGATCGGTAATAACGCCTGGCCAACTAAGAATATTGGAGACCGATAATTTTTGACCTTCATGAACAATATCAAGCACCGACTGTTGAACCTCAGCTAAGTGACGCACTAGGTCGCTATTTAAATGGATGGAACCCTTACTTGACTCATCTAACTTATAACGTAACCCAATGTCGATCTTGCCACGTTCGAGATATTGAGCGATAAGCTTGCGGATATCAGTCTCAAGCATTTTGAAATCTTCAGGTAGTTTTATACCTGGTTCCAAATATCGATGATTGACGGAACGAATTTCCCAGGTTAACGATCCACTGTCACAAGTTTCTTGGATTCGGGCAAAGGCTGTCATGCTTTTTAACACGTTACTATTCTCTTTAACTAAATTAGTCCTTAATAATACCCGTTTTTTTCACCCTACATAAGCTCGCGTCTGCTTTTTAGATGCGTATAATTCGTGCTACTTTTAAGGAGAACGCCTAATGAGACCCAGTGCCAGAGCAGTGGACGAACTTCGTCAAATCAAGATCACTCGCAATTACACTAAGCACGCAGAAGGATCTGTGCTAATTGAAGCCGGTGACACCAAAGTGTTATGCAATGCTAGTGTCGAAAATTCTGTCCCTGGATTTTTACGAGGTAAAGGCAGTGGCTGGGTAACTTGTGAATACGGCATGTTGCCACGTTCGACCGGTAGTCGTATGCGCAGAGAAGCCAGCAATGGAAAACAAGGTGGGCGCACGATGGAAATTCAGCGTTTAATTGGTCGTGCCTTGCGTGCTGCGATCGATACTAAAAAATTAGGTGAAAGAACTATCACAATCGATTGTGATGTCATTCAAGCCGATGGCGGTACTCGCACTGCCTCTATTTCAGGTGCTTGGATTGCCCTATCCGATGCGATTCAAATCTTGTTGGATGATGGCACTTTGAAGAAAAATCCAATCGAATGTCAAATTGCGGCTATTTCAGTTGGCATCTATAACGGAGAAGCTGTATTAGACCTCGACTATGCAGAGGACAGTCAAGCTGAAACCGATATGAATGTGGTAATGAATAATCAAGGTGGATTCATCGAAGTTCAAGGTACGGCTGAAGGCGCTTCGTTTAGTGATGAGCAATTAACCGCAATGCTAGGACTGGCACGTAAAGGTATTAAAGAAATTTTTGAACTTCAGACTCAAGCCTAAATCTCATAATCGAACTAAATGAATGACCACTAGGAATTAACATGGAAACGCTGGTACTCGCCTCTGGTAATCAGGGAAAGCTTCGCGAATTGAGCGCATTGCTGGAAGCGTTGGGATATCAGGTTTGCTCACAAGCAGCTCTTGGCGTGCCTGAAGTACCCGAAACAGGGGCTACCTTCGTCGAAAATGCCATCATCAAAGCCCGTAACGCTGCTCATCACACTGGTTTTGCAGCACTGGCAGATGATTCTGGCATTGAAGTCGATGCACTCAATGGTGCGCCCGGAGTCTATAGCGCCCGTTTTTCAGGTACTAATGCCACCGCTGAGTCAAACAATGCGTTATTAGTCGAGAAATTACGTGATATACCCGCACCTAAACGCACGGCTAGATATCGAGCGGTTATTGTCTACATGCGCCACGCAACTGATCCCTCACCGGTTATTTGTGAAGGGAGCTGGGAAGGCTTGATTCAGCTAGACCCCAAAGGCGATGGCGGATTTGGATACGATCCTTATTTCTTTTTACCACAAAATGGGTGCACTAGCGCAGAGTTAAGCGCTGCTGAAAAAAATCAACTAAGCCATCGAGGTCAGGCATTGCGCCAACTCGTTGACCGGCTTCGAGGCTAGTAAAACACCATGGTATTCACCAACAACCCACCACTGGGCTTATACATTCACCTGCCTTGGTGTGAGAAAAAATGCCCCTATTGTGATTTTAATTCGCATGAAACAGATGTTATTCCTGAAAATGAATATGTCGACGCATTACTTAATGACCTAGCCCAGGAATTACCTTTAATTTGGGGCAGAACGATTGAAACCATCTTCATCGGTGGTGGTACACCATCACTCTTTTCGGGGAATGCTATCGAACGGTTATTCTCAGGACTTCGAGCGTTGCTTAATTTTGCGCCCAATATAGAAATAACTATGGAGTCAAATCCGGGCAGTGCTGATAAGAACAATTTTCGCGCCTATCGAGAGTCAGGTGTTAATCGTTTGTCCATTGGCGTGCAAAGTTTTAATGATCACCATTTGCAGTTACTTGGTCGGATCCATGACTCTGACTTGGCGCACCAGGCATTCGAAGCCGCTCGAAATGCTGGGTTTAATAACATTAACCTAGATTTAATGTATGGCTTGCCCAGTCAAACCTTACAACAGGCTCAAGCCGACTTACGAACCGCTATTTCACTTAAAGTCGAGCATATATCTCACTACCAGCTCACTATCGAGCCCAACACCCTCTTCCAACACAGGCCTCCAGAAAAAATGCCTGACGATGATCTTGCTTGGGATCAGCAAGACAGCTGCCAAGCATTGCTGGCTGAGCATGGTTACGCTCAATACGAAATATCAGCCTATGGGCGTGACAACAAAATCTGTCAGCACAACCTGAATTATTGGCAATTTGGCGATTATCTCGGTATTGGCGCAGGTGCGCACGGAAAGATCACGTTAGTGGGAGAAGACCGTGTGATTCGACGCATCAGACAACGCCAACCAAATGCTTATCTCAAAACTCAGGGCAATCAGGCCATTTTAAGTGAGACCAATTTAAGCGAAGCCGATTTAATATTCGAATTCATGCTGAATACGCTCCGCCTAACCGGTGGCTTCGAATCGAGGTTATTCGCTGACAATACAGGCCTCTCACTCAATTTAATTCTGCCACTCTTGAATAAGGCTAAAGAACAAGGCCTTTTGGAATATAACACTCAACGTATTTATCCTACAGAACGAGGACTCCAATACTTAAATGACCTTCAAACACTGTTCTTAAACCCTAAGATAAATAAAAATCAACTACTTTTTGACTCGAAAATAGAAATTATACACAACCCAAAATAGACCGCCCTTTTTTGTCAATAGACTTTTAGCAAAAAAACTTATTTTATTTTTAAATCATTGATTTGTATAGGATTACGTTAATTGATCAAAAAATGACTAATCTAACAAAAGGCCAATGTTTATCAGGGCTTCAGATGGTTTAAAGTAGGTTATGCACAAAGTTATCCACAGATTTTGTGGATAACTGCCAAAAATCATTATTTTAACAACTCTTAGCTAGTGCTAGTGACAAATCACTTTAAGATTTTTGCCTAAATGACCTATGCTTTTGGCTTGATTCTATGAGTGATTTTCTTGGCTCCAAGCAGCCTGATAAAATCGTTAAGTGTTATTTAAAAAATACTTGCACTTTAGGCTTTAAACAGTCAGAATTCTGGCCCAATAAAATGCTTACCTAATTAGGTCCAATCATGAAAGAAGGTATCCACCCAGACTATCGCCCTGTTGTATTTCAGGACCTTTCGTCTGACTTCGCAATTCTAACTCGTTCTACTGTGCCTACTCGTGAAACTATTAAGTGGGAAGATGGTAATGAATATCCATTAATAAAGCTTGAAGTTTCGAGCCAATCTCATCCGTTTTACACTGGTAAGCAGCACATTATGCAAACTGCAAAGCAGGTCGACAAATTCCGTCAGCGTTACGGAAAATAGAAATCAGTTAAAAATCAAAATAGGGTGCCTCTGTGCACCCTATTTATTGTCTGTCAGGCATGTATTAGAGTCGTCTCCAAAACTACACTAAATACCATTCAAAACCACTATCTAACACGCTAAATCTGGCTACAATATGGCCATGAAATATCTCCTTCATTTGTTCAAGAATATTACAAAAAATTCATTTTTTTGCCTTGCTGTTTTTGCCTCATCTGTTCTTGCTGGGAATTCAAACTCACTGGCATTGTCTTCAGAGCAAGCTTGTCACGCAATTTCTAGCAAACTGGCCAGTGTTGGTAAAAGAGAGTGTAGCGAACTCAACCTAGCATTAACGGGCGCATTGTCAGTCAAAAAATTCCCAATATTGATAAAGGAATATCCGCCATTAGGGGGCAAAAAACCATTAGGCCGAATTTTATTAATTGGCGGTACTCATGGAGATGAGTTGAGTTCCATTAGTGTCGTATTCAAATGGATGCATAAACTAGAACAATATCATTCGGGCAAATTTCATTGGCGAGTTGTACCGTTGCTCAACCCTGATGGTGCATTGCTTAAAAAACATACGCGACAAAATGCAAACGGTGTTGATCTCAATCGTAATTTCAGTACACCTGGCGCTAAAGAACAAATAGCACTTGATCATTGGAAAATGAAAACTGACAGTAACAAACGTCGGTATCCTGGCCCAGCCCCTTTAAGTGAACCGGAAACACAGTGGCTTTTTAATGAAATATCGACCTTCAAGCCCGATGTTATTATTGCTGTTCATGCCCCTTTCTCACTAGTAGATTATGATGCACCGGATCGCGACAAAGCTCCTCGTCGAATTGGTTATTTACATAAAAATCTAATGGGCACTTATCCTGGATCACTCGGTAATTTTGCCGGTATTCACCTCGAAATACCGGTGATTACACTGGAGCTGCCGCATTCTGGTATCATGCCGAGTAATAACCAAATCAGTCAAATGTGGATTGGGTTAGTGCGCTGGCTGTCACGACATTTAAAAATATCTTGATATCGTGAGCTTTTCTCAAGTCGGGAGTTAACTTCATGCAACACTTCCATTATTTTATTAATCTAGCGCGTAATTAAGCGTCTAAACCTGAGTCAATAATCGTGTCCAGTTACCCCTACACTAGAAAACGCCGCATGCGTAAAGATGATTTTTCTCGCCGTTTAATGCGCGAGAATAGCTTATCGGCTGACGACTTTATTTATCCAGTTTTTGTAATGGAAGGCGAACAGCAGTCCGTAGCAATAGAATCTATGCCGGGTGTCAACCGGTTAAGTATCGACTTACTCATCGAAGACGCTTTGGAAGTACAACGATTGGGTATTCCGGCGATGGCTATATTCCCAGTCGTAAACACCGATGCTAAAAGTGATGATGCCGCAGAAGCTTGGAATCATAACGGTTTAGTTCAGCGAGCAATTAGCGCAATAAAGAAAGCTGCACCAAATTTGGGGATTATTACCGATGTCGCCCTCGACCCCTATACCAGTCATGGCCTAGATGGACTGCTTGATGATGAGGGCTATGTGACTAATGATGCAACGGTCGAAGTGCTCGTTAAGCAGGCCCTGTCACATGCTCGTGCAGGCGCTGACATTGTCGCACCATCAGACATGATGGATGGTAGAATCGCAGTAATACGCGAAGCACTAGAATCATCTGGCTTCGTTAATACTCGCATCCTCGCTTATGCAGCAAAATACGCGTCCAGTTTCTATGGACCTTTTCGTGATGCGGTCGGTTCATCGGGTAATTTGGGTGGTAGCAACAAGTATTCCTTTCAGATGGACCCTGCCAATAGCAACGAGGCAATTCATGAAGTCAGTATGGATATTGATGAGGGTGCCGATATGGTGATGATTAAACCGGGTATGCCCTATCTTGATATTGTTCAGCGCGTCAGTCAGGAGTTAAAATTTCCAACCTTTGTTTACCAAGTGAGTGGTGAATACGCGATGTTCAAAGCAGCGGCCGAAAAGGGCTGGATCGATGAAAAGGCCTGTGTACTCGAAGCCTTAATGTCAATGAAACGGGCAGGGGCGAATGGCATTTTGACTTATTACGCCAAAGCGGCAGCCGAGTGGTTACAGGAAAAATAATTGTCTTCTTTAGATTCCACTGCTCAATCAGCACTACTTGACCAATACGCCGTAGTTGGAAACCCTATTGCGCATAGTAAATCACCTCAGATTCATCATGCTTTTGCCAAACAAACCAATCAGGCACTTGAATATAGCGCAGTTGAACTGCCAATTGATAACTTTGAAACGAAACTGCGGGCGCTGCAACAACAGGGTTATAAGGGGGTCAACGTCACTGTTCCGTTTAAGCAACAAGCTTGGAAAGTATGTGACGAAAGAAGTCCCCGTGCAGAAGATGCAGGTGCGGTCAATACGCTTGTTTTTAATAGTGATAGCAAAATATCCGGCGACAATACCGATGGTGCCGGACTAACGCGCGACCTAGTGAATAATCATAGCGTAGTCATTGAGCATCGAAAAATCTTAATACTTGGTGCTGGTGGCGCTGTTCGTGGTGTGCTCGCACCTTTATTGGCAATGAACCCGACTAGTATCACCATCGCGAATCGAACGGTCAATAAGGCACGAGAGCTAGTTGATGTATTTCATCCAATTGGAGATATTAAGGCCTGTGGCTACAACGATCTCAGCAATGAGAAATTTGACTTGATCATTAATGGTACGTCAGCTGGGCTCAATCAAGAAGTCCCTCCTATCCCACAGGAAGTGCTTGACATCAATTCAGTCTGTTACGACATGATGTACAACCTATCGGCCCCAACCGCTTTCGTAGAATGGTCGAAAAAACATGGAGCCTCACGTGCTATTGACGGATTGGGAATGCTAGTCGAACAGGCTGCCGAGTCATTCTATGTTTGGCGTGGTCTACACCCTGAAACAGCCGACGTGATTCAATCGCTCCGATGGTAAGTAATATTTCTGCTACCTCGTTTAACGTCTGAATGATGAACCCTTTCGCTTTATACATAACGATCGATCAAGCTAGGAAAATAGGCCTGACTAAGTCCAGCTCGATATTTTCAGCTCTTCTGTCGTTGTAGCATAATTTTAAGAAGCAATAGTGATACCATTTCAGCTTGCACATTGAGCTCTCCACCAATCAAAAATAATGTCTATCCATTCTCTACTGATTAGAATGTTTCCGTTTTTACGTTGGGGCCGTCGTCTTACGCCAGAAACCATCAAAGCAGATGCTATGGCCGGATTGACCGGCGCTGCTATTGCTTTCCCACAAGGCGTCGCTTTTGCAACAATAGCTGGATTGCCACCAGAATATGGCCTATACACCAGCATGGTCCCAGCCATTATCGCTGCTCTATTTGGTTCCTCTTGGCATTTAGTGTCCGGCCCTACAACAGCGGCATCGATTGTCATGTTTTCGTCATTAAGCACGCTCGCCCTACCCAGCAGTGCTGAGTACATCTCGTATGCTATCACGCTGGCATTTATGGTCGGTATTTTACAACTGGGAATGGGCCTAGCTAGACTAGGTACGTTAGTCAACTTTATATCAAACACGGTCATTATTGGCTTTTCCGCCGGAGCAGCCTGTTTGATAGCGGCAAAACAGGCGACAACCTTTCTTGGTCTCGATGCAGTCGAGCACTACCACTGGGTTGATACTGTTGAGTACCTGTGGTCATCCTGGGATCACTTTCATCCTATGGTCATGTTGGTTGGTACGATTACATTATTAACGGGTGTACTCGTGCAAAAGAGGTTTCGAAGTATCTATATGGTAATCGCGTTATTTGTCGGCAGTGCCACTGCTGTCATTTTGAACTCTTTTTTAGGCGAATCTATAACCCATATTCAAATGGTCGAAGCATTGCCAAAACAATTACCGCCACTTTCGATGCCAGTATTTTCACTTGATGCATTGAGAAGTCTGGCGCCGCTGGCATTAGCGACCGCTTTATTTGCACTCACCGCATCAGTATCGACCGCTCGTTCAATCTCGATCCGTTCCGGACAACCCATTGAAGGTAACCAAGAATTTATAGGCCAAGGCCTTTCCAATATTGTAGGCAGCTTTTTTTCATCTTATGTCTCAACTGGTTCATTTAACCGCACCGGTGCCAATTTCGAGGCTGGCGCTCGTTCACCTCTAGCAGCAATATTATCCGGTGCATTACTGATATTAATTGTATTAGTGGTCGCTGACATGGCTACTTATCTGCCCGAGGCAGCTATAGCTGGCTTACTAATCCATGTCGCATGGCGTCTGATTAATTTCAGTCAAATACGTAAAATAATGACTGCCGATAGAAAAGAGGCCGCAATACTCTTAATAACATTCTTCAGCACGCTATTGCTGGATCTGGAATTTGCCATTTTACTCGGGGTTATTCTTTCGTTAATGATATACCTACGAAAAACCTCGAAACCCAAGTTACAACCAAGGGTGCCTAATGGTGAAAGTGCTAGACGTAAATTCATCCCAGCCTCTTTATCAGTTGAGTGCCCACAGTTGAAAATTCTACGCTTGGAGGATTCACTTTATTTTGGTTCTGTTTCTCATGTCACTGAATTGCTCAGACGTTACCGAGAGCATTACCCCGAGCAGAAGCATTTATTTTTGTTAACTAAAGGCATTAATCAAGTTGATGTTGCCGGTGCAGAGTTACTTTTGAATGAAGCTATGGAAAGGAGAAAGATGGGCGGCGATTTGTATCTATATCGCTTGAAATACAGCGCCGCTAAAGTATTGGATAAAGGCGGCTATACAGAAGAATTGAAGCCCGGAAATTTTTTCGATTCTAAAGATGAAGCGATATCAGGTATTTTTAAAAAACTCGATAGAAATATCTGTGCTAACTGCACAAAACGAATATTTGTTGAATGCGCCACCCTGCCTTACACCCCTCTAAAAGAAGTAACCTAACAGACACATTCTCCTTCTTTAATAATAGCCTTGTCATTACAAATATAAATAT
>JBNMQI010000078.1:0-9567 GCA_051277905.1 Gammaproteobacteria bacterium | reverse complement strand
AAATTAAGATACAAATGAACTTCTTCAGTAGATAAGGGTAAAAGGTTGAATGTATGAGTAATTCTTTCACGTAGCTGTCGAATCGACTTTAATGCAAGGTTTTCATCTAGCTCTGGCTGACCAAATAAAATTATTTGTAATAGCTTATTTTGATCTGTTTCTAAGTTAGATAATAAGCGTATTTCTTCCAGCGTGTCTAAGGGCATGCCCTGTGCTTCTTCGATGAATAGTACGACCTGTTTATTTTCCACATGCCGCTGCACTAAGTAATCCTGCAACATATGCATGACCTGATGTTTGGTAGCTTGATTGGGAACGAGCAATTCTAACTCGTGGGCCATAACAAAAAGTATGTCCTCGGCAGAAACGCTCGGATTGGCAATATAAATAATCTCTACTGATTTTGGAAGTTCTTGTTGCAACATCCGACACAGCATGGTTTTACCGCTTCCAACTTCACCCACAACTTTGACAATACCTTCCCCTCTATGGACGGCATAGACCAGAGCGCCCAAGATATCGCCACGTTTTCCCCCGCCAAAAAAAAGGCTAGTATCAGGCGTTATCTTGAATGGTGGCCGATTTAAACCGAAATATTCTTCATACATTATTTTAGGGTACTTTTAAAAATGCACCTTTAAGTCAGGCTTAAAGGCATCTCCATTCTTTCTAAATTACAGGGCTGTATATACAGAATTTATTATTTCTTAATTTCTATTTTATGCTTTTTCAATCCTCTGTGTTTTCGCTACAAAAACTCTCCTATTTTCTCTATCAAGGCAGACCTCCTCCTGTTTAACTACTAACTATAATTAGATTTTATTCTAAGTTAAAAAGACTTATTAAAAACGTGTCCTAATCGATCTTTTAAACACCCATTTTGCAATTTAATAAGGACAAGTATAGTATGTTTATTACTGATGACATGTTTTTCTGATATACACTATTTCACTAATTATTGTAAGTTTAAGACTACACGAGACAATAAGTGCCTGTATTAATTATTTTGAAGCGCTTTTTCCTGCCTTTAATAAGCGAGTGATTGATTAACTTTTATCTTCATTATTTTATTGGTCATATCTGCAGGTCTAAAGCCATCAAATAGATTAATATATGCTTCATAGACATCAACTGATTAAGATAATCTGATTAGTTAAAATCGAGAGGAAGTTCTGTATACAAAGAGCGTACCTGTAGGTTACTCCCAGTGCATGGTGATGTAGCAATTACAATTAAATCTGTAGCGAAGTATTGATAAATTCTAATCGACTAATTAAACACGTGAGAGCTAGATAATTTCATGAGTCGCCTTTACCTTGCAGCTAATCAATGCCTCTGTAATAGGTCCCGTTGAGTCCTTAGGCTCCATTCTACCCATTCTTCCATAGAGCGTTGTACGGTTAATTCCCAGCATTTCAGCTACCTTACTCATATTGCCATTGTGATCAGACATTGCAATTTTTATTACTTCTTTTTCAACTGACCTCAACATTTGATCAAGCTGAAATCCATCTTCATTCAGCCTGTTCCTAAGCCAGTTATCACTTATTTTTTCATTCAGGTTTCTTTGTAGTCCTGTCATCTCTAACTCCAAAACTTCCCGCTTTATTGGTTGGCCTGGATACTTCGCCGACAGTCTTATCGCTATATTTCTTAATTCTCGCACATTTCCGGGAAAAGCATATTCACCCCAAACCTTCAATGCACCTTCGTCAAGATGAAACGTTGATACCTGCTCACTCACTTGCTGCTTATAGTAATCGAGTAGCTCAAACTTATCATCACTCCTTTCACGTAACGTCGGAACACGTATTGTTAGAACGCTCAGTCGATGGTAAAGATCCTCACGGAAAAGTCCTTTTTCAATCGCAGTAAATATATCCTTGTTGGTCGCCGCTAGAACTCGGGCGATGGCGTATCGAGGCTGAGTCTCGCCTAGTCGATAATACTCGCCATCCTCTAGCACTCGGAGTAACTTGGCTTGTAAATCAAGCGGCAGGTCAGCCACTTCGTCCAATAGCAAAGTCCCCGTACCCGCTTCTTCAAAGAACCCTTTTTTCGTGTCCGTTGCGCCGGTGAAGGCGCCTTTTGTGTGACCAAACAATTGCGATTCGAGCAATTCTCCATTAAATGCCGCACAATTCAAAGTTAAGAAAGACTGACTATGACGTGAACTACATAAGTGTAGGTTCCTAGCAACCACTTCTTTGCCACTGCCGGATTCGCCTTCTATTAGCAATGGATAGGGTGAGCTGGCTAACTGGAGGATTTGCATCCTCAATAGTTCAATCGGTTCACTGGAGCCCACAATACCCATCAATTGACTGCGCACATTAGTCTTGTTGCCACTGATCTTCATCTGCTTGATTAGTCGAACTTTTATCTGCGCAATATCACAAGGTTTATCGATAAAGTCGACTGCACCCGCGTCACTTGCCTGGCGCTCGTATTGTTTACTATCCTGTCCAGATAGCACCAAGATTCGGGTAGATGGATAAAGCTGGGATATCTGACGAATGACCGCTAGGCCTTCGTCTGGGGTGTGAACGTCAGGTGGTAACCCCAAATCGACCAAAGCGAGTGCTGGCGAATGTGCGACTCGGTCTAACAGTTCAAAACTGGTCTGCCGATCAACCGCACGCTCGATATGATAATCGTCACTCAGCATGTATTCTAAACTATCGGCTATAATTGAATCATCGTCAATAAGCAACAGCGTTGGCTTTTTTGCACTTTCCGGAGGCATCTTGCGGTCCTGTTTTAAGATTAAAATTGCAGTGGCTAGTTATGAAAAATTTGGTTGTCACTGCAACATCGAATTAAATTTCACTAATATATATCTTGCTTTTATTTAGGGTGGTTTAATTGAAATTGTTGCCTGTAATTGACGCGAAACATAATCTAATGTTCCATAGGTTCCTGTTTCGGCCATTGACGTTAGTCGATAGGCTGTAATTTCTAAACTCCCTTCAAAGTGACCCGGTGATTCTATACAGGTGACATTAATTCTAAAGTCTTCTATCGCACCTGAGCCCTTGAATTCTCGACTTAAAGCACTGCATTCTGAGTTTGTTGCTGGTGTTCCGGGTGGTATTGCCTTGTAAATACCCCACTCAATACCAGTCCTTGCTGCTTGCATCGCTTGCACTCCTTGGATACCATAAATCACAGTTGATTGCTGAACTGAGCGCAAGGTCACTATATAGCTACTGAGCAGTGCCACAACGACCAGCAAAAATATTGCGGTAATAAGCGTAAAGCCAGATTGCTGTGTTTTTTGTGACAATAATCTACCTTCTATGAAGATCATTGTACATTTTCCACATGAATTTGAGTTAATATAGTCATGGCTTCACCTGATGGATCGCCCAAGGTCATATTGATAGTAATAATGCCACCCCGCTGAGCAGTGCCCGACTCGTAACCTATTCCACAAGCTAAAATCTGTTTCACCACATCGCCCGACTTAAAAGTTGGTATTGGTGACGTTGTAAACCACGTATCTGGCTGGTCTTTCTGAAATGCATAATCACTATACCGAATTATATTGGTTTTCCCTGCCGATGGGTCACAGATATAGCTAATGGGGCCATCTATAAAATAAGCCCGTTGGTCTGGCGAGCTTTCAGTAAACTTAAACCCTGGGTTGATATTGAGATGCTGTTCTATGCCGTCTTGAGAGAGTGTCAAAACGGTGTCTATTGGAGTAACTATGCCGATGTTGCCTGTTGCTGTTACGTCTGTATAAAAACTACCTGATTGCGTATTATAAATAACGAGTCGCTGGCCAGTTAATTGAACTTGTGTTGCAGGAGTGTTTGAAGTCAGTATATTGGTGGTGCCCAAAAAGTTAAAGTCCGTATCTTCAGTATGAAAATCGAGAATGTCATCTGCCTCATTGAAATTTCCACCCGGTTCATCTCGATAGCGTGCTCCATTGGCTGTATTGGCCATTTCCAAAGCCCAACCACCCGTCGCATTGATTGCCTTAAAACGAAGACTGTTAGGCAATGATCTGCGGATATCTTTAGTAATTTGACGTAAGGACATTTCTGCCTGATCGACCAACTGTTGGCGCCGAAGCTGGTCATTATATGCCCCTATCGGTGTCGTAATTAACATTCCCGCACCAGTCGCCAACACACCTAAAAGAACGATCACGACAATCAACTCTATTAACGAAAACCCTGTTTGTTTTAGATAGACCCTCATTAGTAGTTGGTTCGATAACCGGTGATTTCAATGGGGCTAATCGCAGGGTGACTCACTGTAATATCGATTCGCATTGAATCCTCAGCCAAGATTTTATCCGGAGCTATACCCAGCGCTTCACCAAACACCCTAACTGTTACGCTATAGTCTGACAACTGGGTAATTACGTTATTATTTTGATCTCTAACTACTGCGTCTGGTAGGCTATTATAATCCTGCACATCATCAAAATTAACTCTAGTTTCACCAGCTTCACTGCTATTTGTTTCCGTTACTATAGAGCCCTGTGTTTTCGCGTCTGGATCACTGAAATCTTTCAACAATATTTCCTCCATATAGGCTTCGGCAATAGCGATCGCCTGTTGTTGAATCATAGGATCCGCACTAGTGCGAATCGTACTGGTGAAGACGCTCATTAAAGCAGAACCCGCAATAGATAAAACAACAATCGTGACAATTATCTCTATTAGGGTAAAACCGCGCGCTTTCACTCGCTGCTGGCTAGAGCACATCAACTAAGCCTGTTTGCCCAAACACTATAAAACTAAAGCTAGTACCGTCACCCGACACGGTATAGGTAACATTGCTGCCTGAATCTAGTACACCACGAGCATTGAATACAATAGAGGTTATTGGAGTTGTGATTGGATCCATACCTACAATGAACCCAGTGGTCAGATTTTCGTAGGGATTAGATCTGTTGGCGGGGTTATTAACTGGCAAGCCGTGGACCACATCGTCATAGTCATCTGCCGTACAAGCTGAACTTTGCCGTAGTTTATAACCTGCTGTTGTCATTTGGACTTGTATATCGCAGCCCGAACTCACCGCTAGCTTTTGTGCAAACCGCATAGCATTGGCGGTGTCGTTGAAAAAGGCTTTTACCGCAAACTGGCTAGGTGTCGCTAGTCGTCCTAAAGCAACAACCGATAAAATGCCTAAAAGCAATATGACAGCTATTAACTCAATTAAAGAAAAACCTGAAAAACGTTTTATCTGAACTACACTCATGTTGAATCTACTATTTGATTTATTAAAAATAATTCATTTATGAAGATTTTGACATCTATTGCTTAAACTCATAACAACAGTATAGAAGACTTTTCTGCACATTCTCTTTAAAGGCATAATTAAAATGAAAAAAACACAATCTGGCTTTACACTTATAGAACTTGTCGTTGTCATCGTTCTACTTGGTATTCTTGGTGTTACTGCACTGGGCAAGTTTGAAAATTTGTCTGCCGATGCAGCCGATGCAGCGGAGAAGGGTATTGCTGGAGAATTATCTTCTGCGGCCGCTATTAATTACGCCGCAAGAACAGTTAATGCCAGTAATGGTGTTGCAATCGCAAATGCTAACTGTTTCACGGGGGCAGCAGGCGCACCTTCAGCTGAATTAGATAGTTTAATGGCATCTGGTAGCGCACCCGCTGGCACCATAAAGTATGCATTTATTGCTGGCGGTGGTACCTTTGGCGGAGCCGCTGGTGCTGTTTGCACTTCAGGTAAAACTTTTGCCTGCTCTATAACTGATTCCAGAGGTGTTAATGCAGCAGTCGTTACCGCAGCCACAGATGGGACTGCTACTATTCTTTGCACTGGCTAGTAATAACTAAAAGTTTTCACTAAACCCATAGAGAGCGGTATTTTTATCACCTCTCTTTATGTGCTTCTACTCGCGTTTTCTACTTTACTTCAAAACAACTATTTCTAATTTCTCAATTTTGTCAGTAATGGCCTCAAATTGCCCAGTTTGATTCAAATCACGATAAATAAGCTGTAATTGGTAGCGTTGCGTCAACCTCACTTTATCCCAAAAATAAATGGCTTTACTATTAACGTTAAAGTACCAGCCGGCCTGTTTCAATTCACTGTCAGTGAAAACTTCCCCCACATAATTTTGCGGCGGCTTGTAACTTTTTCCGGCTAACACTTTGAATGGGTTGGCTTGATGCCAACTTGGCAATTCGTTCATTTTGCCATCTATTGCTGCTTGGTATAAACAGTGGGACAACGCAATGTCCAATTCATCTATAACCCTGTCATGTGCTATGGATCCGACCCGCTGATTGAGGCTTTTGACGGTGTTGAGAAAAATAGCAATCAATATCAATGTTAAAACGATGGACCCGACAAAGCGAAAAGCTGTGGTACTTGACCTAAATGAAATACGGCTCACCTGCCAGCAAGCTGAGTGATATCCCACATGGGTACAAAAATACCGAGCGCTAAAACCAGCACCATGCCACCAATCGCAACATAGATCAGCGGCTCAAGCTTATCGGATAGAGTCTTAATATCATAATCGACTTCTTCTTCATAAAAGTCAGCAACAAATATCATCATTTCCTCAAGGTTTCCAGCCTCTTCCCCGACCGCAAACATTTGCATAACCACGGGGGTAAACATGCCGGTTTGTCTTGCCGTGCGGGTCAGTGTGTCGCCACGTTCAATGCCTTCCCTCATTCTATTAACATGGCTCGAAATGTATTCGTTTCCAATAGAACGCGAGATAACACCCATCGCCTGAACAATTGGAACACCCGCACCGTAAGCCATTGCGAAAGAGCGAGCGAAACGCGCCATAAAAGCGCGATGTAAAATATCCCCAATGACAGGTATGTTAATAACCAGCTTATCCCACCACAGCCTACCTGCTGTCGTATTAATATAATGTTTAAAAGCGACAAAGCTAGCCGTGAATATAACCAAAGTATGCACCCAGTAATGAATGAAAAACTTAGAGGTGTTGAGTAAAAACAAGGTTTGCCAAGGCAACTCTAAATTATTGGTTTCAAAAAATGAGGCAAATTGTGGAATAACGAATAAGTTCACAATCACCATTGCAATAGTAATGGCAATCATCACTGTCGTTGGATACCGCAGAGCCGTCGAAATATTATTCGATATCCGCCGATTTCGATCGATGTATTCGCCCATTTGGCTAAAAGCTTCATCCAGTCGGCCTGTGTTTTCACCGACTTGAATCATGCTTATATAGAGGTTGGAGAATACTTTTGGATAGCGCGAACAGGAGACAGACAAGTTACGGCCCGATTCGAGCTGTTCTGATATATCACGCAGTGCTTTGATCAGTAGCGGGTTGTCAATTGACTCCAGAATACCTGCAATGGCTCGTGTAATGGGTATGCCGGCTCGAATTAGCGCACTCATTTGCCGGGTAAACATAAGCTGTTCTTCGATGCTAACGCTGTAGAGATCAAATTTATCTTTTACTAGAGCCAATACATCGAATGGTTCTCTTTTTTCAACGATTGAAATGGGAGTCACACCACTATCCATTAAGGTGGTGGCGACAGCAGAATTACTCGCACCTTCAATTTCACCAGTAACGCCTTGGCCTCTTCTGTCTCGCCCCTTATAGGCGTAATTAGGCATATTTAATCCTCCAGATCTAATGTTAATGGCGCATCATAAACATTCTCTTTTACCTGTCCAGCAAGACGAAGCATTTCTTCGATGGTCGTCATACCTGTGACTGCATGCTGATGAGCAACACTAATAAGCGGCTCGTAGCCTGGAGCATTCATGGCCGCATCTACAAAGGCTTGGGAGTCACCGTTTCTCAAGGCCTCTGCCAACTCTGCATTTATATCAAGCAATTCATAAACGCCCATCCGTCCCTGATAACCATCACCACCACATTGTTTGCAGCCCCGACCTTTTTGGTATTGATGGTCAGAAACATTCACTTGTAAAATATCTCTTAGCCAGCTTGATTCAAACGTATCTGGAATATAATTTTCACTGCAAGTTTTACAAATTTTTCGAACTAAGCGTTGAGCAATAATGGTGCGTAACGTGCTGGCTAATAAGTAGCCCTCAACGCCCATGTCCATTAATCTTGTGGCAGTTGAAACGGTGTCATTTGTATGCAACGTCGATAACACTAAGTGACCTGTCATTGCGGCACTGACTCCTATTTCCACTGTTTCAGCATCGCGCATCTCACCAACCATTATAATGTCTGGGTCTTGCCTTAGAGCAGCTCGTAGAACTCGAGCAAAACTTAAACCTATTTTAGTATTCACTTGGACCTGATTGACTCGGCTAAGGCGATACTCAACGGGGTCTTCCACCGTTATTATTTTTTTCCCAGTCTGGTTCAGTTCTGATAGTGCTGCATACAGTGAAGTTGATTTGCCACTACCGGTTGGCCCTGTAACGAGTATCATGCCATTGGGTAAGTGAAAGCTTTTCCGGAAACGACGTAATAAATCTGGCGGCATACCAATCTTTTCGATGTCAAGGGCACCATTTGTTTGATCCAGCAGCCGCATCACAACAGACTCGCCATATTGCACTGGCATAGTCGATATACGCACATCAATTTCACGATTACTCACCACCATATTAAAACGTCCGTCCTGTGGTAAGCGCTTTTCTGATATGTTCAGGTTGGCCATTAACTTCAGGCGTACAACAACCGCAGGAGCGATCTGTGTCTCTTTCATGACTTGTTCATGTAAAACACCATCAACCCGCTGACGGATTCGAATCACTCTTTGATCAGGCTCTATATGAATATCCGATGCGCCAACTTGTACCGCATCTTCAAAAATAGATCGAAGTAACTGAGCAACAGGTGCGTCAGTCATTTCGGTTTGCAGCAAATCATTTAAATCGCCAGCACTATTGAATAGGTCTTGACCTAATTCTTCTGCCAACGCGTTAATTTTTTCTGTTCGACGATAGACCAGGTCAAAGTTTTCGAGCAGAGCAGTTTCACTAACCGTGGCTTGTTTTATTGGTTTACTAAGCTTGCTTTGGATTTCATCAAGCGCATAAATATCAGTGGGATCAGCCATACCAACTAAGTAGTCACTGCCTTGATCATCAAGCACCATGGCACGGTGTCGACGAGCAATAGTCTCAGGTAGCAACTTGGCTATATCATCATTGTAGTGATAGTTGTTTAGATCGATGAGCGGAATACCAAGCTGGCTGGAAAGCAAATTGAGCATGCTATTTTCGTCGATCATACCTAACTCGACCAGTGTGCTGCCCAGCTTTCTTCCCATTTTTTTTTGATCTGACAAGGCAAACTTAAGTTGATCTTGAGTGATCAGCCCTTTTTCTACGAGTAAGTCACCTAGCCTTATTCTTTTAGCAAAAAACATTAATTGATTACCGTCTCAAGTACTTTAATTCGCTCTTCTACAAACTCTGTCAATTTTGCGTTTAGGCCTCCCTGTTTACTGGCAGACCGATAAGCTAATAGCGCCTGCTTCAGATTTGCATTGTGTTCCTCAGATAAGCCTAGTGCTATCCAATTCTTTGGTTGGGTTGTCTCTATTTGGAGTGATTTCCGATAAAAGTCGGCGGCAGCTTGAT